>CAYUFN010000236.1:0-1550 GCA_964443965.1 uncultured Hyphomonas sp. | reverse complement strand
CGCCATAGCCAGGACAGATGGCCGTTACGCACCCGCCTCAGACTTAGGAAACCCGTCCTCACACGAACAACCGGTCGGTCCGATTGCCGCTTTGCTCGTGTGAAGAAGCATCAATATAGCGCGCGGGAGAAAGTGTGGGATAAGTTTTTTGAAATGTCCCGGACATCTATTAGGAGATGGCTCCGCTTGGCAATCTCATCGGCTGGCAGTTTAACTTAAGCGGCGAATGCTAGAGACAGGGTTATCCAAAACGCGCAAATTTCCCCATTGATAAATATTGCCGCTGATCCGAACAGGGTCGGCGACAAATGGCAGAAGGTCTGGGCCGTGCCCGTTTTTAGCATGCGTCATGATCAGAAGCGTGTCATTCCCTGCTTTGTCCCTAGCAAAGAAAGCTGGCGGCAGCCCCCCGCGAATACAAAGCGCAGCACAAGCCTTGTGCACTTTACCATCAGCAGGCCGCATGGCTCCAAACCAGCATTTGCTATCGAGAATTTCACCCTCAAGATCAATCTGACCAAGCGGTATCATCTCTGGAAAAGCAAAGTCTGTCGACAAGGTGACATCGGCCGGGGCGATCCAATCAACATCATCAACAACGGCAATCATCGTATGCTGCCCACGCTGGATAAGGCTGCCGCGTATCGTGACTGGTTGCCCATCATGAGCACCAATCCGCGCGCTCACACCGCACTTCCCCATACAAGATAGCAGGGCCGTTTTTGGCGCGCCATCAATATCAGCTGTGCGTAACATGGCGTATGGCGCGGCTGTTACAAGACCTGTAAAAGTTCGTACATCTCCCATATTCCACGCGCCTGGACCAACCGGATTTTGATGCCTGGCCAGAAGTGCTGCGCCCCCTGCCGCTGCACCCATAAGCGCGATCCCGGACCCCAGGAAAACCCGCCGGTCGATACGTGGTGTATCGTCGGACCAACCGATAAAGAAATTATCTTTTTTCATGTCGTGTCTCCTGCGGTTGATGGCCTTTGCGGCGTGCCAGGCGGATTGGCAGTTATGCTGACGTAAACGACGCCATCATCGATTTTGGTAGCATAGGTTGCGATCTTCTCTGTGAAAGGTGCCGGTGAGCAACCATCGCCCGGGCGATACTGAAACCCGTGCCAAGGGCACGTAATCTCACCATTGACAATACGCCCTTCCCCTAGCGGGCCACCCTGATGGCGGCAGATATTAGAGACAGCCACCACCTCATTATTATTGCGAAAGACAGCAATTGCCTCACCAGATATCGGCCTGACAGTCTTGGCTCGAAAATTTATCATTTCGGCAAATGCCGCGACCTTAATCCAGCCCTCCTCATCGCTTTTTCTGGCAGGGCTTAAGGTGGCGAGCGCTGTTATTATGTGCAATCCTGAGACAAGTGCTGCCCCACCATACAACACGGTGACATAAATTGGGCTTTTCTCAAACTGGATTGCGCCCAAAGCAATATGGGCCACAAGCAGGCCGTACGCAAAATATACGCCCAAATGCAGGGCCTTCCAAAGCCCCGGACCAAGATTTACTTTCCAGAAATCATGGCT
>CAYUFN010000235.1:0-1594 GCA_964443965.1 uncultured Hyphomonas sp. | reverse complement strand
CGACGCCCGCGCGGCAAAGACATGGGCGGAAGCTCATTAGGTGACGCGATGACAAACACGCTCACCCCTCCAGCGTATGCAACGCCTCAGCCCGGAACGCAGCAATTGAAACACCGCCGCTGGATGCGCGTCATATCAATTTTCTTTATGTGCATCGGGGCCATAGCGGTGCTGGGTGGATTGCTGAACATCTTTGGCGACACAGACAATTCCTCCATGGACTACGGAATCGGCCTGCTGGTGATTGGTGTCTGCCAAATCTCTGCGGCGTTGATGGGCTGGAATGGCTCACGCCTCGCTGCGCCCTTCCTGTTCATCTTTGTATTGGCCGGTTTCGTCGAAAGTTTCATGGACATAAGCGCCAATTTCATCCTCTTTTCCGCGCGAAACCTGCTCTATGCGGGCTTGGTCGGTTTGCTCGCATGGCATGCTCATTTGCATCGCAAATTTGCGCGTGAATCTGGTGTGCCGATTGGCGGCAGCACGCTCATTCGCTGGGGTGGTGCCCTCTTGTTCCTGCTTTTCGGCATCTTAATCCTGCTAGGACTTTTAGCCAGCACCAACGGAATCTCCACAAAAATTACGGCTGGCGACGACATTCCAGAGGACCAAATAGCTTGGATGAAGACAAACGAATACCTCACAGAAGGCGAAACGCCGCTTCTATTTTACTCAGAAGGGATCACTTCGATTTCTGAGGGCGGAAACTTGCTGACAGACAAATATGTCGGGGCATGGTGGCAAGAAAATGGAAAGCTTGCTTCACAATGGTTCAAGCTCGGCGAGGTATGTGATTTTGAAACCGTCTCAGAGGGCGGCTCCCTCACCGACTCCGTCTACAAATTGCATGACACCGATGAAGAAAATTACGTTCAACTTTTGTTATCAACAGAAGAAAACCTGCATACAGAATTTATTCGGCGCGCCAGGTACATCAATGATCGCAACATGGACCCGGACTACAAGACAGTGTGCGACAGCGGCGAGCCAATCGATTGGCAAGCCTTTAAACAAGTCAAAGGCATCGCGCAGGGCATCGTTGCGCCTGACGCATTGCCGGCGACGCACCGCGAATGGTTGCTAGAAAAACAGTTTCTGCTGCCCGATGAGACCATAAAATTGTTTTACACTTCCGGGCGATACGATTTTTCCGAAGGCGGTGTCCTCCTGACTGATTCCTATTTTGGCGGTTGGTATCAACGGGCTTATGAACCGGGCTCCGTCTGGTACAAGCTTGGTTCCATTTGCGCCGTGTCCATTGTTTCTGCCACCAATACAGACACATTGACGCGCCACCAACTCAGCTTGCCTGGAGGGGAAACGTTTTCATTCTCGTTGCCCATCAATGATGGGAAAAACGTAGCCTTCATCACTGACCTGACAGAAGCAAACTCAGCCAGCAGAACCCAAGAGCATATAGACGCCTGCGAACAACCCGTTGAGACCGATGAAGCGAACGCCTCAGCAGACCCCTAACGCTAAAGCCTTCGCCAAGCTGCAACTAAAAAATAGCCGGGCCTACTTCAAACGCTAAAGGCCGCTGAACCCCGCACCTTTGAAAATCACAAACTGAATAGAATCAAACGCCTACAAA
>CAYUFN010000234.1:0-1596 GCA_964443965.1 uncultured Hyphomonas sp. | reverse complement strand
GGGATCTGCGTAAGTCACAGCCTTATGATGTGTATGACCGGATGGATTTTGAAATCCCTGTTGGCACGCGCGGTGATTGCTATGATCGCTTCATGGTGCGGGTTGAGGAAGTGCGTCAATCCGCGCGCATTATGCGCCAATGCCTACAGCAAATGCCAGAAGGCCCCATTGCTTCAACCGACCGCAAAATTGTCCCGCCCAAACGCGGCGAAATGAAGCAGTCCATGGAAGCGCTGATCCATCACTTTAAGTTGTACACCGAAGGCTTTCACGTGCCCGCTGGCGAAGTTTATGTCGCCACCGAAAGCCCCAAGGGCGAATTTGGTGTCTTTCTGGTCAGCGATGGCAGCAACAAACCCTATCGCTGCAAAATCCGTCCAACCGCTTTCAGCCACCTGCAAGCCATGGATTTCATGTGCAAAGGCCACATGCTCCCTGATGCCACCGCCATTTTGGGCGCAATTGATGTCGTATTCGGAGAATGCGACCGGTGAGAATTGTGCTATCTTTTGTTTTAGCAGTATTGTTGGCGACACCTGTTTTTGCCGAGAAATCTGCTGTGCCAGATAGTCCGGTCGTTAAAGACACAATCGCGGCTTTACAAAGTGGCGATATGGATGAGCTTGACTGGATGGTATCGCATGTCGGCTCTTTGCAATTTTATGTGCGTGAGTTTTCAGAGAGATCACAAGTTTTTCACGCTCTATCCGGTTGTAAGGCGAAAGAGATTGAGCGTAAAATAATTCAAGAATATAAGACTTACACCTATCAATGGGCCTGTGATAAGGAAAAATATCGGGGTAGGTTAGTTCTCGAAAAAGCAGGAAAAAGTGTCGCTTTTGTTGATATTTTTCCTAAGGCTCAATTTAAACAGCTGGAACGCAAATATTCTTCAATATCTATACCACCACCGCCTATCGGGCCGTTATCAAATGATGGCAAGGCTTCTCTCGCAAAACTTTACGCTAAAGATAAAGACGCCAGATTAAAATTGGCAAATACATTTGCTGAGGGTCTTATCGCTCGCGATCTTTCTGCACTGGCTTTAGGACATGGCGCTTACACGGCGATTCCATACGGTTTTTATAATCCGTTTCTGGATCAACTGTTCGTCGATAAAATGTTTGATTTGGGTAAGACTAGAGCAGAGGCTGATATCGCACTCGCCGATGCTGTTGATTTTATACATTCCCAACATGGTGTACCAACTAAGTATAGTTGTTCAGCAGAAGTAGGCGAACCTATAGCCAGATGCACTTGGACATTTGAGGGTGGGTCTACACGGCTCAATGCCAAAATGTATATTAGAGATCCTGAAAGCTATGATCGCGGTTATAAGATTTACTGGTTCCGCTATGATACAGATGAGAAGCTGATTGAAGCTGAAAAAAGAGCAAATATAAATGGCTGATACCCCCAACACACCTGATGAAGCAGAAATGCGTGCCCGCTGGGGTGGTTTTGCGTTTACTGCGGCCAACGCAAAGCAGGCGAAGAAAGTTATTGCGCGCTATCCTGAAGGGCGTCAGCGCTCGGCAGTGATGCCGTTGCTTGATCTGGCGCAGCGTCAGGTAGGCGAAGAAACACAGACACAGG
>CAYUFN010000233.1:0-1674 GCA_964443965.1 uncultured Hyphomonas sp. | reverse complement strand
TTTAGAAGCAGGTGATATATATAACAGCAGATTTAGAATTACTTATCAATTAAAGCTAGCATCTGTCAGCGTCGCAACAAGCTGGGGCTCTTCAAACCAGTCCATGCGTTCGTCTTTAAAAGAGGCTTTTTCACTAAGCTCATAAACTTCATAATAACCATAACGATGCAGGCTGATATAGGTCAGCATATTGATCGGCAAGGTCGATACTTCATAGTCTGACCTGGCTGCAATTTCAGCAATATTTTCATCTCCAAAAATTAAAATGCGTGTCTCGCGGTCATCGACAGCGTCAGCTAAATTCAAGAGCGTCATCTCTGAGAGTGGCAAGTTGACCGCGCCATAAATGTGGCCTTCAGCAAAATCTTTGCGGCTGCGTGTATCGAGGATAACTGTGTTTGCTTCTGAATTCATTTGAGAAAATGTATCGAGGTCAATTCTGCGCACTTGGCGGTGATCAAGTGCTGAAGGTAGGTCGCGGGTGAAAGCGGCGGCCTTGTAATCTGTCGCTGTGGGGTCTGTTTGGGCCTGCGCAGGTGCACACATGCCCAGAACGATGAAAAGACCAGCGGTTGCCAGCGCGATTGTATTGTTTCTTTTGGCTCCCATAATCTTACTCCTTTTGCTTCCCTTACAAAAATAGCCAGGAAATAGGGCAGATTTGGGTAAGTAATTGGGAGATTTTGAGAAAGAATGAGGCAGGGTTAATGGCGATTAAGTCTAAAACAGGCTGCCTTGGTCACTGCCTTTGGATGTTCGGGTTTTTTTCGGTTTTGCAAGCGTTGCTTTTGGTGGAGATCCATCTGCCACAGGCGTGGCCACGACATCGCCATCTGCAAAGGTCAAGGTCATGTGGGCGGCTTTACCGGCCCCAGTGACTGTGCGAATCAACGTGCCGTCTTCTGCGCGAACAATAGCGTAACCGCGTTCGAGTGTGGCTTCATAAGATAAAGTATGCAGCAACTTTGAAAGCGCGCCGAGGCGTTCGGCGTTGCGTTGTTGCAAGCGGTTCAGGGCCGGACGGGCACGAACTGAAATCTCTCGCAAGCGCTGACGGCGGCGTTTTAAATCAGCCGGCAGTGTCTCAGGCCGGAGCCGCGCGGCTATGTGTGTTAAATCCATTCGTTTCTTGTGTGTAACGCCCAGCAAGCCGCGTTTGAGTCCTGCATCTGCATAGTCAAAGCGTTGGCGTTTGGGAGTTAGCAGGCTGTCAGCCCGTGGCAGGCGCGCAGCTTTTAGTCGTGTACGACCGCGATCTGCGCGGTTCCGTAAGGCGCGTTTCAGGCGTGAGCCATATTCTTCAATGGCTAAGGCCAGGTCCGCGCGTACAGGCACAGCAATCTCTGCAGCGCCTGTAGGCGTTGGCGCGCGTGCATCAGAGACATAATCTATAAGCGTGGTGTCGGTTTCGTGACCAACTGCGGAGATTAGTGGAATCTCACTTTCAAATGCCGCACGGACAACAGCTTCCTCGTTAAAAGGCCAAAGATCTTCAATCGAGCCACCGCCGCGCCCGACGATCAATACATCAGGCCGATCAGCGGGCTTTAATGCATTAAAGCCTCGAATGCCGGCCTCAATCTGCCCGGCGGCAAGGTCACCTTGCACCAAAGCGGGCCAAAGAATGACGCGCACCGGGAAGCGATCTGAGACCCTGTGCAGAATATCACGGAT
>CAYUFN010000232.1:0-1698 GCA_964443965.1 uncultured Hyphomonas sp. | reverse complement strand
AGAGAAGAGATGCCAGCAGATACAGCCGCGAAGGGGTGTGTGCCAGAAGAGCCTGCCAAACGCACAGTCGACGTAGAGGCATTTTGCTCATGGTCAGCATGAAGAATAAAAATTTTATCCATGGCATCTGTCAGAACAGGGTTTGGCGTGTAATCTTCTGCTGGAACGGAAAAGCACATACGCAGGAAGTTTTCGGCATAGCCTAATTCATTGCGAGGGTGAACGAAGGGTTGTCCTTGTGAGTACTTAAAGGCGCGTGCTGCAAGGGTCGGCATTTTTGCGATTAAGCGGTAAGAAGATAAGCGGCGCTGTTCAGGGTCACCATCATCCATCGCGTCAGGATAAAACGCAGACAGAGCACTCACCGTACCGGCCATCATGGCCATTGGATGACTGTCACGCCGGAAACCCTCAAAGAATTTATCAATCTGTGCATCCAGCATCGTGTGATATGTAATCGCCCGGCGGAATTCCCGGGATTGGTCGCGGTTTGGCAGTTCACCATGGTAGAGCAAATAGCACACTTCTAGGAAATCGGCTTGTTCAGCGAGTTGGTCGATGGGGTAGCCTCGGTGCAACAACTCGCCCTTTTCCCCGTTGATAAAAGTAATTTGACTTTCACAAGACCCTGTAGAGGTAAATCCAGGATCCAAGGTAAAATGACCCGTTTGGGCATAGAGGGTTTTTACATCAATAACATTCGGCCCGTCTGTACCGCTATAAATGGGAAGCTCTATCGTTTTCCCATCGACTTGGATTGTCGCTTTGCCAGCATCTTTAACATTGTTTTCCATAATATTTCTCTGTCTATCCTGCTTGCGTTACCTGTCTTTATGCAGGTTGCGCGTTAATCTGATCATCTATGCGGGCCAAGCATTCCTCCCGGCCAAGCCATTCCATGACCTGATCAATATCAGGGGCTGGAAGCCCGCCGGTCAATGCGGCGCGGATGGGAGGGCCAATTTGCCCAATCGACAAGTCATGATCATCGCAAATGGCTTGAAGGGTCAGTTTCAAAGCGCTAGCGGTCCATGTGTTTGTCTGGGATAGTAACTCGCGCACTAAAGCCAATCGGTCAAGGGCTTCTCCACGTAAGCTTTTACGAGCTTTCTTGTTTAATCCCAGTGGTCTTTGGATAGTGAGGAAAGTAAACGCGGCTGCAAGTTCGGGGAGCGTGTTGCCACGGTCTAGCAGATGCGGCAGTGCAGCATTGATTCTACCGTATATTTCTGGTGTGAGCCGCGTGTTTAGTTCAATTTCAGCACTTATGAGCCCAAGAAGGCGGTTTTTATCTGCGCTTTGAATATAGTGGCTATTAATCGCGGAAAGTTTATCAAAATCGAGGCGTGAAGCAGCTTTACCTATTGATTCAAGACTAAAAGCAGCACTTGCCTCTTTCATCGTGAAGAGTTCCTGATCGCCATGACTCCAGCCTAGTCTCAGGAGATAATTACAAACGGCTTCAGGTAAATAACCCATATCACGGTATTCAGCGATGCCAAGGGCGCCATGTCGCTTGGAAAGCTTAGCACCATCAGCGCCATGAATAAGCGGAACATGAGCAAAAACAGGAATATCCCATCCCATGGCTGTATAGATAGGCATCTGGCGCAGCGCGTTGCGTAGGTGATCATCACCTCGAATAATATGCGTCACACCCATATCATGATCATCAACAACGACGGCAAGCATATAGGT
>CAYUFN010000231.1:0-1705 GCA_964443965.1 uncultured Hyphomonas sp. | reverse complement strand
CGTCATCCCCCAGCACCTGCGCGATCAGCATCACGACGATGACACCCAGATCGAATGGCTATCAAAAAATGCACTCTCTCGCCTCGGGTTTGGCAGCCAAGGCGATATACAGCGCTTCTGGGCAGCCACTGATCGTAGAGAAGTCTCCACATGGGTTGAGGCAAACACCAACATGCTTGTTCCTGTTGAATTTCAGGCAGCTGATAAAATTTGGCACAAAGCGCTGGCTCTGCCTGATATCGAAAACCGCCTTGCAGCTTGTCCGGCACCCACATCTCGCCTACGAATCCTCAATCCATTCGACCCTGCTATAAGGGACCGCAAGCGTCTTCAGCGCCTGTTTGGATTTGAGTACACAGTTGAAATGTTTGTCCCGGCAGCCAAGCGCAAATGGGGGTATTATGTCTACCCGCTTTTAGAAGGCGACCGCTTCGTTGGACGTACTGACATTAAGGCAGACCGCAAAACGGGACAACTTTGCATCAAAAAATTATGGGCTGAGCCTGGCATTCAATGGACGCCAGCCCGGCAAGATAAGCTTGCCGCAGAACTTGTGCGCCTTGCACGACTGGCAGGCGTCCAGGAGGTAAAATGGTTGTGTCAAAAACAACCGGAGATTTTATGATCCATTCATCCCTTGTCCCAAGGGTAATTGGAAGGCTAGGATTAGAACAAGCCAGAGGGGATTGACACATGCCAGACATTGCACACTATCTGATTGCAGGGATCTGTGGGTACATGCTCGGCTCAATCCCTTTTGGGCTTGTGATTACACGCCTTGCAGGGCTCGGGGATATCCGCAAAGTTGGTTCAGGCAACATCGGCGCGACAAATGTATTACGCACAGGCCGCAAGGATTTAGCGCTTGCAACACTGCTCGGAGACAGCCTGAAAGCTGGCTTGGCTGTTTTGGTGTTCGCAGCCTTTTTCAATAGAAATATTGGACTTATCGCGGGTGCTGCTGCCTTCCTTGGTCATTGTTATCCGATCTGGTTGGGCTTTAAAGGCGGTAAAGGTATTGCAACCTATGCAGGACTTCTCGGCTTTGCTTCGTGGCCGGGATTTGTGATTGGCGCTCCAGTATGGATTGGCCTCTTTGCTCTGACAAGAATTTCATCTCTATCGGCACTTATTGCAGCGATATGTGTTCCGATTGGTGCTTATTTTATGGGCGAAACACATTTTGTCATATCGGTGCTGGCTGGCCTGTCCGTACTCGTTTTCTGGACGCATCGCGCAAATATTGCCCGGCTTCTAAAAGGCACTGAGCCGCGCTTTGGAGCGCAGAAAGAGCCAGAAACTTGAATATGCCACAAAAACTAAGTGCCCCTGAACGCGTCGATTGGCTGCGGCTATCACGAACACCTAATATCGGACCAGTCACCTTCAAAGAGTTGCTTAAACGCTATGGCACGGCCGGTAATGCGCTTGAGAATCTCGCCGATTTAACGCGAAAGCGCCCATTGGTGGCGCCAAGCCAAACACAAATTGAAGATGAAATTCTGGCCACGCACAACTATGGTGCCCGGATAATCGCATCTTGCGAGCCGGACTATCCCAAGTTGCTCCGCGCAGTCGATCCACCTCCCCCCATATTAAGTATTCTGGGCAAGAGTCAGCACTTCAAACAAGATAGCATTGCTATTGTCGGTGCGCGGAATGCTTCAGCAGCAGGACGAAAAATCGCCAGAGACATGGCAGAAAA
>CAYUFN010000230.1:0-1713 GCA_964443965.1 uncultured Hyphomonas sp. | reverse complement strand
ATTCCAAATGATACAGATTTGCGAAACATCTTGCTTTTTGTACTTATCATAAGCTGATTTACCACTCCATTCTTTATAACGACAAGTAATATTCACGATGGGATATATACTGCCAGTCCTCTTGCATTTGTGCTGTTTTTGCGCTTTATGCAGCGCTTCGCAACAGGTTTGCGGTCTCTAATGGGCAATGGTGCCCTGCTGAGGGCCATTGTTAACAGGGGCTCCCGCCCGGTTGGCACCGCAAATCTTACAGTCTGGGAAGACATATATTATGGCATTTTACGAGCACGTGATCATCACGCGGCCGGACATTTCCCCTGCACAAGTGGATACGTTCGTCGAAGAGGTGAGCACTTTCCTTAAAGAACAAGGCGCCAAAGTCGGAAAAACCGAATATTGGGGCCTTCGCAATCTTGCATATCCAATCAACAAAGTTCGTAAGGGACACTATTCCCTGCTGAACGTTGATGGCCCTGCGCCAGCCCTTCAAGAACTGGAACGCCGTCACCGCATTTCTGATGACGTCATGCGCTATATGACGATTAAGGTTGATGAACTGGTTGAAGAGCCTTCACCCATCCTCTCCCGCAAAGACCGCGGCGACCGCGATCGCAAGCCGCGAAATTAGGAGATAAGACACTATGGCACGCACAACGCCCACTGGTATCAACATTACCAATATCCCTGCCCGTCGCGCCTTTAGCCGCCGTCGCAAGGTTGACCCATTTGCTGGGAACAAAGGCCCGAAGATTGACTATAAAGACGTTAAACTTCTTCAGCGCTACATTTCCGAGAAGGGCAAAATTGTCCCATCGCGTATCACAGCAGTTAGCTTCAAGAACCAGCGCAAGCTTGCAAAAGCAATCAAGCGCGCCCGCGTTCTGGCACTTCTGCCATTCACCGTGAAGTAAGAGGAGATAAATCATGCAAGTTATCCTTCTTGAACGCGTCGAAAAGCTCGGCACTATTGGTGACGAAGTAAACGTAAAGAACGGCTTTGCCCGTAACTTTCTGATCCCACAAGGCAAAGCCCTGCTCGCAAATAATGCCAACCGCGCTCGTTTCGAGCGTGAGCGGGAAGCCATTGAAGCGCGCAATGCAGAAGCCAAGGCCGCTGCTGAAACAACCGGCAGCTCACTTGATGGCGTTTCACTTATCCTTATCCGCCAGTCGGGTGATACAGGACAGCTTTACGGCTCTGTCTCTGCACGTGATATTGCAGAGGCCGCCACCGAAGCCGGGCATAAGGTTGCCAAGTCTCAGGTCCGTTTAAGTGCGCCAATTAAATCACTTGGCGTCTATGAAGTTGGCATCCGCCTGCACGCTGAAGTCTCTATTGATATTCAGGTCAATGTGGCAAGAACCGCTGAAGAGGCTGAACGCCAGGCCGCTGGTGAGAATATCATCGAAGCTATCGCTGCTGAACAACAGGCTCAGGCCAATGAGCAGGCCGGCGAGCTTAAAGAAGCTGCTGCTGAAATGGCAGATCAAATGGCTCCCGAAGACGACGCTTAGATTGCTTTCTTTATTCTAAAAAAAGCCGCTCCACCCTGGGGCGGCTTTTTTGATGTGTATAGTCTATATGTTTCTCGGTTTACTTCCCGCTGCGCATCTTGTTTTGCCTCACGCTGCGCAGCAGCTCCGGCGGGGCGGGCTGACGCCCGGCGGCCAGTCGGCCTTGCGAACGGAGTTCGAGACTTGCTCGTACGCAAA
>CAYUFN010000229.1:0-1768 GCA_964443965.1 uncultured Hyphomonas sp. | reverse complement strand
CGTCGCGGCGTTGTTGATCACCGCGCCTGTTGTGCCTTGGTTGACTTGAACCGTTTGCGTGATGCCGGTTGTCGCAAGCGTGCCTGCATTGTCGAGGGTTACGTCATTGTTCGCGGCCACAACAACCGGTGCATCGGCCACAGTGCTGGTGACGCCAGCGGCAACCGAGATGGTGTCGCCATCTGCCGCCGAGGTAACGCTCACATTGTCGCCGTCTTCGATCACCTGCTGTGCGCCAACGGGGGCAGCGACCAGGAGGGCAATCATCGAGGCGGAAGAGTACAAAACACTGGCCACGCCCGTGCGATCCGCGTGGCGCTCACTGCCCTTGTGTACCTTAAAGCTCACGGAAAAACTCATCATATCATCCTTGTTATGCGCGCAAAAATTTAGGGGGACGCGCGCTTTTGCAAATTGGTTTGGATGCTGAGGAACAAGAGAACCAACCGGGTAGAAAGGAGGCTTGATTGATACCTCTTGTTCCTCATACTTGACTGTGGGGGCGCAGGCGAAATAAAGGTTAAAAAATTTTTAATATTTTTTATGCGCCGCCTCAAAACGCGGCGCAAAACGCCGGCTTAGAAACTGCGGCTCACCGCGATCACAACCGCGTCACGCCCTTGCCATGGCCCATCGAAATAGGATCCGGCACCAGAGCCTGCAGTGCCGACAGTGACACTCACGCTGAGCCTGTCAAAGTCTTTGGCAAGACCAATTTGCGTATCATATCGGGTGCTCGAGCCGGCGAATGTGTCGTCGCCAGACAAGCGCTGCAATACGCCAATGCGGGCATTGGCCCGAAACCCTGCCCCCAAATCGCGCACCGCATTGGCCTCAAGATACAGCGTGCGCAAATTCTGATCGAGATAGCTGGGCGAGACCCAGGCATAGAACGCCAGATCGCCAACACTCACCCCGCCGTAAACTTCTGCAAAGGTCTGCGCGCTCCCCCCGCTGTAACGGTCGGTGTAGCGATAGAGGACCGCGCCTGCATCAAGCGAGACATTGCGATCAATCGACACCGCATATCCAGCATGCGCAGAGCCGCGCAAAACTCCCACACCATCGCCATTGGTCGTGACCGTGAGCGAGCCGCCCGCATAGGCGCCTGACTGATCGTCATAGCCAGCCGACACGGTTGCAACCGGCTCGCCTTCGCTGACCGAGCGGCCCCTGAAGCGTTCGTCATTTTGCACAGTGAGGTTGGCGCTGACTTGCGCGTGGAGAGGCTGTGCGCACGCGACCCAGGACATCGCGCCCAGCAACACAAAAAGGCCGGTATTCAAACCGACCCTTGCCCCCATTTGGACGGACACCCCTTGTTGTAAAGATTTGGGATTTGCCCGTTTGGCAAGGTTTCGCAAAAGAGGGTTCAGAGCGCTGCCAGCCTCATTTTCGGAACGTTGCCGAAATATCGATTTCGCGGCTTCGCCCGGCCCGCACAAGCGAGCGCCACGGCCCTTTGCCTGAACGACTGCGCTCGTAATTGAGAGCCAGAAGCCCCGAGATATGCGCCGCAGAATAGGAGCTGCCGGTGACAAACGTCCATCCGCCGCCCGGCTGCGTTGTTGGAATGTCCATACCCGGCGCGGCATATCCTCTGCCTATCGTCTGCCCCTTGTGGGTGACGGCAATAACGTCTGGATGGGACGCTGGAAAGCCCCCACGCGGCAGGCGCGGATTATAGGCCGCAACCACCGCGATCCCGCGCTGTGATGCTGTATCAATCAGCGTTGAAAGCAAGCGGTTGGGCGGGCCACCCAGGCTG
>CAYUFN010000228.1:0-1848 GCA_964443965.1 uncultured Hyphomonas sp. | reverse complement strand
CACCCGTCACAAACTTACTCTCGTCTGAAGCTAGATACAGCACTGCATAAGCGATATCATCCGGGTCACCTACTTTTCCAAGTGGCACTTGCCGGGCCAGCTTGGCCAACCCTTCTGCTTCCCCAAACATCTGTTTGACCCCATCCAGGATCGGCGTGTTGATAAATGTCGGGTGGACCGAATTACACCGGATTTTACCGCCGGTCTTGGCCCCATGTAACGCGATTGATTTCGACATATGCCGCACAGCTGCCTTGGCCGCATTGTAAGAGACATAATTATGCGAGGCGATGATCCCCGCAATCGAGGAAATATTCACAATCGAGCCCAATCCATGATCGCGCATCAGGGGCATGGCATATTTGCAGCCCAGAAAAATCGAGTCGACATCAACCGCCTGTACCCTGCGAAAGGCCTCATAGGTTTCATCTTCAACCGACCCAATTGTACCAATACCGGCATTGTTCACAAGCACATTCAGCCCACCCATTGCATCATGCCCCGCCTGCAGCACCTTTTGCCAGCGCGCCTCATCGGTCACATCGTGCTGATAGGCAAAGGCCGTTCCCTCACCAAATTCAGCATTAATCGCAGCAGCCGTCTCTTCAGCGCCTGTGCCATTAATGTCAGTGACCGTCACTTTTGCGCCCTCACGCGCCAACATGCGTGAAATCGCCTCACCAAGTCCTTGTGCACCACCTGTTACTAACGCCTTTTTACCCGTCACCCGTCCCATATGCTCATATTCCTCGCAGCTCTGATTATACTCTGATCACCTAACCAAATTTCAGCTCTCGCAAAGCCCGTCAAGCTTCCCTAGGGACAAGATATTATCACAGCCAAGTGAAGGAATGCGATTTGCCTGTTAGCAAAAAATTCCGCATTATGTCGGCAAGAATTTGATAAAACGTCGGCGAAAATATCAAGATTATGAAAAAGCATACCTCCCTAGCCTTCCTGACAGGCCTTTTTGCGATGAGCCTGACTGGCCACGGGCCCTTAGCGTCCGCAGATGATACGGCCTCTGTCGCGCCGCCGCCTGTCGTCGCTGAACTCTTCACCTCCCAGTCTTGCTCCTCATGCCCGGCTGCCGAGCGCTTCTTTGATACGCTTGCGGACGATAAAAACATTGTCGTCATCCAATGGCATGTCGATTATTGGGATAATCTTGTCCATGGCCGTGCTGGCAAGTGGAAAGACCCCTACTCCAAACCAACCCATACAGAGCGTCAACGTGATTATAATTACGCCCTACGTGGCACTGGCAGCGTTTACACACCGCAGGCTGTCATTGGCGGCATTATGGAAACAACGGGTTCACGCAAACGCGGCGTCAAAAAGATGATCGCGCTCGCACCTCAACCTGTTGCCCATGTTGACTTTGAAACAACTAGCGACAGCTATCAAATCCGTGTCTCCGGCCTCAGCGATGATGTCTTGGCGAATGCCGAAACGCTATTTGTGAAAATGATCAAACAGGAATCTACAGACATCGCAGGCGGCGAAAATAAAGGACGCTCCACACAAAGCCGAAATGTTGCTGTTGATGCCAGGCTTATTGGCAGCTGGACGGGTCAACCACAGACTTACTCCGCGCCGATGCTACCATCTGATGATTATACCTGCGCGGTGATCGTGCAGGAAAAATCAATGGGCCGCATCCTCGGTGCCTCATACTGCCCCGGCTAAGCAAACGATCACTGAAATAACAAACTCGCGTTCATTCTGCGCAGGTTCTTTACGCCTTAGCGGCGTAAAAGCAGGCATTAAAGTTTAAAAACTTATCCCACACCTTCTCCCGCGCGCTATATTGATGCTTCTTCACACGAGCAAAGCGGCAATCGGACC
>CAYUFN010000227.1:0-1858 GCA_964443965.1 uncultured Hyphomonas sp. | reverse complement strand
GGATATAGGAGAGCGTCGATTTGCCCGCCCCGTTGGGGCCCATGATTGCGTGAACTTCCCCTGCGGGCACCTCTAACGAGAGCCCTTTGAGGATGGATTTGGCGTCTTCGCCCTCGCCAACGGTGGCGTTCAGATCAGATAGAGTAAGCATGCCCGCCATATGGGGCAGATTGGCCCAAATTGAAAGGGTTGAAAGCTGTATTTATACGCCCTTACTTCATTGGTGTTTGACAATCACAGGCCGCGCACATGAAAACCGTGCCGTCATCTGCCACCTCCCTACCCATCCATCTGTAAACATAGGCGCTTCAGGCATACAGCCCATACGGCGTTCAACCGCTTCCAGCATCAACGCCTTGAAGGCATCATCAGCTAAATAGGATTGGCAACACGGCACATTTACCTGCAAATATCCACCGCGCACCTGCCCGGCAAACTGATACCCGCCATAGGAGAAAAACGTCAGACTTTCAGAAAAAGCGCCCGCCCTTGGCTTTAGTCCATCTCCAGCGCACGCGCCCAGAACCGCACACAAAAGCATAAGAGGCCAAGCAGGTTTCATACCTCCGGCTCATCATCAGGGCGCTTTCATTTCAAGATAAACCGTGCCCGTACAGCGCCCGGACCCGTTTTTACCAGTCCTTCTTAATCGGCTCAGGTTCCGCCTCGCGGGCGACGAATATCTCAATCGTGGCGAGGGGAAAATCATCGCTCTGGTTGCGGCCATTGCGATTGAACCACGCGCATGTCGCTTCGCTGTCATCGAGCGCTGTAATGGTCATTTTCGGTCCGCCGGATTTCAGCCGGACAACATCGCCTATTTGCATGGGGTGGTCTTTCTTTTGGAAGGTCAGCCGCGCTTATGGGCGTAAAACCGCGCCATGGCTATAGCGCTTATGGCTCTTGCAGTATCCAAGCTCCCGGCAAGCGATCAACATCCTTGGCGACAATCAGTTGTCCGTTCAGATCATAGGCGAGAAAGGCATATTTGGGTGGGTCCGGAAATCCATGCCAAATGCGCTCAATCAGGAACCATAATTCGTCCTCAATACCAGGCGCAAGAAAGAGGAAATCACCGAGCGTTTCCAGCTCCGGTTGGGTTTTAAGCCAGTTTTGCTCTTCAGGGCTTGCTTGACGCCACACAGCTCCGCGCGTAGCCCGTGCGCGAAACGCGCGCGGAAGCCGGAACCAACCGACTAACGGTGGCTTTAGAGAGAGCTGTTTGGTCGGGAGGGTCATGGGCGCAGTGTAACGCGGATGCGCACACGTGTCATTTTCGATCCGAAAGACTTCAACCGGACAAAACCGCCTATAATATTATTTCAAACTGTACGACTTTAGCATGCAAGAACTGAAAATTCCTATGTTGGGTCCACCTCAATAAGTGCAACAATTGGTACACTAAGAGCATCTGCTATTAGATATAATTGATTCAGTGTCGGGCTCTGTTGGCCTCGTTCAATATTACTTATAGTCACATGTGAGAGATTATGATCATGAGCAATTAAAGCTAGTTGGTCAGCTAATTGCTTTTGCGTCAAACCACGGTGTTTTCGCCATTCTTTGATATATACTCGCGGAGACACTATGCTTACTACCCAACACTGCCCTCCAGACTCACCTCAAGCAGCTTTTGCGCTTCAACGGCGAATTCCATTGGTAGCTCTTGGAGCACTTCACGCACGAACCCGTTCACCAGAAGCGCGACCGCCTGCTCTTCGCCGATGCCGCGTTGGCGGGCGTAGAAGAGCTGATCTTCGGAAAGCTTGGTTGTGGTGGCTTCATGCTCAAGCTGAGCGTCTGCCCGGCGGTTCTCGACATAAGGCACAGTGTGCGCCCCGCAGCGGTCGCCGATCAG
>CAYUFN010000226.1:0-1868 GCA_964443965.1 uncultured Hyphomonas sp. | reverse complement strand
AAAAGGACATGCTGCTGCCCTGGCGCAACGTGCGTGACAATGTTGCGCTTGGCCTCGAAGTCAAAGGGATGGCAACGGCTGAACGCTATGAAATTGCAGATCGACTTATCTCTTCTTACGGCCTCAAGGGGTTCGAAACCTCTAAACCCGG
The DNA here is from genome assembly GCA_964443965.1 of uncultured Hyphomonas sp. GTDB lineage: Bacteria > Pseudomonadota > Alphaproteobacteria > Caulobacterales > Hyphomonadaceae > CALLCD01. Next base: position 1,717 of record CAYUFN010000226.1, on the reverse strand, counting down.
CACATTATCCGGCGGTATGCGCCAACGTGTGGCTTTCATGCGCACTCTGGCGCTGGACCCAGACGTTATTTTGCTGGACGAGCCTTTTTCGGCGCTGGATTTTCAGACGCGTACACTGTTGCAATCCGAAGTGCTGGATATCATCGCCAAACAACGCAAGAGTGCGATCCTGGTCACCCATGACATCGGGGAGGCTGTGACGATGGCCGACCGAGTGATGGTGCTAAGTCGCCGTCCGGGACGGATTAAACACATGATTGACATTGATCTTAGCCGAGAAGAACGCGACCCAGTAATGCTGCGGAGTAATACCAAATACCAAGAGTATTTTCAGCTTTTGTGGGCTGAACTCGATATTTGACCGGGCGTGAATAAGACGGGGAGTTTCTCTAAGGGACGAATTCTCAAGAGCCGTTGCGCGGGTTTCCGCTATCTTTGTTTCATCAATTCTTCCCTGACTGCCTCAGTCGGCCTCCATCCGAGACACTTTCTGGGTGCGCTCTTCAGGCAGTCGCAAAGCGCCCTTAATACTGCGATTTAAAAGCGCGCCAAGCTGGGTTTCGCTGGGTAAGTAGTGGCGGGCCCGTTTTTAAGAATTTCGATGGGTCCTGCTGCCAAGGTGCTTGCGGGCCGCACAAACCGCTATAGGTGCCGATGCCGGACTTGAGCTTGCGCCAGGTTCAAAACTCAAACCCACGATCGAAGGTGATGGATTTACAAACTCGCTGGGGCCGGGGCACCCTGACATCCATCAGTAGTGAATGAAGTGCGTTGAACTTCGGTCTTTATTGCGGCACAGGATAACAAATCAAGTCGCCCGCTCCACCAGACAGGCGACGTTCATGACGCCCTAAGAGCATTCGGCGCTCTAGACATAGGTTCAGATTGTCGCTTGGCTGACCCGGATTGACTAACCAAGGTTTCTAATCTGTCTTGCGATTTACCCTATGGCCTAAAAGAGCACTTGGCGCCGCAAAAAAGCGTGACAGGGCCAGTTAGGGTGATCCATACGCCGCCATTGTTACGCCCGATTGTACGGTCGAAAAGGGAGCAGTTTATACTCCCCTAGTATGTCGCCACTGGCAGGCGCAGTGCAAAGGGTGCTTCTGCATGACGTGCGACGTCCTACAATTTCAGGCTATCTTCAATAGCTCGCCTGCGTCTTCAAAAAAGTGCTTTTGGCAGCCATGTCGCCAGATCCGGCAGTAGCCATATCAACGTGATGCCCACAATCTGCAGACAGATGAACGGTAGCACGCCTGCATATATCTGGCCGGTCGAGATTTCATCCGGGGCCACGCCGCGCAGATAGAACAGCGAAAAGCCGAAGGGCGGCGTCAGGAACGAGGTCTGCAGGTTGATCGCAATCAATACGCCCAGCCAGATCGGATCATGACCCAGTAAGATCAGCGACGGCGTGATCAGCGGCAGCACAATCACCGAGATTTCGACGAAATCCAGAAAGAAGCCCATGATGAAAATCACTATCATGCAAAAGACCAGCGCGCCGTTGGCCCCGCCCGGCATTTCGGCCAGAATGCCCGCCACGCGTTCCTCGCCGCCCAGTCCGATAAAGACAAGGCTGAAGAACCCGGCGGCAATGATCGTTGCAAAGATCATCGAGGTCATGGTCATGGTCGATTTCACCGCCTCTTGAACCATTTGCTTTTGCAGTGCGGCGCGCAAGGCCAGCAGTACCGACAGCCAGCCAACAACC
>CAYUFN010000225.1:0-1938 GCA_964443965.1 uncultured Hyphomonas sp. | reverse complement strand
CGCATAAGTGCGGAAGATCCACGGGCGGTCAGGGGCGTGCTGATAATTGTCCATGGCTGATCTCCCGCATTTTCTTGTTGCATTGCAGCATGACGGGCGAAAACTTGTTTGACAAGGTGACGTGTGCGTAAGCGTCAAATAGGCATGCTATATTGTGGCGTATCGTGGAATTAATTATGCAAAAAGACATAACAGCATAGCCATCTTGTGGGCTTTTAAACTTATAAAAAGCTGGCATATGGCGGGTTCAGTTTTGGAGATTTGCCATGATCGACTTTATCGGCTTTTTTGCAGCGTCATTGACCACATTATCTTTTATCCCGCAGGCCGTATTGGTCGTGCGCACTGGAAATACGCAAGGCGTCTCACTCCTGATGTATACCCTGTTTACGATCGGTGTGTCTGGCTGGCTCATCTACGGTGTTTTGACATCTGCCTTGCCAATTATTCTGTCGAATTCTGTCACGCTTTGTCTGGCGCTGATTATTTTGAATTTAAAACTGCGTGATGTGTTCAACGCCCGATCTCAGGCCAGCGCCCATGGCGCAACACGGGCAACGTCTGCGCCAATGTAATTGTAATAGGCGCGCTGCACGGTGCGTGTAACGGGGCCGGGTGTGCCAGTGCCGATCACTGTATCGTCGAGTTTCAGGACCGGCGCGATCATTGCTCCTGCTGAGCTTGTAAAGGCTTCGCTGGCGGCTTTGGCCTCGTCAATTGTAAAGCTGCGCTCTTCAACATGCAGACCTTGCGCGCTTAGCAAGTCTAATACGCTTTGGCGTGTAATGCCGGGCAGGATAGAGGCCGAAAGCGCGCGTGTCACCAGCGTTTTATCCCTCAGAACGATCCAGGTATTGGCAGAGGCAGCTTCTGTAATCACGCCGTCTTCGTGCATAAAAGCAGTGGTGGCGCCGGCCCGGCGTGCGGCGCGATAAGCCAGCGATTGAGAGAGAAGCTGCGTTGTTTTGAAGTCTCGCCTTTGCCATCGTGAATCTTCTAGCGTGATCGCGGTTATGCCATCGCGCGCGGTATCATTAATCAGCTGCTTTTCGATTGAGAACATAAAGAGCGAGGGGGTAAAGGTTTCAGGACCATAAAAGTCTCGGCTAGCATAATCACCTGCTGTTATCTGTAGATAAATGAGGCCTTCGCGCAGCGCATTGCGCGCAATCAGCTCGGTGTGGAGCGCAGCCAGATTATCAAGCTTGGCGGGGATTTCCAAACCCTCCAGTGTCCGCTTCAGACGTGCGATATGACCATCAAAATCAATTAGTTCGCCTTTATAGACCGCCGTGACCTCATATGCGGCATGCGCGAAAAGATATCCGCGGTCAAAAGGGGAAAGCCTTGCGGCTTCGGCGTGGCAGAACGCATCATCGAAATATACCCATTGTCCTTGTGTCATCTGATTCTGCTTTCCGTTGACGTAAACTGCTATTATCTTGTGTGCGCCGCAACATTTTTCTTGCGTATGCGAAGTCAATTTGCCAGCTTGAAGGTAAGCTGACCAATAGAAACAGCTACAATAAGCAATAATTTGCCTCGGAGATAAAGCATGAGCACGCATACTGCACGGGAAAAAAAAGATATTTACGCGATGGGCGAAATACCGCCTGAATTCCATGTGCCGAAATTTATGCATGCTTGGGCGATCCGCCGTGAGCGCCATGGACGCCCAGAGACCGCCATGCAACTGGAGCAAGTGCCCGTGCCGGAAATTGATTCGGACGAAGTGTTGGTTTTGGTCATGGCTGCAGGGGTCAATTATAATGGCATTTGGGCTGCCCTTGGCGAGCCAATTTCGCCGTTCGATGTGCACAAGGCGGATTTTCATGTCGCAGGCTCGGATGCGTCTGGCATTGTCTGGGCGGTAGGACGCAAGGTTACGCGCGTGAAACCGGGCGACGAGGTCGTCATTCACTGTAATCAGGATGATGG
>CAYUFN010000224.1:0-1943 GCA_964443965.1 uncultured Hyphomonas sp. | reverse complement strand
CAATACGACTATTGCCCGGCCGGATAGTTTGCAGAGCCAGCATAAAGGCGAGGGAGGTGGGCTTTCTGGCGCGCCTTTGATGGAACCCTCAACAGCTGTGCTCGGCGAATTTGCACGCGGGCTTGATGGCGCTTTCGATCTGATCGGTGCAGGCGGCATTGCGAGCGGGGCGGACGCCTATGCCAAGATCAAGGCCGGAGCCAATGCCATCCAACTCTATTCTGCGCTGGTCTATGAAGGACCACAACTTGCTCAGCAGATTAAGACAGATTTATTGGAGCTAATGGCATGCGACGGCTATGCAACGATAAATGAAGCGGTTGGCACAGGGCTTTAGTCTTCCATCTCCCCAATCTCTCGTGCCAACCCCTTCCAAAATAGCCCGAGCATCCCCGCGCGCCAGAGGTACATTGTGAGGAAGGCGATCCAAACGCCGAGATTTCCCCATGGGCGCAGTACCAGATCGGTTGCGACATAGCCGAGTGTGGCTAATACACCTGCAGTGCGCAGCGCCCGGCCTTGGGTTGTGCCGATGAAAATGCCGTCGAGTTGGAAAGGCAGGACACCGATCAAGGGCATCAGCGCACAGAAAGGGAGGTAGGCCAAAGCAGCAGCGCGAGCCTCATCGTCTGAGATAAAGGTATCTATGATAAAGCCGCCACCAAAGAAGAATAAAAGTGCGATCAGCGCGCCAGATACCAGCGCCAGTTCAGTTGTTATGCGTACGGCGCGATTCAGCCGGGCGGGGTCTTTTGCTCCTGCTGCTTCGCCGGATTCTTTTTCTGCTATGAAGGCAAACCCGTCGAGCACGAAGGCAGCGACCGTGACGAATTGCAGGAGCACTTCATTGCCTGCTAGTGCTGCAGTGCCCTGACGCGCGCCAGCATTTACAAACCAGGCAAAGGAGAAGAGCAGCGCCATGGTGCGGATCATGATGTCACGATTGGCGGTAAACAGAGAGATAAGCTTGGCGCGATCCCAAAGCTTTGCGTTGCCCATAAACGCGCTGCGCACGATCAGCAGGCCAAAGCCGAGCGCGACCCATTCGGCAATTGCTGTGCCTGCGCCAATGCCTGCCGGGCCAAGGTCGAGCATGGCGACGAAATAAAGGTCGAGCCCGGCATTGACCCCGTTCATAATAATCTGGAAAATGAGCAGCTCACGCGTGCGCCCTGTGCCCAGCAGCCAGCCGGTAATACCATATCCCATGAGTAGGGCGGGCGCGCCCCAGATGCGCGCATCGAAATAATCCTGCGCAAGGGTTTCGACATCGGCTTCAGCAACAAAAATGGCGAAGGCAGATTGCTTCAGGAGTGGCCCCAGTAAGACAAGCGTGAGCCCAAGTGCGCCGCCAAGGCTGAGTGAGCGCAGGAGAATGGCGCGGGCTTCGGGCGTATCCTTACGGCCAATGGCTTGGGCGGTCAGCCCGGTTGTCGACATGCGCAAAAAGCCAAAGCCCCAATAGATGAAGCTGAACGCAACGGCGGCGATGGCCACGGCAGCCAGATCTGTCTTGTCCCCAAATTTACCCATTGCGGCAGTATCGACCACGCCGGTCAGCGCTGTGGCCGCCTGTGCGAGGATAACTGGCCAGACAAGAGCCAGGACGCGTTTATGGGAAAGAAGAGCGGTGGATGTGGGCATGGGCACCGGATTACGCGAAGTTGTTAATGAAAGAAAATTGTTTTTTATTTCGTGATTTGTGTCTTGTTTTGCCTCACGGGCCGAAGGTCCTCCGGCGGGGCGGGCTTCGCCCGGCGCACGCTTGTGCTTGCGAGCTTTGCTCGGTGGCTTGCGCCTACACTGATGACCGGACAAGGCGCACCTTTCCATTCTTGTTTGTCCCCCGCGTCGCTGCGCTTGCGACGGGACGCCGCTTTGCGGGCTGATGGCTGTTGTCTTGCGCATAATTTCCTTCTTGCGTCTTTGCGCGGCCCCGACCG
>CAYUFN010000223.1:385-2076 GCA_964443965.1 uncultured Hyphomonas sp. | reverse complement strand
CACAACCTCCTTGAGCACATCAGTCCAAAGCTCGCTCGGGTCCGGTTCTGGACTTTCCAGAGAAAAATCAGCAGCAACTTTCACAACGGCTTTGATTTCCTTATCGAGCAATTTCAACTCGGCCTCATCAGCATAATCTGCCTCTATAATTTGCGCTTTTAGACCTTCAATCGGGTCACGATGAGAGCGCACCTCATCAACTTCCTCACGTTTGCGATACTTAGCCGGATCAGACATGGAGTGGCCGCGATAACGATACGTATTCATTTCCAGAATATAGGGCCCCTTTCCGGAGCGAGCATGCTTGACGGCTTTTTCAGCAGCAGCCTGAACAGCAAACACATCCATGCCATCCACGGCTTCCCCCTTTATCTCAAAGCTGATCCCACGCTTGTACAGCTCGGTCTCGGCAGAGGCACGCGCGACGCTTGTGCCCATGGCATATTGATTATTCTCAATGACATAGACAACAGGCAAGTCCCATAGCGAAGCCATGTTGAAAGCTTCATAGACTTGTCCCTGATTGGCTGCGCCATCGCCAAAATAAGCTACGCTGATCGCGCCATTATCCTGATACTTGTTTGCAAAAGCAAGTCCGGTACCGATCGGCACTTGTGCGCCAACAATACCATGTCCCCCGTAGAAATTCTTTTCGCGGCTAAACATGTGCATAGAGCCGCCCTTCCCCTTGGAGAGGCCGCCAGAGCGTCCCGTCAGCTCTGCCATCACTCCTTTAGGGTCCATACCGCAGGCTAGCATATGCCCATGATCACGATAACCTGTTATGACCTGATCGCCCTCATTCAGCGTTGCCTGAACACCGGTGACCACCGCCTCCTGCCCAATATAGAGGTGGCAAAACCCAGCAATTTCACCCATGCCATAAAGCTGACCAGCTTTTTCTTCAAAGCGACGTATCAAAAGCATATCGCGATAGTGCTGAAGCATCGCTCTTTTGGATGGAATCTTCTTTTTGGCAGGCTTTGTGCTCGTCGCCATGTACGTTTCTCCATATTTTTTTCATAGATAGGCCGTGACTTTACGTTTAGGTCAAGTCAGGCCCGCTATGCAAATATGCAATATATAACGTTAGCGTGTAAAAATAATCTCGTTCGGGTGGACAAAAGCTAATTTTTCACGCGCGAGCGCCTCAACAAAATCAGGGTCCACAGTACCTGGCGTAAGCCTTATAATGTCAGACTTCAGGCTCTCAATTTCAATTTTTACGCTCACAAGTTCCGCCTCCAATGCAGCCACACGCTCCTGCTTCGCGCTCCATTCACTCAGACCTTGCTCGCCCGAGAAGGTATGAACGGCAAAATACAAAATAACTGCTGATAGTAAGAAACCCGCAAGCCGCGATGTCATAGGAACCCCTGATTGCAACAGCATAATTAAGCAAGGATTTAGGTAAACAAATTCTTACGATCAGGCGACATAGTGCTCAGTAAGGTACTTTAGTATCGCGTGCCCACCAATGTGCTCAGTCTCAGTATTCGAGTCATAAAGGCAGACACCGGATTGGCTTACAGTGTGCCAAACATATTCCAGCTCAAGCACACAGAGCTGCTCTCTAACTAATCTTGCTGCAGGGTTTGATTCTAAGTCGTGAAACACAAGAGGCTCCTCTTGGGCCTTCGATGATTGAACATGCCGCCCCCGTCCAAGGCGCGATAACTCGCACAGGAAGA
>CAYUFN010000223.1:0-375 GCA_964443965.1 uncultured Hyphomonas sp. | reverse complement strand
TACCACTCAACGGACCAAGCCAGTGCACCAAGGGACGGGGCACGTCATATCTGTCTCGAACCAGTTTCGTGATACCACCGCTTTCATAGATACCCTTATCCCTCCCACCCTCAATCCAATACGGAAACCGCGCCTTTCCGCCCATCTCCACAACTTTCGGACAGAACCGCACCCCGTTTTTTGGGCAAGGGCGGACCAAAACACGTACCCCAGCCGTAGAGATAGCCTCACGCGCGATACGGCACCAGGGACATGCTTCGAACTCATAGAGCACTGGCATAGGCCCATGGTTTCTAACCTTTATAGCCCCAGATCCAACGCCCAAACGCAGAACCGACGATATCAAGGATAAGAACCAGTGGACCGGATATAGCC
>CAYUFN010000222.1:0-2188 GCA_964443965.1 uncultured Hyphomonas sp. | reverse complement strand
GAATTCAGCAGCTGCTTGTGTGCGTTGGGCAAAGGCAGCTTCTGAATAAATCTCCGGCTCATCAGGCGCATCCAGACGACGGATATCAAAATCACGCGGGCGTTTTTCGATCGGTACATCATTAAAAAATTGCCGCATCAAAAACATATGTGCACTGTCATTCAGCTCTATCCAGTTTTTGGCATCGGCAGGGCGTTCCTTAGAAAGTATGAGTGAAAACTCTCCATTGGGACCAAGTTCCATTTGCTCGGGGACCAACTCACCAGCGACATTGTTCCAGCCAAGCGGGCCGCGCCCGTAAACCGTAAAGGTTTGCGCTGCGCAACCTGAAAGTGTGCCGTAAACTTCGTATGTGTAGTCAGGTGAGACTGGTGCGCTATCGTACCGGGCATCAGGATTATCCCCTAAAACTTTCCGCCCTGAAGCCATCCAATTGGTGAAAGCTGGCTCGCGCGGATTTCCTTTTTCAATATGTATTTCTGCGGCAAGTGAAAATGTCTGCGCCAGTGCGCGCATACCCTCAGCGCGGTCAACTTCGTTTAACCCCATCTCTTCAGAATAAACGCGTGAAACCGCTTCACCCATTGCCGCGAGCAGGTTCTGCCAGGCTGTGCGTGAGCCGCTATCATTTTCAAGTGTGAGTGGTGTTGCGGCTTTTGAGGCGGCAGTTGGATCAATTTGCATGATGGTGTCTTTCAAACAGTTTAGAGATATTCGCCGAACCGCTCTATGTAGTCTTTGAACAATGGGCCGTATTCGGCCTCGGTGAAGCCGAATTGTTCGGCGCTATATTTGTGTTTCCCAAATTTTTCACGTGGTCGATTTTCAAGGTAATTGCTCATCGCCTGAAAACTTTCTTCCGTGAAGGGACGCTCAAAATGTGCGTGTAGCCGCTCAATCAATGGCATAGGGTCGCTGACGAATTCAGTAAATGAGGCATCAAAGAACCGTGTGCTTTCTTCAGGGTCGTTTGCACGGAATGCAAGCGCTCGCCTTATGAATTCAAGATAGTAATGTGCATCAGACTGCGCCCGCTCGTGCGTATTTGGTGCATCAGACCAGCCTGATCGTGAGACTCTGTAAAGATTTGCAACCGAGGAGATGACGCGCATTGGATCGCGGTGATTATGTATAAATTTTGCATCCGGATATTCGGCGATCAGTGTATCAAGATAGCCTGTATGCATAGGTGTTTTTAAAACCCATGATTTATCTGGCTGTGTTGCCTGCAGATAGCGCAGGCCGCGCTTGTGCCATTTATAGGCTGTTGAGAAATCATTTTGGAGCAGAAAGGCGCGATAGCTGGGCATCCAGGCGAGCGCTGCAAACTGTTCGCTCGCCATATCCAGCAAGGTCAATCCGATGCATTCTGTTGGGATATATGGGCCGAAGTGATGGATTGCTGTAAAGCCTGGCATCAACCGGTCTACCTGCATCATTTGTTTGCCGAGTTTAATCAGGCGCGGATCTTCTTCAGGTGGCTGCGTAACTGAATGGGCAAGTGCGTAATCTCGACATTCCCATGTCAAAGGTGCGCGATGATGGGGCGCCGCTGCAAGTGTTTCGAACATGATCGTTGTGCCTGTGCGGGGGAGGCCAATGACAAAGAGCGGGGCTACAATGGGTGCCATAGCTAATTTCGGGTTGGCTTTCTCCCAAGCGACAATTGTTAGACGGCCAGCCAGCGCATTGGCGACTTGTCTGTGGAGTATCATTCGGCCCATCTGGTTGAGTTCTGCCTCATTCTCCAGCGACCAGCATAATTTCTCCAAACCTGGAACATAACTCTCATCCCCATAATCATTATGACCAGAAATTTTTTCTGCTGCTTTTCGGATCGAGTCCGGTTTGAAGGAGGGACCACTTAAGCCAACACCTGACAGGGCTTTACCAATGCCATTAATAGCGCGAATGACGGGGGGGCGTTTGGCTTCAGTCGTGGTCATGTGCGGGCATCCTCAGAATAACATATTCTGGTTAGGCAAACCGCATATTTATCGCGCTGTCCAGTCACCCACTCCGGAAATCATCATTGACGATCACCCACTTACAGGAGAGAGCTTGGCAGTTATGAATCGTGACCAAGATAATCCGGACCTTTGCGAGGTTAGTCTCACGCTTGCAGGAGAGCAGGTGAACTTATTGTCTGAAGGGGCATTATGGTGGCCCGAGCGACGCTTACTTGTTG
>CAYUFN010000221.1:0-2293 GCA_964443965.1 uncultured Hyphomonas sp. | reverse complement strand
CGTCGCATATACATCAAGCGGCCCTCCCCTAAACAGGTTAGGCCGTAACTTGGTTTAAATTATCAGTTTCGGGGAACGCGTTTGTCTTTCCAGACACAGCCAGTTCATCGAATGGCCGTCTTTAGTGCAGCAAATGCGGCACGTCAACAGCTGTTCGCAAGGAATTTTGCAGCAAAATGAGAACTAAAAAGCATAGTAACTATCTTGAAAGCACCAAGAGGTGGAAAACTAATTCTGTCAGCCCAGCGGCTGCCATTTTCCCGCCGCCATTCCGAAAGCGCTAAACGTCTTATTTTCCCCTTCACAGCCACCAACAAGCATGAGGTATTCGGCCGTATCAGCGCGCATTAACTGCAGCGCTTCCATATACATCCGAGAGAATAAAGCCTGTTTCTCTTTATAACGTTCGTTCACTAATTCCGACGCTTTACGATAACAGACCAGCACCTTCAATGGGGCACGCCAATGGAGCAGTTTGTAAAATTCACTCTCTATATCATACGTCGCATCAACACGATTTTCGTGCTCTATCATAATCTGCAGGCTAGCCTCATACCAATGCTTCTCACCATATCGCGTAAGCCCCACCAAATCTATTTTATCCCACTCACAACGCACCAGTGGGTCTTTGTCAGGCAGCAATTTGTTGAGATACTCGCGCACACATTCTACCAATAATCCGCCTTCAGCTTCGGTATTTGCCTTGCTGTTGCCCAGCATAACTTCTGTCCATTCAACATCAGACCCTTGATCCCATTTTTCTTTCTCTTCAGATCGCAAGCCATTCCAGTGCTCTATAAATACCTCCCAAAAAAGGTGCGCTAAACTTCTTTCTTTCAACACAGATATGCTCCTTGATAGACGTCCAAAGTATACACGTTTGAGAAACTGATTTCCCTTAAATCTAGTTTTCCAATAGATGAGCTCCAGTGCCCATGATGACACAAACCCACCTCTTGCTCGCCGCTGGCCTCTGGGCAAAACCGGGCCAGAAGCGACGAAATGTGGCGATTATTGCCGGATCGCTTATTCCCGATCTCTCAATCTACATACTTTTCCTCTACGCCATGGCGACAGGCATCCCCGGTGAAATTCTGTGGGGACACACCTATTGGCGCGAGCCTTGGCAAACCTTATCAGCCATTTCTAACGCTATCCCGCTCTATCTTGGTTTTTTGATCGCTGCCTTTTTGATCGCTGCACCCAAAGATCCCCGCCCCCGCTGGCAAAGCCTGCCAGCCCTGTTCTGTCTGGCAGCCCTCATCCATTTGGCTACAGACTTCCCTGTTCACCATGATGATGCCCATGTTCACTTCTGGCCGTTTAGTTATTGGCGCTTTGAGTCTCCCATCTCTTATTGGAACCCGGATCACTATGGCGGCCTATTTTCTATCTTCGAGGCGCTTCTTGGCCTGGCCCTTATGGCTATCCTGTTTCGGCGCTTTACGGCGCGGTGGGTCCGTAGCCTTCTGGCCGGTGCGATGATACTTTATGTGGCCGTGCCACTTTTCTTTCTTTGGACGACATGAACATACGCCCAAATCGCCCGCTAGATTGACCCGGCTGGCAATGAAGCGCACACTCAATTCAAAGAGGAAGGCAAGCCAATGGCACACAACAAACTAAGCATAGCCTTGAAACGCGGCCTTAGTGTGCTTGTGTTGACTTCATGCGCCGGGACCGCACCAAACGCGCCACAAAAAGGGTACGCCACAGCACATCTGGACGCCGACCGTAGAATCAAATGCGAGGAAACAGAGGATATCGATGCCTGCGCGCGCGACCGAGACCTCAACGCCGTCGACCCGCTTGAAGACTACGGCTTTCATGAGGCTCAGGTGCAGCAAGCCGAAGAAGCCAGGCGCGACCGCAAACGTCTCGAAAAAGGCAGATAATCCCTAAACCTCAAACGATTTTGTGAATTGACCCAGCGCTGAAAGCCCGCAGCGCTCCCCCTCCTAATGGAGACATTTTATGATACGCGCAGGAATTTTTGTTTTAGGTCTATTATCGCTTTGTGCATGCGCGGCCACTGCACCGGGTGCCGTTGAAAAAGGCTATCCGGCAGCCACATTGTTTCATGGCGCATTACCTCAATGCCGCCCGAGCGAAGATATCGGCCCTTGCGTAAGCGAGCCCCTTATTGGCCAAAACGCAGGCAAAGCCTTCCCTGATGGCGCTACCGCAACGTTGTCCGCGATAAGATCAGGCAAAAGAGGAACAATTAGTTCACCAGAAACCAACCCATAAAAAAAGGCCGCTTCCAATGGAGCGGCCTTTTGTTTTTGTCTGG
>CAYUFN010000220.1:0-2306 GCA_964443965.1 uncultured Hyphomonas sp. | reverse complement strand
CATGTAGCGTGTCCATGCGGTTGGCAGGGTTAAAATTGTCGAATGCCACGCAGCAACAACAACCCCTTCATAGGCCTGCCAATCGGCCTGCGCCTCTTGAAGGCCTTCGATACGCCACCTGATCGTGCGCCCGCATATAGCCATGTAGGCCCATATGAGTGTGCCCAGCACAGCAACCACTGGGGCAGATCGAAAGAGTGACTTCATACATAAGATTATAAGTTTGTTTGGCCCAATCAGGCTAGGCCCGATGACATATTTAACGGATGCCTGGTCCATTTTTGTGATGCGACACAGTGGCGTGGTGTGAAGCGGATACTTGTTTTCATGCGCTTTGGGCACGTATATATGCAAGAGACGAAAGAATAGAGTAGATGAGACACTTAAAAGCATTCGAAGACGCGCTGGCGGGTATACATGGTGAAGGCCGATACCGGGTATTTGTCGATCTTCACAGGCAGCGTGGCAAGTTTCCCCTCGCAACCGCACGGTTTCCTGATCAGGCTGAAGAGCGCGAGATCACTGTCTGGTGCTCGAACGACTATTTAGGCATGGGTCAGGATGAAGATGTCATTGAGGCCATGCATGAAGCAATTGATAGTTTCGGCGCGGGCAGTGGGGGAACGCGTAATATTTCCGGCACAACGCGTTTTCACGTTGATCTTGAAAAAGAGCTGGCTGACTTGCACGGCAAAACAGGTGCGCTTTTGTTTACCTCTGGCTATGTCGCAAATGAAGCGACGCTCTCAACGCTTGGAAAAATTCTGCCTAGTTTGATTATCTACTCTGATGCTTTAAATCACGCTTCCATGATTGAAGGCATTCGCCGGTCGGGCTGTGACCGTCGTATCTTCAAGCATAATGACCTTGGTCACCTGCGCGCGCTCATGGAAAATGATGATCCTGATCGACCCAAGCTGATTGCTTTTGAAAGTGTCTACTCTATGGACGGTGATATCGCACCGATTGAAGCTATCTGCGATCTGGCAGATGAATTTAAAGCGATCACCTACCTTGATGAAGTTCATGCCGTTGGCCTCTATGGTGACGAAGGTGCTGGTGTCGCTCAGCGTGATGGCGTAATGGACCGTATTGATATTGTGGAGGGCACACTGGCGAAGGCTTATGGGGTTATGGGCGGTTATATTGCTGGTGATGCCACAATGGTGGACGCGATACGTTCAATGGCCTCAGGCTTCATCTTCACCACGTCGACCTGCCCGGTCATGGCTGCTGGTGCTTTACGCAGCGTGGCTAAATTACGCACAGATGATGGTCGAGAACTGCGTAAAATTCATCAAGCTAAAGCGGCTCTATTGAAATCGAAGATGCGCGCAGCGGGGTTACCGGTGATGCCAAGTGAAACTCACATTGTGCCCTTGCTGGTGGCTGACCCGGAGCGCTGTAAGGCTTTATCTGATATTTTGCTGTTTGATTTTGGAATTTATGTTCAGCCGATCAATTATCCTACAGTCCCAAAAGGGACTGAACGCCTCCGTTTCACGCCGAGTCCAGTCCATAGCGAAGAGATGATGGATGACCTTGTATCGGCCTTGCTGGCAATTTGGAAACAGCTGGGGATGGAATTAAACCCAGCCGCTTAAGAGGGGTTATGAAACTTGTCGTTTCTTCCCCAAACCAATTTCTTTTGCAAAATCTGAGCGCCGCTTTGCATAGTTTGGGGCAACCATGGGATAATCAGCTGGCAGGCTCCAGCGCTGGCGGTACTCTTCAGGGGTCATGTTATAGCGCGACCGCAGGTAGCGCTTGAGCATTTTCAACTTTCGCCCATCTTCAAGACAGATGATGTGATCTGGTGTAATTGATTTTTTGATATCGACGGCTGGCGGTGGTTTTGTCGCATTATCAGGCTTTGGAGATGCTAAAGCGCGCAAAGATGTGTGAACCGACTCAATTAGTGCCGGCAAAGATTTCGCATCAATAGAATTGGTTGCAACAAAGGATACCACAATTTCAGATGTCATCTCCAATAAACGAAGAGATGATTTATTTTTATCACTATTAATGCTCATAATTCTTCCGTCCCCCTGAATATTATAGCATAAGCAAATCGATTACATATTAACTATCCTTAAAATCAAGTATTAATCCAGTGTTCATATTTTAATTTTTTGCCATGAGCTCTTCTGGTTCTGGTTTTCCGGCTTGATACAATCTGCGCGTGGGAATACATCAAATGTGCTCGCCGATATCAAAAGGAATCATTATGGCTGATACAGTTTCAACGACACACGCCGATACAGGCTCATTCTTCGGCGCCGGACTTCCCGAGCGTGATCAAGACG
>CAYUFN010000219.1:0-2382 GCA_964443965.1 uncultured Hyphomonas sp. | reverse complement strand
CCGCCTCGCTTATCTCTGCAGAGGGACAAGACCTGCAAATGCTGGATGCCACCCTCAGCGATGCAGAAGACACAATCAGCTTCACCCTTCCGGCTGGCAGCGCCCGCCCGCTTGTCTCACTGGCACGAGGGTTTAGTGCACCGATCAAGATTGAGCGGCAGATGACGCAGGCCGAGCAACTTACGCTCGCACGCGCTGAAACCGATCCGTTTAACCGCTGGGACTTGTTGCAAAGTCTGATCAAGGCACAAATTCTGGGTGCCACATATAATGATGCACCTGAAAATAAAGCGTTGATTGGCGCAATTGCCGAGGCGGTTGAAACGGCTGCACAAAGTGATCCGGCTTTTGCAGCGCTTTTACTGCGCCTTCCCACGGCCGCAGAACTATTGCGCGATCATGTCCCGGCTGAGCCAGTGAAACTTACCCATACCCTCAAAGAAATGAAAGCCTCGCTCGCCGCACAGCTGCACGCTTTTATAGAGCGCACACTTGATATGCCAGCGCCTGCACCATTTAAGCCGGATGCAGATCAGGCGGGCATTCGCGCGTTAAGGGCGGCCTGTATGGACCTTGCTGCACACCATGATGCTTTAAGCCAGTCATTGCCTGCACTATTCAAAGCAGCTAGTTCTATGACTGAACAACTTGCCGCTCTCAACGCGTTGGTGAGTGCTCCATCAGGGGGCAAGACGGCGCTTGTAGCTTTCTTTAACCAGTGGAAAGACAACCCGCTGGTTATGGATAAATGGTTCGCCGCGCAAGCGCGCAAGGGCACAATCGATGAAATCAAAGCTTTGCGCGCGCATCCAGACTTCGACCTTACTAATCCCAACCGTGTGCGCGCGCTCATCGGTGTTTTCGCCATGCACAATTTGGCAGCTTTTCACCACCCAGATGGCCGTGGGCATAGCTTTGTCGCTAACATGGTGCGGGACGTTGACAAACTCAATCCTGCTCTGGCTGCCAGACTATTGACCGCATTTGAGCAATGGCGCTCATTGGAGGCATCTGCCTATAAAAGTGCCCAGATCAGCCTTGAAGCGCTCGGCGAATCTGTACTTTCTGAAAACACGAAAGATATTCTTGCCCGAACGGTAGGTTAACAAGTAACGCAATTGCGTTAACCTTTAAGCAAGGATTCCGTTTCATGACTATACAGAGGATCGATTTTCATCGGTCTGGTATCGTCGGGAGTCCGTTTTGGGCATGGCTAAGGGCACAGAAAAAGCTGCTGCGAAACAACGCAGTCGCATTGGTATTGGGTGGCTTGTAACCGCCCTGCTTATTGCCAGTGCAATTACGCTTGGCCTGAAAGCATGGGATGATCACCAAACGAACACGCAGGCAGCACTTGCCAACACACAATTAACGTCGCTGGCTGGCAAAGAATATATTGATGGCAAAGCTGAAAAGGTCCTGTCATTGCTGCAAAATAGCGCAGAGAGGGCGTATCCTGCACATGTTGCAAAATATTCCGAGATTGACATCATTACACGGCTCTCAATAGCCAGAGATGCGCCACCGGGTTCGCGTTTACGCACAGCCGCAGAGCGGGTTATGCTAGATAAAGACAAAGGCGGCTTTCTGTTTACCACAGCATCCGGCGATATTGTTATACTTGCCAACGTAAATGGGCGGGAGATATTAAGCCTTGGTGGGACGCAGGCCTGGCTACCGCAAGCCAATGGAAATTACAGATTCACTCTCACAGGCCCGGGAAGCTTAAGCCGAGGCAATCAAACCCTAAGCGCCCTTTCGACAGGGCTTGATTATGGACAACCGAAAATTATAAACCTTGAGGGGCTGCCGCGAGCCGGTGTTGCGTGTGCCCCTTTACGCAGTGGCGCGATGGCATTTTGCACCCTCAAGCCGCAACCGCTTTTTGCACAAAATGAGCTCGTTCGCTGGCTGATCTATCTTCTCTTGCTGCTGGCCCCTGCTCTGGCAATTTATGGTCTATACAAACGCCTAACGGGACAAACCAACCAGATCGAACAAGCGCTTAAAACCGAGCGTGATGCCACCCATCTCATCAATCTGACGATGGAAGGCGCGCGGGCGGGCTTTTGGGAGTCCCAATCTAATAATTCAGAGATTAAGATCAGTGATCAACTGGCCCAGCTTATTGGTCACCCAGAAGGTGGAGACATCGAGCTAGCGAAATTTCTAAGCTATGTTCACGAGCAAGACCGCGATTCTGTGAAAACTGCGTTTGCAAGGTCTGAAGAGACACGTGTGTTGAATGCGGCCTTCCGGACCAAAAAAGATGGTGGCCGCAAATGGCTCGAATTGTCCGGGCGCGAAGTCAAGGATCATAACGGCGCATACATCCACTTTGCTGGCATTGCCTCAGACATTACAGAACGCAAAGCCATAGAC
>CAYUFN010000218.1:0-2399 GCA_964443965.1 uncultured Hyphomonas sp. | reverse complement strand
AAGAGTTTCCGTACACGGTGCGCCTTGTCTCGGAGATCACCGAGTCCAATGGCTCATCTTCCATGGCGACTGTTTGTGGCTGTTCACTGGCTATGATGGACGCAGGCGTGCCAATCGCGCGCCCGGTTTCTGGTATTGCGATGGGCCTTATTAAGGAAGACAATGGCATTGCTGTTCTGTCTGATATTCTGGGTGATGAAGATCATCTCGGCGATATGGACTTCAAAGTCGCTGGTACGACCGAAGGCCTGACCTCGCTGCAAATGGACATCAAGATTGCTGGGATCACTAAAGACATTATGCAAACCGCGCTTGAGCAAGCCAAAGGCGGGCGTCTGCATATTCTTGGCGAGATGTCTAAAGCACTCGAAGGTGCGCGTGAAGAACTGTCTGACAATGCGCCGCAAATGGAAATTGTGAAAATTCCAGTCGACAAGATCCGCGACGTTATCGGGACTGGCGGCAAGGTCATCCGTGATATTGTTGACACC
Source organism: uncultured Hyphomonas sp. (assembly GCA_964443965.1). GTDB lineage: Bacteria > Pseudomonadota > Alphaproteobacteria > Caulobacterales > Hyphomonadaceae > CALLCD01. Next base: position 1,908 of record CAYUFN010000218.1, on the reverse strand, counting down.
ACAGGCGCGAAGCTGAACGTGGCTGATGATGGCACAATCCAGATCTCTGCCCTTGATAAAGACTCAATCGAAGCAGCCAAGAAGCGCATACACGAGTTGACAGCAGAGGCTGAAGTCGGCGCGATCTATGAAGGCAAAGTCGTTTCGATCAAAGACTTCGGCGCATTCGTAAACTTCTTTGGTCCCAAAGATGGCCTTGTGCATGTATCGCAAATGGCAAATGAGCGCGTCGGACATCCAAAAGATGTCGTGTCTGAAGGTCAGAAAGTTTATGTTAAACTGATGGGCTTTGACGATCGTGGTAAGGTTCGCCTATCCATGAAAGTGGTTGATCAGGACACAGGTAAGCCCCTTGAGAGCGATGACGATTAGTCTTTGCTCTGTATAAAATAGCCGCTCTCTGTTTAAGAGGGCGGCTTTTTTGTGCGCTAAAGCGATCGCTTTCTAATATTTTGGCAGAGGAATAAATTCAGCCTCATCTCCGGGCGGAAGAGCAAAGCGCTGCGCGCGGGCATCTGGGTCACCCCAATCGCGTTTGGCCTGTTCGATCTTTTCTTTGGAGGAAGAGACAAAGTTCCACCACAAATGCCGAGGCCCGTCCATCGCTTCCCCGCCGAGCAGCATTAAGTGCGCGCCGTCTTCTCCCGCCTTCAAGCTCACTTTATAGTCAGGTGAGAACACGATCATCATGCCCGTGGTGAATGTGTCGCTACCATGCCCAACCTCGCCCGAGATAATATAGGCAGCGCCCTGTTCGTGCGTTTCTGGCAGGGGTATGGCTGCGTGAGGCGCTAGTTTTACATCCAGATAGAACATCTCCTGAAAGGTTTTTACCGGTGCGGTTTCACCATAAGCAGTGCCAAGAATAAGTGTCGCTTGGGCTCCTTGATAAGCAGGTTTTGGCAAGGCATCTGCTTTGACATGCTCAAATGCGGGCGGACAGTCTTCATAGAGTTCGGGAAGGGCTACCCAAACCTGAACCCCGGCAAGGGTGTGTGCAGTTTTGCGTGTCTGCGCGCTTGTGCGTTCAGAATGAGCAATGCCGTGCCCGGCAATCATCCAATTGACTTCGCCCGGATAAATCATCTGGTCTGTGCCAAGGCTGTCTTTGTGCTGAAACTCGCCTGCATGCAGGTAGGTAACGGTGGCCAGTCCAATGTGGGGATGAGGGCGCACATCAATGCCGCCTTGCCCTGCCGAAAAGCTGGCTGGCCCCATATGGTCCAGGAACACAAATGGCCCGACCATGCGTTGCTCTTTCGCGGGTAATGCACGGCGGACATCAAATCCGCCAATGTCTTTGGATTTTGCAAGGATCACTGTTTTGATGCCAGGTGCGCTCATGAAGAGATTTCTTTCCAAACTGAAGAAGCAAAAATAGATATGGTGGAAAATAACACTGGCCATGCGCGGCGTCACGCAGTTAATGAACAGTTTGAAGATGAAGAGCTTGTTCAAAGATGACGCAAGAAATTACACCAGAGCCAAAGCTGCCAGGTCAATTACCCAAAGTGGAGTTCGTCATCCTCATCGCTTCGATGATGGCGCTCAATGCGCTTGCCATCGACATTATGGTGCCAGCGCTTGATGATATTGGCGCTTCTTTTGCGTTGACCAATGCCAATGATCAGCAATTGGTTATGTTTGCTTATGTTCTGGGGTTTGGCTTGCCCCAGCTGATTTGGGGGCCTGTATCTGATCGATATGGCCGCCGGTCGCTCTTGCTTGTCTCTTTGATTGGCTATGGTCTTTGCGGCTTGCTTTGTGTGTTTGCCAGCAGTTTTTATGGGTTGCTTCTGGCGCGGTTTGTGATGGGGCTTTTTGCATCTGCTGGCCGGGTCGTGGCTGTGTCGGTTGTGCGCGATGTCTATGAAGGGCGGGGTATGGCCCAGATTATGAGCTTTGTGA
>CAYUFN010000217.1:0-2551 GCA_964443965.1 uncultured Hyphomonas sp. | reverse complement strand
ATGACCAAAACCTGGGATAAATCACGCTTGCCTTCGCGCCATGTGACCGAAGGCCCCGCGCGCGCGCCGCATCGCTCTTATTATTATGCAATGGGGCTCTCGACCAAGGACATTAAAAAGCCTTTTGTCGGGGTCGCATCATGCTGGAATGAGGCTGCACCGTGTAATACCGCGCTTATGCGTCAGGCTCATGCCGTTTCAGACGGGGTTAAACAGGCTGAAGGTACGCCGCGCGAGTTTTGCACGATCACAGTGACGGACGGCATCGCGATGGGACATGAGGGTATGCGCTCCTCACTCGTCAGTCGCGAAGTGATCGCGGACTCCGTAGAGCTGACCATGCGTGGGCATTCTTATGATGCGCTCGTCGGTGTGGCCGGGTGCGATAAATCCCTACCCGGAATGATGATGGCAATGCTGCGCCTGAATGTGCCGAGTGTTTTCCTCTATGGTGGTTCTATTTTGCCAGGCCAGTTTGAGGGTAAGGATATTACCGTGTTGGATGTCTTCGAAGCCGTCGGCGCACATGCGGCTGGCTCAAACAATATGTCGACAGAAAAGCTCACAGCACTAGAGAAGCTGGCTTGCCCGGGGGATGGCGCGTGCGGCGGGCAGTTTACAGCCAATACAATGGCCTGCGTATCAGAAGCGATTGGCCTTGCGCTGCCGCTCTCGTCGGCATTGCCTGCGCCCTATAAGCACAGGGATGCTTATGCAGTCGCCTCTGGTGAGGCGGTTATGCATCTAATCGCACATAATATTCGCCCGCGAGATTTGTGTACGCGTGAAGCATTTGAAAACGCGGCGATTGTGGTGGCAGCAACTGGCGGTTCAACAAATGCAGCGCTCCACCTGCCGGCCATGGCGCATGAGTGCGGTGTTGAGTTTACGCTTCGCCATGTCGCAGAAGTGTTCCAGCGTACACCCTATCTGGCTGATCTGAAGCCCGGCGGAAATTATGTTGCCAAGGATATGGGTGAGGCGGGCGGTGTTCCTATGCTGATGAAAACGCTTGATGAGGCGGGTTTAATCCATCGCGATTGTATGACGGTAACGGGCAAAAGCTGGGGTGATAATCTTGAGGATGTCAACTGGGATGATTCACAAAAAGTTATTTACCCGGTCTCAAACCCTATCACCCCTACGGGCGGTGTTGTCGGGCTTTGGGGGACTCTTGCGCCAGATGGTGCGATTGTAAAAGTGGCGGGCCTAAAAAAATTGACATTTAAAGGCCCCGCTCGCGTGTTTGATGGCGAAGAGGCCTGCTTCAAAGCTGTCTCTGCGCGCGATTACAAGGCTGGTGATGTGCTTGTCATCCGTTATGAGGGGCCAAAGGGTGGGCCAGGTATGCGCGAAATGCTCTCTACAACGGCGGCCATATACGGACAGGATATGGGTGATGAGGTCGCGCTGATCACGGATGGCCGGTTTTCTGGGGCAACGCGCGGCTTCTGTATTGGTCATGTCGGGCCAGAAGCTGCAGAAGGCGGACCTATTGGCCTCATCGAGGATGGCGATATGATTTCCATAGATGCTGAAGCGGGTACGATTGATGTTCACCTGACGCCAGCAGAATTGGAAGACCGAAAGCGAAAATGGACCCCGCGTAAAACGCGCTACACCTCCGGGGCGATTGCCAAGTTTGCAAAACTCGTTGGCCCAGCACATGAGGGCGCTGTTACGCATCAAGGGTTTTCTGGTGAGGGGCATGTGTACGCCGATATCTAACCACTTTACTATGGACTTAATATTGATCTTGCGGTGAGGACAGCGAATGGATGAGCAAGATATAGATCCGGGAATTGCCAATGCTTTAAGCGGCCTGCCGGCTGATTTTTCAGGCTTTCATCGTGTGTATGAAGATCGGTTAAGGCCTGAGCTGGTGCATATGGAACAGACTCGGCAGCTTGCGGCCCATAAAGCCAAGCGTGGCTATTTGATCGGCGGCATTATTGCAGTGCTGGGGGTGGCGGGCGCTTTTTTACTTGGACCGATTGGCGGATCGGACGCACCTGTGATCGTTGGGCTCTTGTCCATATTGGGCGGGCTTGGCACATCCATAACCATGGGGGGTGATCTTAGAAGGATTGGCAAGGAAGCCAAAACGCTGATCGTCCTGCCGATTGCCGAGGAGTTTGGTTTAAGCTTTCAAGAACACCCTGGACCACAAGCGAGTATTGAGGATTTCCACGCGGCAAACTTGGTGTCGGGTTGGGATCGCAGCACTTATGAAGACCGGGTAACCGGGGAACGCGGCGGGGTGCCGTTTGAATTTTTCGAGGCTCATCTGGAAGAAAGACGTGTCACGCGTGACAGCAAGGGGCAAACCCGGACCAGGTGGGTTACCGTATTTCGTGGGCAATGCTTACGTTTTGGATTCCATAAAGACTTTTACGGACGCACGCTGATTGCCCGTGATGCTGGTTTCTTTAATCGCTTTGGTGGCGGATCTGGAATGAAGCTTGCCAAGCTTGAAGACCCAACTTTTGAAAAGATTTTTAAGTCTACCCCACCGATCAGGTTGAAAGCCGTTATTTGCTTACCCCCGATT
>CAYUFN010000216.1:1807-2579 GCA_964443965.1 uncultured Hyphomonas sp. | reverse complement strand
GCCCAACACCAATATCTGTCATACTCATGCGGTCAATTCCTCAGGTAACTCTGGCACGCCATCAAAGTCTAAACTTAAAATCCAGACGTTTTCGGCTTTCTCAATCTCTAGCGTACCGTAAAGATGCGGGAAGAGTTGTCCGCCCCGAGACGCCTCCCAGCACACTTGCCCCATCCGCTCTAGCGCTGCTGCACTATACGCTAAAAGTCGCACTTGGTCGGCACCCTTATAATGCAGCGCCAAAGTTTCGCCAACCTGCGTACGAGTTGACAAGTGAACATAGCCGTCATTCTCATCAAGCGCAGTCTGACTATAGCCTTGAGACTTTGCGGTCACCCAATCCGCAGCACTTAATATTTTATAGATTTTGTCGTCTGCCATGGCCGCGTTCAACCAGCCTTTGCCCGATTATGCAATTCCAAAGCGTAAAGCGCACAAAAATATAGGAAATTACACCTTATGATAGGTTGATATTCCTAAATTTGCACTATAGCTAATACAAATACATCATTCGTATGCTTGGGGAAGATGATGAGACATGCAGATATATGGCGTGGAATCGATCGCCTGGCTGCCCATAATGGGTTGAGCGCTTCCGGCCTTGCCCGTCTTGCAGGACTTGATGCAACAGCATTTAACCCTTCAAAGCGAACCGCCAAGGATGGCCGGCCACGCTGGCCATCAACTGAAAGTGTCGCTTCCGCACTAAGTGCTGTTGGAGCGGGATTTGATGACCTCGCCGCAATGATAGAAGGCAAGCGTGGAGCCAGCG
>CAYUFN010000216.1:0-1797 GCA_964443965.1 uncultured Hyphomonas sp. | reverse complement strand
GCTCCTCTTCTGGGACTGGCGCAAGCAGGGAATGACGGCTTCTTCGATGATGCTGGGTTTCCTGCTGGCGAAGGATGGGACGAAGTTCGCTTTCCAGGCCTTGGTGTTGAAGCAGTCTATGCCCTTGAGATTACTGGTGATAGTATGGAGCCAGCCTATCGAACAGGTGATCGTATTATTGTCTCCCCTGAAGCACCCATCCGTCGGGGGGATCGTGTTGTTGTCAAAACGTTAGATGGTGAAGTTATGGCTAAGCTGCTTGGCCAACGGACAGAAAAGCGAGTTGAGCTCATTTCTCTTAATCCGGCTTATCCACCGCGAGAGTTTGCGCCCCGACAGATCGTTTGGATGGCGCGCATTTTATGGGCCAGCCAGTAATGCTCTCGAATATATGATTCCACATTTGAGCAATATTGAACTATTCTATGATCAGAATCGACATGTTTAAGTGAAAAGACAATGGAGCTTAAAATGTATTTGACCAAATATCGCCCGTTTATAATTACTATTGTTATGAGCCTGGCAATTGGAATTACCGCACCAATAGCAGTGGCTACTCCATTCGACACAATCGAAACATCGCAAACAGTTCAGCTATCAAACTTTAAAAAAGTTTACATTGCCCCGGTACGTATCGAACTAAAAGATGAAAGAATTCGCAGAAACATCCGGGATATCAGTTCTGATCGCCCTGTTTCTGATTTAGATAAAGAACGCAAAGCTCAGGATTCCTATGAGGATATCGTGAATGCCTTTGACAAAAATTTTGAAATCGCTGATGCGCCAGGCCCTGATGTTTTGACGGTTGAGGCAATTGTTACTAAACTCTCCTCATCGCGCCCGACACTTGCCGATTTTGAGCTCAATACCGCACTGTCGTTCAACTCTGTTTATGCTGGTGCAGCAGACTTTCAAGTGCGCTTAAGTCAGAATGATAAACTCTTAACCGAAATTAAAGATAGCACGCAGAGCAATTTCAATGATGGTCTCCCCCGCATAGGCGTTTGGCAGGATTACAACCGCATCTCAAACCGTTTCGCCAGAAAGCTCGCCGCGTATGTTAAAGGCAATTAAGGTCTTACCTGCTTTACTTTTATACGCGTTAGCACAGAAAGAAAAACCATGTTCCTGAAATCAATTAGAATTTTCATGCTTGCGGGCGCTTTAGGCCTTACTAGCACTACACTTCCAAGTTTTGCGTCTACATTCGATACCGTAACAATAGTGTCGAATGAAACGAGTAAAGGGGCATACGACCGTGTATATATCGCGCCCGTAAAGGTTGATATCAAAGGCAGACAAACAGGTGCCCTTGCGAGACTGCGATCAAACTCTTTACGCTTTTCAACCTCGGAAGCGGATGAGAAAGCAGAAGAATTATATCAAGCCCTTAGCTTGGAACTTACCAAAAAATTTGAACTGGTCTCCGCCCCCGGACCGGGCATACTAACTGTTAGTCCAACCATAACAAGGCTGGCGCCCAGCAGGAGTAATAACGTTGAAGGTGCCCGAAACGTGGGTCGTGACCAAATCAGGTCTGTCTCTGCAGGTGAAGCAAAAATTGAGTTGACACTTAGTGATGCTGATACAGTCCTCATTAAAATAAAAGATCACTTTCAAGCAACGTTTAACGATGGTGCCCCACGCGTTTCCCGTTGGCAAGATGTCGACGATGCATTTTTCGAGTTCTCCAGAAAAGTTGGAAACTATTTGGAAAAATATTAACCTATTGAGGCTGGCCAAAAGGATCATAATTCAGAATAGGCGCAAGCCATCGCTCTGCGGTGCGCATATCCC
>CAYUFN010000215.1:0-2591 GCA_964443965.1 uncultured Hyphomonas sp. | reverse complement strand
GCTTCTACCTGTTCGAACGCTTCGCGGGGTTGATGGAGGGCTAGGATTTAGCTGAGACATATGCCGAAATGAGAGATTCGATCCCAGCAGTGACCGTCCGGCTCACACAATTACTGGATGACGGCAATCCGCCATTAGTTGAATGCCTATTGATCGACTCAAGTTGCAAGACCCACACCATTGTTGAAAAACTCCCTGTTGTAAGCCTATTAAACGAACTGCCCGAAAAAGGTGGAGCTACCGGAAGTATTGCTTGCGAAGTGCGATCTAATTGGCAGGACAATCAAGGTCGTCACCTCGTAAAAATAAATACGCAACAGCCTTGGCATATTGAAAGCTCGGAGGGTGTTTCAGAATTTACAGTCTTAACAAGTCAAATGCATACTATCTAACAGGCACTTATCCCGCCGGGCGAGCAATCCCCTCAACCTCGGCGATAAAGCGTTCCAGCCCGCCCTCTCCGACAGAATAAAGGTCCGTGCGATAGGCCTGAACGGTCATATCTGGCCCGATGAGAAGATAGGTCGGCGTCCAGCGGATTTTCTGCCAGTTGCGCAGGATGCTTTCCTCATCAAGTGCAGTTGGCCATGAAAGGCCGCGATCTTCAAAATAGGCTTCAACAGACGCATATGTCCCAAAGCGCTTATCGAGAAAGTCGCGATTATAGGGCACGTGCAACGACATGAACTGGACGTCCGGATGGTCGGCGAAATGGGCCGCGACGGCGGCAATGTTTTCTGCATCATTGCGGCTGTCATGGCACCAAACGCCCCAAAAGGTCATCACCGTCCATTTTCCGCGCAGACTATCGGAATTGAACATGCCACCACCAATTTGCGGAGCTTCGAATTGAAACAGGGTCTGACCAAGCAGATCATGGGTGACAGGGCGACCGGTATCATCGCGCAAAACCCCATCATTTCGGCTATCAACCGCCGTTTCCGGCATTGGCGTTGAGGCTGTGATCAAACCTCTATCCGGCAGTATAATCACGTCTTCTTTTGCGTGATGGTCCTGTGCATATATCGGGGCCATCATAAACCCAAGTGCGGCAAAAACGATAAGGAAAAGGCGCTTCATTTGCTAAACCGTTTGCTGAGAACCAGTACGTTATCGTCAGCGTATCCCATTTTCTGATAAAAGCCGAGGACCTGACTGTTCGTCTGGCGAACCATCAATTGCAACTTTGGTACGTGACGCAGGCGCATCCAGGCTTCACAAGCCTTCACCAGTGTACGCGCATGCCCCTTTCCCTGAGCAGCAGGCGATACGGCAAGATAATACATCCAGCCACGATGCCCATCATGACCCAGCATGACAGTCGCGATCAACTCACCCTCAGCGACCCCACCCAGAATCGTAGAAGTTGGTTCAGCCAAAGCGCGGTCATAATCGCTTTTGGGATCATTCCATGGCACAGTCAGCCCGCACTCTTCCCAAAGCGCAACGGCCTGATCACGATCAATAGCCGTCAAATCCCGCAAGATCATCGCGTGGGTACCGGCCCATCGCCGCGATAATCATAGAAACCGCGCCCAGCCTTGCGGCCGAGCCAGCCCGCCTCGACATATTTCACCAGCAGCGGGCATGGACGGTATTTGGTATCGGCAAGCCCATCATGCAGGACTTGCATAATGGAAAGACAAGTATCAAGCCCGATAAAATCTGCCAGTTGCAATGGCCCCATCGGGTGGTTGGCACCCAGCTTCATGGCGCTATCAATCGCTTCGACCGTGCCAACACCCTCATACAGCGTGTAGACCGCCTCATTGATCATCGGCATCAGGATGCGATTGACGATAAAGGCCGGGTAATCTTCGGCATTGGTGACCGTTTTGCCGAGCCTGTCAGCAACGGCCATGGCTGTTTCATAGGTCTCTTGATCAGTCGCCAGGCCGCGAATGATCTCAACCAGCTTCATCAGTGGCACAGGATTCATAAAATGCAGGCCAATGAAGCGCTCTGGCCGATCTGTCACAGAGGCTAGCCGTGTGACAGAGATTGAACTCGTATTGGTTGCCAGAATGGCGTGATCGGGCACGACCTGACAGAGCGAGCGGAAGATCGCTTCTTTGACATCACGATTTTCTGTTGCCGCTTCAATTGCAAGGTCAGCACTTCCCAGAGGGTCCATGCTGGTGGATGTTTTGATCCGGGACAGGCCTGCAGTTAGGTCGTCCGGCGTGATCAGATCGCGGGCAACCTGACGGGTCATGTTTTTTTCAATTGTCGTCAGCCCAGCGCTCAGCGCATCAGCAGAAATATCGTTCAGAACGACATCATAACCTGCCAGGGCACAGACGTGCGCGATGCCGTTACCCATTTGTCCGGCGCCAATCACGCCAATCGTTTTTATCGCAGCCATGATATGTGCTGTCTCCAGATAATAAAGAACAACCTAATAAGCTGTTCAGACTGTGTCTCTGATAACAGAGGATTGCGTGATAAGGCAAAGATCAAGCCTAAAATGCGGTTAATTAAGGAATATTCGTATAGATTCTCCTCAACGTGATTTTAATGCCGCGCTTTACGCAAAGAGACGTTAAGTCTGCCTCTTGCGCATGACAAGAAGCAGCGCTAGGGAGAAGTGG
>CAYUFN010000214.1:0-2706 GCA_964443965.1 uncultured Hyphomonas sp. | reverse complement strand
CACGACCCCAACCTTGGCAAGGTTGTGCTCTACCCCTGAGCTACGCCCGCATCCGGTGTTGGGGTAAGGCCAAAATGGCCTGAAACCGCGATAAAGCGCATTGCGGGCACGATTGCAAGCGGTAAATTCGGAATTCACAGCATGTTTAGAAAAAGGCTTAATTGTTTATAGGCTGGTCTGCGCATTCCCCTTATTCTTGCACTTGATATTATTTCAATCTACCTTGGAGTAAAGGAAGTTTCATCACTTGGGACGATGGTGAATATGCGCATTTTTCTTTTGACTTTGATACTGTGTTTGGGAGTGAGTGGCTCCTTACAAGCGTATGGGCAAACGCCGCCCGGGCGTGTGGCGTTGGTGATTGGTAATTCTGATTATACAGGTAGGACGCCTGATTTACCCAATCCTGTAAATGATGCGGCCCTTATGGCGATGACATTAGAAAAGCTAGGCTTTGACGTGGACATACGCACTAATTTGTCGCGTGGAGAGATGGATGAGGCGTTTCGTGCTCACCGTGATCGTTTGTCGGCTGGAGGGCCGGATGCGGTCGGGCTGTTCTATTATGCCGGGCATGGTGTGCAGCTCGATGATGCCAATTATCTTATCCCTGTCAGTTCGACGGCGCGGTTCAGGCAGGATTTGCGCGGTGAGCCACAGCTTGGCACGGCGATTTCCTACATGCGCGAGGCTGGCAATGCGGTGAATATTGTCATCATTGATGCGTGTAAGGATAGCCCCTATCCAGATCGTGTGGGCCTTGGGCGCACGGCGGCGGGTAAGGGTGGCTTGTCCACGCCGGGACGCTCTGAGGGTGTGTTCATCGCTTATGCTGCTCAGCCGGGCCAGACGGCGGCCGATGGCGCGGGGGCGAACAGTCCGTTTACGCAAGCACTTGCGGAGGTGATGAAGGTGCCGGGGCTTGATCTGGATGATGTGTTTCAGGAGGTTGCTTGGCGCGTGGTTGGCCAATCTGGCGGGGAGCAGTGGCCCTATTATTCCAGCGGCCTGATCGGGCGGGATGTGTGTCTAGCTGGGTGTGAGAGCGTTGCCGCGCAACCTTTGCTGGCGAGTGACGAGTCCACCGCGCTGGCACAGGCGATTACGGCAAATACGTTGGCGGCGTTTACGGAGTTTCGGGAGCGCTTTCCAGTCAGTGCGAATATGGCTTTTGTTGAGACGAAGATTGCGGAGTTAAATCCGCAGGCAACGGATTTTACGAAAGTGGGGCGGTTGCTTGCAAAATCATCTAGTGCACTGGAACCAACGCATACTATTACGAGCGTGCAACAGAGACACAAGTTCGAACACGAGGATTGGGTTTTCTCGGCCTCATTGAGTTCTAGTGGGCACTTTGTATTAACCGGGTCTCTAGATGCGTCTGCGAAAGTCTGGGAAGCAAATACAGGTCGGCTCATCCATGTGTTAGAAGGGCATGAGGAAGCGTTATATGCGGTTGCATTCAGTCCTGATGAACGGTTTGCTGTAACTGGATCAAGTGACGACAAGGCAAAAATATGGAGCGTAGATACAGGGCAACTTGTTCGTACGTTAGAGGGGCATACTGACACGCTATATGCCGTTTCGTTCAGTAGTGATGGCCAATTGGTTCTTACGGCCTCTGGAGATAACACTGCAAAGCTTTGGGTGGCTAGCACAGGGCGGTTAATCCATTCATTGGAAGGGCATAATGACGATATATGGGCCGCTTCTTTCAGTCCGGATGACCGCTTCATTGTAACGGGAGCTTTTGACAGAAGCGTAAGAGTCTGGGATGTGGCGACAGGTGAACTCGTTCATATGCTTGCCTCCGACCAATATGTAAGCGCGACTGCATTTAGCCCGGATGGTCGCTTTGTTGTGACCGGGGGCGGTGACTGGATGGTAAATTTTTGGGATATGGAAACCGGGTCATTAGTGCGTAATCTTGCTGGCCATAGTGGCGATATTAATGCGATAGGCTTCAGTGCTGACGGACGAATAATGATAACGGGGTCATCGGATAGGACAACGAAGTTTTGGGATACAGTTAATGGACAAGTCATTTACACTATGAAGGGGCACACTGGGGATGTCACTTCTGCTATGATGAGCTTAGATGCTCGCTTCGCTGTAACAAGTTCGGAAGATAAGGATGCAAAGCTCTGGCAACTCGAATTTGAGTAGTTCACCCCTGCACAGGCGGCTTTAGCCTCCGTTTCGTGCGGTGGTCTTCGGCTTTGTTTCCGTCTACTTTTTGGCCTTTCATATAGTGGCGTTGCCAGCGGTCACGCATGGCTTTTTCTTCTTTTGAGGCGAGGCGTTCGTTGAAATCGGCGCGGCTGCCCGCCCAGGCGTCGAACTCGGCTTTTAGCTCGGTATTATCGTCAAGTTGATGGATCTTCGGTTCGATCGCTTCAAGCTTACCATGCTCCATCAGTGTAATGAAGCAAAAGGGTTCATCTTTTTCAAAACGAACGCGACCGGGCTTGGTCATTTGCCAATTCATAGTGAAGGGGAAGGGTAGCCAATCTGTCTCAATCAGGCCCGTTAAGGGAGCGACGCCGTGCTTTGGGTTATTTGGACTGCCAGTAGCCCAGACACCCCAGCCTGGTGGTGTACGGAACAGGTGGCCTGTATGAAAGGTAACGATGCCGCGCCGGAAATGGCTATCTGCGAAGCTTGCCACGCCTGCCGGGTGTTGCTTGGACTCTAACAGGATTGCGT
>CAYUFN010000213.1:0-2747 GCA_964443965.1 uncultured Hyphomonas sp. | reverse complement strand
GCGCAAGCCATGCTTTTCCTGTTCAACTGCGAAGCTTAGTACATCAAATGGGTGTTCACTTGGGGAAGGTAGAGAGGTTGAAAGCATTTAATCCTTATAGATAGGTCGCCAATATGATGCCAGTAAATATGCTTACGCAGCGCAGCAGTCTTTTTCGAGTGACCAAAATAAAGTGACAATAAGTTATTTTGTGAACACTGTTTACTTTCTGTGTGATGTGCATTAAGCCGATGCTTTACGGAGCGGCTGAATATGAAGACTGCACTGAAAACTGAGCTATCGCCTGCTGAAAGGCGCCGAGACAGGACACGTAAAACGATTTTGATGTCTGCTGAGCGTCTGTTTGCGCGTGAGGGAGAGGCGGGTCTATCGATACGGAAATTGGCTGATGACATCGATTACTCCCCTGCGGCAATTTATAAATACTTTGAATCGAAGCAGGACCTTGTGGACGCTTTGAAAGAGGCCTTCTTTGAGTTGCTATTAAGCGAAATGGAGGAGTTCGTAGGCGCACCAGACGAATATATTGATTATGCACATGACTTCCTGATGACCTATGTGCGCACAGCGCTAAGCAAACCACATCATTATGCGGCGGCTTTTGCCGGGCTACCTGACGAAAAAACACCCATCAAGCCGCCCTCTGAAGGCAGTCTGAAAGTTCAGGCTTTTATCAAACTGCGTGGTATGGTGAAACAGGGCGTCGAGCTTGGAGTGTTCCGTGCGGATATGGATGTTAGCCAAACAGCCAAATCAATTTGGGCGGCGATGCATGGCTTTGTAAATTTAATGGCGCACGTGCCACATTTTCACGCCATTCTGGCCTATGAGACATCACCACCAGGGCGAGATTTCTTTACCTCGCAACATATAAAGTTTATCCTACGGGGACTAGCGACATGAGTACGCACAGATCTGCTGCCTTAAGAGAAAAGAAGCCAACTTTTGCCAAGGGGATGGTTTTCATAGCGCTGATCGGTATTATCATAGCTGTGCTTACACTTGCGGCGCTTACGCGTCGATCTGCTGAGGGACCACTTGTTCCCACGAAAGCCCCGGACGCTTTATCCGTATCAGTACAAGATGTTCAGCTTTCATCTAGGCTAATTCTTGATGAGGCCTTCTCGGGAATCGTCGTTGCAAGGCGAACAAGCCGACTTGGGTTTTCAGCAAGCGGTCGAATTTCCACAATTGCAGTCGATGTCGGTGATCGCGTAAAAGTTGGGCAACAACTTGCCAGATTAGACACACGTGATCTGCAGGCAAACTTACAGGCTGCGCAGGCGAATATTGCTGAAGCAGAGGCGAATTATAAACTGGCTGAAGCAACAGTAGCCCGCCAACGTACGCTGTTTGAAAGAGGACACGTAGCCCAGCAGCGTGTCGACGAAGCTGAAGCACAAGCTTCTGCAGCTATTGCGCGCATTGAAGCGGCTAAAGCGCAAGCTGAGACGATCCGGGTAACTATCGATCTTTCTGCAATTCGCGCACCCTTTGATGGGGTGATCACAAACCGCATGAGCGATGAGGGTGCCATCGCCATGCCAGGTGCGCTGCTGCTCGAACTGGTTGAAGCACAAAAGCTTGAAGCGCGCATTGGGTTGCCTGCTAATGTTGCCGAACGCCTGACCATCGGGGAGACCTATACCTTGGTTTCTGATAGAGGCGAAGTGCCCGCAGTTTTAAGATCTATGACGGGCATTATTGATCAAAGCCTTCGCACAGTTACGACACTATTTGATGTGGGGGATGTGGAAGCTGTGAATGCGGGTGCTGTTGTACGCATTGCCTTGCCTAGAGAAATTGATGAACGCGGTGTTTGGGTGCCTATCTCTTCACTATCAGAATCTAGCCGTGGCTTGTGGTCGATCTATATCGCTGAAAATGAGGGGGCCACCTGGACTGCCCAACCACGACTTGTTGAGATTGTGCACACTGACGGTGTGCGTGCTTTTGTTCGCGGCACGCTACAGGACGGGGAGAAAGTCATAATTGCGGGACTATCGCGTCTCGTACCTGGGCAGCTTGTCCGGCCTGGCCTCGCGGCACCGATAAGTCAAAACGTTAGTGATGATAGAGCAGGCGGGTAAGCGGCATGATTCGCACACTTTTCTATCGTTTGCCCCGTTTGACAGCATTAGCCATTCTTATTGCCTTGGCAGGAGGTTTGGGAGCAATTCTGACGTTAACGCGGCAGGAAGACCCTGTTCTTGTTGAACGCTTTGGGTTTGTTTTGACCACCATGCCCGGCGCGGATGCTGAGCGTGTTGAGGCACTGATTACTGAGCCGATCGAAGCAGCCTTGCGCGAGCTCCCTGAAATAGATGAATTGGATTCGACTTCGCGAGCGAATATTTCACAGGTTAGTATCAATATCGATGAGAATTTGAGCGCTGCCGAAGTCGATGATGCGTGGACCCTTATCCGCCAGCAGGTTGAAGTTGCGCGCGCAAACTTGCCCGTAGAAGCGACCATTCCTGAAATCGAACGCGTTTATGTTGGCGCAACCACTTTACTGGTGGCGCTGGTCTGGGAAGACGAAACTGAGCCAGAACTGGCAATAATGAGCCGCATGGCGCAAAATTTACGTGATGATTTTCAAAACCTGACAGGCACTGAAGAGGTCCAGATATACGGGCTGCCGGAGGAGGAAATTAGTGTTGCTTTTGATCTGGATGCTTTAGGGGCGTCAGGGCTATCAGTGCGTGATGCGGCCTCTTTGATTGCGGCGGCGGATGCTCGTGCAC
>CAYUFN010000212.1:0-2764 GCA_964443965.1 uncultured Hyphomonas sp. | reverse complement strand
GATGTCAGCGCTGCCGCTCCTGACGGGGAGGTCGAAGACTATGCGATATCAATTGTTGTACCTGCAGGACCGCCTGTCTGTACAATTTTAACAGCCAACGGCCTTCCGGCCGCGAGCACCGCGAGCCATACAATACTGACAGCTTCGTCGCCTGCCAATCAGTTGGCGTGGGAAGCCTTACCCGGCCCGGCTCTTTTCTTTGGATCAGTAGAAGCAACCTATGAGGGTAATTTCTCATCAAATTCAACGGCATTTGGCGTGATCAACCGAAACTGGACTGCCGGAACACATGCCAATTCAGGGAACGGTATAAACTATAGCCTGAACGGAATTTATTCCTCTGTAGACCGCATTGTTCTTCTTAATGATGTCAATGCGCCAAATACTGATGATGGCATCGCTAATTTCACGGTCAACCTCTATGACAATAATGGCGTGCTTTTGGGGGCAGAAACGTTCACTGCGAGCAGCACCTTTGCGCTACAGACCTTCGTGTTCGGCGCGACATATCATAATGTGGCATCCTATGACCTTGTCATCAACACGGCTTTCACACGGGCGCCTGTTCAGTACAGCGAAGTGGCTTTGCAGGGCAGTGCGCTTACCTGTGGCGCAACACCCGTTTTGACAGATCAATCTGACGCGCCAATCACTGGCACATCTTTTGGTGTTGCGTCTCATGTGATTGCTTCGGGTATACAGCTTGGCGCGACCATAACGGCCGATAATGTCATATCGGATAGTCCGGGTGCTGATAGCGATATTGATGACGGCATCACGATCCCAGCGCTAATGCAAGGCGCGACGGCAACGATCACCGCAGACGTCACCGGCGCGAGCGGCTTCCTGCAAGGTTGGATCGATTTTGACGGTAGCGGAACATTCGAGGCGAGTGAGCAGATTGCAAGCGATCTTCAAGATGATGGCAATGGCGATGATGCAACGGCTGATGATGGAGCAATCACAGTTGATATCGCGGTGCCTTCTGATGCGGTTACCACCGAAACCTTTGCCCGATTCCGCTGGTCGACACAGGCAGGGTTGGATCCGACCGCCGCAGCGCCCGACGGTGAGGTGGAAGACTATGCAGTGACAATATTGCCGGATCCGCTTGCTGGGTTGGCGCCGTTTACATGCACCGGCGACTTTTACCAGGTGCACGGAACGCCAACCAGTAGTGTCTCTCGTGTCGACCTTGCCGCTGGGAGTTTCAACACAATTGCTAACACAGGAGCAAATGCGCGCGCCACAGGGTTGGATCCGAATTCGCTATATGCCTACGCCATACAAGCTCAGGGTGGCGGTACGGCTGGAAATGTCATGTTTGCTATTGGCAGTAACGGTGCGGCAATTAATCTTGGAACTGTAACCGGTCTTGCTGCGCGGAACTATCCTTCAGGAGATTTTGGACCCGGTGGCCTATTCTATGTTCGAAACAATGGCCGTAATCGCCCGCTTGTCGGAATTAATGTGGCGACTATGGAGGTTGAGACGCAGCACACGCCGACTGGCTTAACAAATAATCCCAATACAGCTGATTTTGCCTTTAATCCGGTTGACCAAAGCTTCTATGCGGTCGAGAGCAACTCGACGAATGCCCGGCTGCTGCGGTTTTCTTTGAATGCTGGTACGACCTTCACGGTCGAATCAGTCGGCCTGACGGGTATTTCGACGCGAGGTAATAATGGTAATAATGTCTTCGGCGCAATGTATGCTGACAGTTCGGGCAACGTATATGGCATCCGCAATAGCACAGGCCGTCTCTACCAGTTCAGCACCACAGACGGCTCGTCAGTCATTGTGGGTCAGGGAGCAATTGGCGCGCAAAATGATGGGTTCTCGTGTTCGCAAGTCGAAACGGTTATCCCGCGCGACTTTGGCGACGCACAAACAGATGGGACAATTGTTGCAGGCATTACAACAAATTACGGCGAGGCGTCTCAGGCGCGCGATCCGGGTAATCTCTTTATCGGCCTCGAAGCTCCAACGGCTGAGGAAAGCAATGTCAATGCTTCGGATAATGCCGATGGAGACGTCAATGATGACGCCGTTTTGGTGAACGCGTTTCAGGGCGACACGACCTATACGGCCAATCTTTCGGTTCTCAACAATATAGGCAGTGACGCTTTCCTGTGTGGGTTTATTGATGCCGGAGCAGGTGGCGATGGTTTTGACGGGACGTTTGATACGGGCGATGAGCGCGTGTGTGCTACGGTGGCCAGCAATAATGCCGCGCAGAATATCGAGTTGAATTGGACCGGCCTGGATTTCGGCACCAATGCAACAACGTTCCTGCGTTTGCGCCTTGCGACCATTCAAAGCGAGGCAGAAGCCCCAACCGGAGACGGCGCATCTATCGGCGAGGTCGAGGACTATGCAGTGACGATAGCTCCCGCTGCGCAACCACCATTCGTCTGTACGCCTCAATTGCTTCAAAGTTTCGTTGCAACAACAGGGGCCCCGGCGCAATTGGCAACGCTAAATCCATTGGCGGCCGTATTTGATCCTATCGGCAATACTGCGCACGGTATCTCCTACAATGCGATTGGCCAGAATCCGCAGGACGGATTTCTTTATGGGATGAAGGCGGCGACAAACGAGTTGGTTCGCATAGGATCAGATGGAAGCGTCGTCGAACTTGGCCCTATTGCCGGGCTTCCGCTCGCAACAACTGGTAGCGGCAGTTACATTTCTGGCGACTTCAATGGAGCAGGCCAGTATGTGCTCGCCGACGTCTTGCGCGATCAACCTCTTTACACCATTG
>CAYUFN010000211.1:0-2766 GCA_964443965.1 uncultured Hyphomonas sp. | reverse complement strand
TGTTCACGTGAGGCTTATTACGCTCAAACTTTTCCTTGGCCATAGGGCCCTCCTAAGTCTCATTTGTCTGGAAAACGCCAGACTGGTTACATTCAGAAATCACGGGCCTTATGATTCCCGTTAGCGCGCGACATACACAGTGCTGGCGCGCGTTTCAAGTCTATTGATCGTCCTTATGTAAATATGGGCAGAAGCTATTCCTTGACAGTGCAGCGGAATAAGGTAGCCGAAGAGGTATGAGAGACACAAAAATAACAGCTTTTGACAGTAAATCCTCGCTTCTCGCTGCGGCCTACGCCTTCTCCACCGGGGTGCTTAAAGATGCGATCAAGACGCGCGGCGAAGCCGTTCTCCTTGGCGCTGGCGGGTCGACACCTGGCCCGCTCTACCAGCAACTCTCAAGCGCCGCCCTGGAATGGAACAAAATCACAATCGGATTAACAGATGAGCGCTGGGTTTCACCAGAGCATAAAGCTTCGAACGAAGCGCTGATGCGCGCGACTTTGCAGCAAAACCTGGCCAAGGCTGCCACTCTCCTGCCGATGGTGACAGATGCAGATTGTTCCCCATTTGAGGCGGTTAACGCCGTCAACGATGTCTATGCCGCTGCGGCAGCCAAGTGTGACCTTATGATTCTTGGCATGGGGCCAGATGCACATACATTGTCGTGGTTTCCGGACGCACGGGGGCTGAATATAGCCCTGGACCCCAAAACCCCTCAAATGGTTGCGGCCATCGAAGCCAAACAAAGCCCGGTGACGGGGGAACATACAAGCCGGATGACGCTTACCCTGCCAGCTATTGGAGCGGCAAAGCATATTTTGCTGCTCATTACAGGAAACGAAAAGCGTGACGTTTTGGAAGCAGCAGGCCCGGATACCCCGATCAGACACATGATTAATGCTGCCAGTGACAAGCTTTCCATCTATTGGGCACCATAGGATACCATTATGACAGACTTACACGCCCACGCAGCCCGCCTACAAGCCACATCCTTAACGGAATTGGCGGAGACTAATAGCGCCGTAGCTCCATTAAGCGCTGCAGGTTGGCAGGCAAATTTAGCGCGCCATACGCTCGATCAAGCAGCAATAGAGGCGCTGATCTCTTTCGGGCATGAAGCCGGTTTGCCAGACGCAATTCGCGCACTCTTTGCAGCTGACCATGTCAACCCGTCTGAAGATCGCCCTGCACTGCACTGGGCTTTGCGCGGCGGAGCAAATTTGACAGGTGGACAGGCAGACGTTCGTGATACGCTAAACGCAGGCGATGCTTATGCAGATGGCGTGCGTGAGGGGGCGATCTGCACAGCAGGTGGCCAGCGCTTTAAAAATATTATCCATATCGGTATTGGCGGTTCAGACTTTGGCCCGCGCCTGCTTGCAGATGCCTTCCGCATGGAGCGGGATAGACGGTTTGAGTTGCGATTTTGTGCCAATCTCGACCCGATTGATCTCGATTTAGCCCTTGATGGGTTAAATCCGGCTGAAACACTGGTGATTGGCGTTTCAAAATCCTTCGGAACGGAAGAAACACTTTACAATCTTACCCGCGCTAAAGCCTGGCTACAGGCCGAACTCGGTAATGATACAGCCAAGCATATGACATTGGTCACTTCCAGAGCCGACCGTGTCAGTAAATGGCTCAACGGCGCCGATGTCACCACATTTGATATGCCAGCCAGCGTCGGTGGACGCTTCTCCATTTGGTCAAATGGATCACTCGCACTCCGCATTGCGTTGGGGCCTGAAATTATAAACGCCTTTCGGGCAGGTGCTGGCGAAATGGACGCACATTTTCGCGACGCCCCCCTCGCCCAGAACCTCCCTGCGCGTCTTGCATTGCTCGATTACTGGAACCGAACTGTGTTGGATCAGCCCATGCGTGTCTTGCTTGCCTATGCGCACCGTTTGCGAATGCTACCAACTTACCTGCAACAGCTCGAAATGGAATCAAATGGAAAATCCGTTTCGCCTGATGGCACACCTGTCAGCGGCGCGACCGCACCAGCACTTTGGGGCGGGGAAGGTTCCGTTGGCCAGCATTCTTACCATCAATGGCTCCATCAGGGCACAGACCCGGTTCCGACAGAGTTTATTTTGGCCCCTGATGCAAATAGCGAAGAAAATGGCAAACGCGCCCTCATCGCGCATGCGCTGGCACAGGCGGAAGTTTTGGCCAATGGGCGCAACCTTGAACAAATAAAAGCTGAGGAAACAGACTTACCTAACCATGTCGCCGCCCAAAAAGTCCATACAGGCGGTCGTCCTTCAACTTTTTTGACCCACACACACTTTGACGCGCATGCACTGGGCGCGCTGATCGCGCTTTACGAGCACCGCACCTATGCAGCCGGGCATCTCTGGGGCGTAAATCCTTTCGATCAATGGGGGGTTGAGGCTGGCAAGACGATGGCCGCAAAACTCAAGCAAGCTTTGCATGAGGGCGATCACTTTTCTGATGCCGTTACGGCGAGGATTGTCGCGCAAAATAAATAATAGTGCGCAATTACATTGCGGTAATTTATTGCGCAAAACAGGTTTTATCACGCCATGTTGAGGAAAATGTTGCGCCGCAATCTTTTTTAAGTTTTATGTGAATGCATGAAGATAGCTATTCCAAAAGAAACTGCCTCAGGTGAAAGCCGTGTTGCAGCGACACCTGAAAGTGTCAAAAAGCTCAAAGCGCTCGGGCACGACGTTGTTATTGAGACAGGAGCAGGCCAAGCGGCCGGCTTCCTCGATGACGCCTATAAAGCCGAAGGGG
>CAYUFN010000210.1:969-2767 GCA_964443965.1 uncultured Hyphomonas sp. | reverse complement strand
GCATGTCGCTTTGCGCGCGATACATCATCGAGCGTGACGGGCAATTTTGGTGAGGAGGCTGGGTGATGAGATTTGACGGCGAGATCCTCAAGCAAAGAATGGCTGATGCGGGTTTTCCCACTCAGGTGTCACTTGCGACTGCCGCCGGGGTCCACCAAGGGCAAGTTAGTTTAGCCACGTATGGAAAATCAATACCGGATCATGCGGGCGAGAAGATCAAAGCGGCTCTTGATGTGGGCTACCCACCTCCAAACGAACAGGCTGACAGATGGGCGCGAGGTCAGGCCGTCGCTGAGAAAATGCCGCTTATGGACAATGTAGTTGAATACTTTCTTGAGATTGAGGAACGGGTGATTTTGCTACTGGATGGCGGGATGGAAGACACGGAAAAGGCCGACGAACTTTTACAAATGCTTCCCGAAACTCACGCGAGAAGATTGCTGGATTGGTATTTTCACGATGAGGCACCGACGCCCGTCACACAACAAATCGAACACTGACATAAGGGAGACCTGAAAATGTCATCTATTCAATCAGGCTTTGACGGACCCACGCCGATTAGAGGCGTGGTGCTGATGGGTAAGCGGGTGGTGAAGAATTGATATGAGATATGAGAAAGCACCCACAACGGAATGTCCAAATTGCGGAGATAACTTTTCAGCCGTGAGCGATTCAAGGCCGGGGCATATTTTTGATAAAGTGACGGTCAGGCGCAGGAGAGTTTGTTCAAATTGTGACAGCCGTTTCACCACTTACGAGGTCACAGAAAGTCAGGTGCTAGCCCTAAAGGAAACCATCCGAAAAGAGATGGTGAAAAAGATAATGAAGGAACTTCTATGACCTTTTTCAGCCGCAAGCCGCTTGTGCCAATTCGCCAGCCCAACCCCGATGCAGTCCGCGCAGCCTCAGAAGCCGCAGCGCGTGAGGGCATTGCCGATCTGTCAACCGACCTAAGCGGGCCAGCCCTTATTCGCCTGCTGATTGATCTGGTTAAAGACAGACCAGACGTAAACGTAGATGGCCTGCGGGTGGCGTCCAGAACGCTAGACCGCCATGCCGATGAAGTGGAGCGAGGATGATGAGCTACAGTTACAGAGCAGAGCGGGAGTTTGTGTTTTCAGAAGAGGGGCAAGAGCTGTTCCTTAACATCAGAGACCAGACCCATAGGCTCACCAAGGCCGCTGGAGCGGTTACTCTTGAAGCCGCAATTCGTGGGTTTTCGGGAGACACCTTTCAGATGATGGCCTGTGTAGATCGCTTGGTAGAAATTGGAGAACTTAAAGAGGTGCAGCATAACGATCCCAGCGTTTCTCAAAGCAGAATTTTTTTTCGCAGTAAGCCATGATGACCGCTCAAACCCCCATCCGCCCCGTCATTGTAGACGCCGCCGACCTAAGCGCACTGACGCAAGCCGTTGCCACGCTCACGGCCAAGGTTGACGCGCTGGCCGCACCAGAGCCGCGCACATGGTTGCCCCGTGTGGAGGCTGCAAAGCTGATGGGCATTAGCCTAAAGACGCTCGACGCCCGCCGCCCCAGCATGAAAACAAAGCGCGTGGGTAGCCGGGTTTTTATTCATAGAAGTGAAGTTTAGAAGGGACGCCTAGAAATGATTGAAAGAACATGGATGAAAAAGACCTGTGCACTTTGCCCATTCTCTCAATCCAAAACGCTAGGCCTGCATCCGCAACGTGCTGAGGATTTTGCCTACATGGCCTCAAACCCTTTCAATGATTTTCCGTGTCATAAAACGGCAGACCATCAGGATGAAACAGACTTTCAAGAAGGCGGCTATGTTC
>CAYUFN010000210.1:0-959 GCA_964443965.1 uncultured Hyphomonas sp. | reverse complement strand
GTCGTAAAAGAGGTGCGGGCTGCGAGAAAATCGGGCGGCAAACTCTACGACGATGAACAGCAAAAACTACGCGAGCAATTTGCAGTACAGTAAGGACCGTGCCGATGGCATATGCACTAATTGATCCAAACTGGAATGAAGGCGATTTAGTCGTTTTCGCCACGGTTGCGGCCAACAAAGAGGCGTGCATTGAGCGGGCTGAAACCTGCGATGATGTCAGCCTGTATTCTGGCGGTTCAAAGTTTCCACTTCCAGACGGAACTCGCGGCAGCATCAAGTCGCTAGAAAGCCACGGCTTTCGCATCGCCAAAATCGAAATAAAAATCCTGACATAAAGGACACTTTGGGGCCGGTAACAAAACCCCAAAGCATAGGCGGGGGCGGGACAACTGACGTGATTCACCGAAGCCCCTGCCGCATAACATAGAAAGAATATCCGCGCGTAGCTCAACTGGATAGAGCAAAGAGCTTCTACCTCTTTGGTTGTGGGTTCAAATCCTACCGCGCGGGCCAACAAAATGAAGGGCCAACCCCGATGGACAGCAAAATTCCAAAAGGCGGTATTCACAAGATGAATGACGCAGAATTACAAGCCGCCATTTCTAGAGCAGAAGCTCGCGAGCGTGCAACGCGTAATCTTTTGTCCGAACTTCGGCTTCATCAGCTAATGCGAAAAAATGTCTAACGTGAACACATCAAAGACAACATCGCGCGACTGCAAGACCAACTTGCCGAAACCGAATGATGGGCCATCAAGACGCCTCAATCCAGCCGCCGAGCGACCTCCGACGCATCCTCTTGATAATAGACCTGCAACATCTTGATGTCTCGATGCCCGATCATTTTAGCCAGCGCCAGCACGTCCAGCTTCTTAGACAGCCGTGACAAAGCCTCTCGCCTGCTATCGTGGAAGTTAATCCCCTCAATCCCACCGCGGCATCGTAACTTGCGATAAAGCG
>CAYUFN010000209.1:0-2781 GCA_964443965.1 uncultured Hyphomonas sp. | reverse complement strand
ATGCTTGCGCGCGGATGCGCGTGCTGGTCATTCCACTCGTGAGCCATCAGCCCGCGAAGCGGTGTCCCATCGCAAGGCGAAGCCGACGCGGGGGACAAACAAGAATGGAAAGGTACGCCTTGTCCGGACGTTTGCGTGTGAGCAAGTCTCGAACTCCGTTCGCAAGGCCGACTGGCCGCCGGGCGAAAGCCCGCCCCGCCGGAGCTGCTGCGCAGCGTGAGGCAAAACATGATGCGCAGCGGGAAGCAAACACAAACACCGCTACGCAGCGTGGAACAAATCAAGCAAGATACATCAAGATCATGCTTTACTCTGCTTTTTCAGCAATCCAGGTATCGACTTTTTCTTCAAGGATAGCCAGTGGCACAGGGCCATCGCGCAGGACAACATCATGATACGCGCCGAGTGTGAAGTCATCTCCTAATGCCGCCTTTGCGCGTTCACGCAGTTCAAGGATTTTCAGCATACCAATTTTATAAGCAGTCGCCTGTCCGGGCATGACAATATAGCGGTCAATTGCCTTTATACAATCGCTTTCAGGGTTAGGTGTGTTGTCGATTAGATATTGAGTGGCTTGCTCGCGTGTCCATTTTTTGTCGTGCAAACCAGTGTCGACTACCAGCCGCGCCGCGCGCCACAGTTCCATGGCAAGGCGGCCAAAATCAGAATAGGGGTCTTCATAGAAACCGAGCTCTTTGGGCAAGAACTCAGAATAAAGCCCCCAGCCTTCAGTATAGGCGGTCACGCGGCCATTCTTGCGGAACTCTGGAATGCCTTCCAGTTCCTGTGCAATAGCTAGTTGCATGTGGTGGCCAGGGATGCCTTCATGATAAGCTAGTGCCTCCATCTGATAGGTTGGCATTGCACTCATCAGGTAAAGGTTCGCATAATAGGTGCCGGGGCGTGACCCATCTGCGGCTGGACGCTGATAGAAGGCTTTGCCAGCGCCCTTCTCGCGGAAGGGTTCAACGGCTTTCACGATAAGGTCTGCTTTTGGAAACGTGTTGAACATCTCCGGCAGGCGCTCACGCATGGTATCTATCATCGCCGTGGCTTCGGCAAGGTATTCGGCTTTGCCTTCAGCAGTTTCGGGTTTGTAGAACTCCGGCGCGGTGCGCATATAGTCGAAGAAGTCTTGTAAAGTGCCGTCAAAGCCGACTTTGGTTTTTATCGCTTCCATCTCTGTATGGATGCGCGCCATTTCCGAAAGGCCAAGGTCGTGGATTTCGGTTGCGGTCATATCTGTCGTGGTCATGTTGGCCAGGCGCGCAGCGTAGTAGGCCTCGCCATCGGGCAAGCGCCATGCGCCATCATCCATGCCTGCTGCGTCTTGGTGCTCCGTCATAAGCTCGATCAGGCTGACATATGCCGGGAAAACAGAATCGATCAGCGCGCCACGTGCCTCGAACAAAAGGTCATCGGCTTCATCTTCAGGCAGTTCGAGGGCTGCGACTTTTTTGGCAAAATCCTCATAAAGCGGGGAGGGACTATCCAGGTCAGCCCCTTCAAAAGGATAGCCGGTAACGATATTTCCTGCGGACTCCAATACATAATCATAAACGAATTGTGGCGCGAGGACGCCATTTGCTGCGCCTTTTACAGCGCGTGCCTGAAAAGCTCCCAGATAGTCTGCGACCCCGTTGAGCCGGGAAATATAAGCCTTAGCATCAGACGCATCCACAATACGGTGCTGGTTGATCAGAAAAGCCGGAATGCCCGAATGCTGTCCACGCATTTGGTTGAACGTCAGATTATTACCACGATATTTGAAATCCCGCTCAGCCTGTTCAAGTTGATATTCTGCCAATCTGTAAGAAAGCTTAGCCTGACTATCGAGATTAACTGGATCAAACTCACGGCGCATCTGAGCAACAATTGTGCGTTGGATCTCCATTTCCTCCAAAATGGCTGCTTCGCTGACATCATCCCATTTGTCATAATCGGTTTTGATGCCCCTGAATGTTTGCAGCATTGGGCTACGTGCGATGGCTTCATCAAACTTGGTGGCGAAAAAAGTGTTCAACCGGGCGCTCTCTGTTGTAATAATCTCGGTTTGTGCTCTTTCGACAGCCTCTTCAAGTTGAGCATTATCGGGTGCTGTTTGGCCTGCTTGATCACCGCATCCGGTAAGTAAAAGAAGTGCGCATAAGGCTGTCGTGGTTGTTTTCATCGGATATCACTCGTTTGTTAATGTTAATTCATGATAAGTCTTAATGTGTTTTTCAGTTTCATTAACCTTCTAGGCGCTAAAAAGGAAACCGTTGAATGCTGATTTGGCCTAATTTTAGGGCTGTATTGGATAATGTAGAAATTCTCCCGAATCGCTGCAAATATTAGGGAGTTAATGAAAGTAATCGTATGGCCCTGCAGGAATTAACAGAGCGTCTGACTGATAACCCGCCTGCCGAGGAGACGGTTTCTATGCCTGAAAACAGTGAATCAGGGCAGGATAAACCAGAAAAAAAATCCCCGCGTATTGATTATATGCAGCTTGTTTTCTGGCTCCTCTTATTGATTGCAGTGGCGGCGGCTTGTGTTGCTTTGGTTTGGCCCAAAGCAGGTGGGGAGACATGGCTGATGACCATGATTTCCATGGCCACCTTCTTTTTGGTTTCTATTTTGTGGTTGTGGCGTGGGGCTGGTCGTCGACTTGGATTGTTCCCTGAGCGCGGCCTGGCTGAATCAACAGTTTCTGTTAACCCGCCGCGATTCACATGGATCAATGCCCTTGACGAGGCCGTCCTTGTTACCGAGCAGGGCGGGGCAGCTGTTGCCTGCAAT
>CAYUFN010000208.1:0-2869 GCA_964443965.1 uncultured Hyphomonas sp. | reverse complement strand
GGCTTGCTTTCTGTCGGGTCTTGCGTTGACAGTGCGCTCTGACAAAACGGGAGCGCGCAATGACAGATACAGTAAAAGACCTGGCGGGGCGCAAAGCCCTTGTCACTGGGTCAGCCACAGGGCTTGGAGAATGTATTGCCACCCGATTGGCGGCGCGCGGGGCTGATGTGATCATCAACTGCACGCGCTCGGTGGAAGACGCGGAAAAAACCGTCGCGGCCTGTCAGGCGCATGGCGCGCAGGCCCGGCTTGTGGTTGGCGATGTCTCCACAGAGGAGGGGTGCAAGGCGCTCGCTGATGCAGCGGGCCAATGGGGGCGGCTCGATATTTTGGTCAATAATGCTGGTATTACGCGCCATGCACGCGACCATGCAAACCTTGATGCTTTGTCCAAGGCTGACTTTATGGACACATATGCGGTGAATGTCGCCGGGCCGTTCATGATGTTGCAGGCATGTAAAGGGCTGCTGGTAGAAGCGCATAAACAGACCGGGCGCGCCTCGGCCGTGCTGAATGTCTCCTCTATTGCGGGGGTTACGGGTATTGGGTCTTCGGTGGCATATGCGGCCACGAAAGGCGCGCTCAACACGATGACGCTGTCTTTGGCGCGGGCTTTGGCGCCAGCGATCCGCGTTAATGCGGTCTGCCCGGGTTTTATCGGCACGCGCTGGTTCAAGGACGAGATGAGCGAAGAGAGTTATGCGCAGCTCGAAAAGGGCGTCGCTGCTTCTGTTCCCCTCAATGTTGCCTCAGGGCCAGACGATATTGCCGCTAGCGCAGTTTTTTTCCTGACAGATGATGCGCGTCACATCACAGGTGAGACATTGCTGGTGGATGCTGGTATGCACCTTGGTTATGCGCCACTCACCGCACGTTAGCGCACGTCTGTTGATCAACTACACAAAATCGTGCCCGATATTCGGGCATAAAAGTTCCGTTTTGGATTTTTGCAGTGCACAGGCTGGAGGCTGAATAGTCCATCTCCCTTAATGAACACCAAGAGCAATTGCTCGTGTCTAGTCCATAGAGGGAATTAAGAATATGTTCAAAAAGATTGTAAGCCTGACCGCTATAAGTGCCGCTTTAATGGCGACACCAGCCATGGCACAGGATGATGCAGGAACGTTTTTGGGCGGTGAGTTTTCCGCCAATGTGGCGATTGCGACCGACTATACTTTTCGCGGTATTTCGCAGAATTCAGGTGATCCTGCCGTGTCTGGTGGTATTGATTGGGCCAGTGACCTCTTCTATGTCGGTACGTGGGCCTCAACAGTTGATTTCAACGATGACCTGGTTAACCCGTTCACAGATGAAGTTATCTCCGATGGGTCGCAATTGGAGTTAGATCTGTATTTTGGCTACACGCCATCAATCGGTGATTTAAGCTTGGATTTTGGCTTTACCTATTATCTTTATCCGGGCGCACCACAGGGTGAAGATGATGTGATTGTGCCGACGACACTGGATGCAGCCCAGCAAACTTTAGCCGACGCATTGGGTGTTGCAGCCGGTGATGTACTGGTCGATTTTCCAGACCAGAATTATGTTGAGCTTAAGGCGGGCGGCACGTATCCGGTTGGACCGGCTGAAATCGGGTTTAATCTGACCTACTCGCCAGATTACTATTTTGAAACGGGCGATGTCCTGATCCCAAGCGCTTCGCTCAGCTTCCCAATTGGCGGAAGTGTGCCCTTTGCAGGTAGCGACTTATCATTCGCTTTTAGTGGTCAGATTGGGTATCTGGCATTCTTCGACAATGATATTCCAAGTGGCGGCGGTTTCGGTGAGGATTACTGGGATTTTGGGGCAGGTGTAACAGCCACATGGTTCGGAATTGATTTTGATGCGCGCTATATCGATACGTTCAGTCTTGCCGGAAATGGCTCGACCGGGATTTTCACCATCTCTAAGAGCTTTTAGGCGCACATGAAATTTTGTGTATAGTAAAAAAAGAAAGCCACTCCATTAGGAGTGGCTTTCAGCGTCTATGGGATAAACGCGGCCAATCGGTATGTGTGTGTGGGAGGGACCGATTAGAAACTAACAGATGTGTTGCTACTGAAAGCTTGTTTCTGTTTCTCTGGTAAGGCGCGCGGCCGTAAATGGTGATGCTTCACCAATTTGGGCATATTTCTCTTGAATGCCGGTTTTTGCATTCTCAATGATTTCGGCGACGCAATCTGTGTCAATGCGTTTGATGTAAGAGCCAATTTCGACATATGTACAAGCGTCGCGTGCCTGTGCTTCGATGGCTTGCTCGACGTTAAGCTGAGACTCGCTATAAGTGATTTCAACGTCGAATGTATCACGGCTGTCTGCCATTGCATTTGGAGCGATAAGGGCGAGAACAGCGGCAGCAGTAAAGACTGATTTAATCATTGGGTTTGTCCTTCAGTGTGAGTTTATCTTGAAAGTATTGTTGTGTTTATGCAGCTTCGTATCTCAAAAAGGATGTAGAAGAACAACCCCCATTTTTGTGATGAATTGTAAATATAATGCGACTATTGTACTTAATAAACAATATTCATGCGAATTTTCCTTATTTTGTAATATAAAATACCTCATAAAATTGTATGAAAGAAGCAAGCAGCGATCTAATGCCCCTGGGCTATCTGCGCGCGTATGTAACCTATGCATTTTTGAATAGGGTGGCCTTTGAAGAAAGGTGTTTAGCTAAGGGAACTGGATGCCTGCATGATAATTAAGCCGATTACCAAGGCTATTGATGCGATGATCCGCCGTTGGCCAAACCCCTCTTTAAGCCAGACTGCGCCCATGAGGGCTGCCCAGACGACTGAGGTCTCTCGGAGGGCTGTGACGATGGCGGCGTCTGTCAGCGTGAAGGCGTAGAGGGCGGCGGCGTAGGACA
>CAYUFN010000207.1:0-2911 GCA_964443965.1 uncultured Hyphomonas sp. | reverse complement strand
CCTTGACCGAGCCTACAAATCTGCCCACCTGAACGCCATGACAAAACAAATCGAAATCTGGACCGATGGCTCCTGCTCTGGCAATCCGGGCCCTGGCGGCTGGGGCGCTCTGCTCGTCTCCGGCGACAATGAAAAAGAACTGTTCGGTGGACAGGAAAACACCACCAATAACCAGATGGAGCTAAAAGCCGCTATCGAAGCGCTCAATGCCCTCAAGGCCCCGTCAAAAGTGATCCTCCACACAGACAGCACCTATGTCAAAGACGGTCTGACCAAATGGATCCATGGCTGGAAGAAAAATGGCTGGAAAACGGCTGCTAAAAAGCCGGTCAAAAACAAAGAATACTGGCAAGCACTCGACGCAGCCTGCCAGCGCCACGACATCACATGGAAATGGGTCAAAGGCCACGCCGGAGACCCCGGCAATGAACGCGCCGACGAGCTCGCCAATCGCGGCACAGACATGGCCAAAGGCAACCGCTAGCTAGTTTCCGTCGCGCAGCTCCAGCGCCGTGTCTGGAAAATCCGCAAACAGACCATCAACACCAAGCTTGAGATAAAACGCCAGCTCTGCCGTAATCGTCTCAAATCCGTCCCCGATATCATCGTCGCGCAGCGTCCAGATGTGAACATCCAGCCCTTCAGCATGTGCCGCTGCCAATAACCCGGTATCGCCGGAAGCCGCATCGCCGACCAAAAGCTTATAAGCCCCAACCCCTTGCGCAAAGCGGCTGATCTCGGCCGGCGTCTCCGCAGGCGGACGCGCGATAAGATACACCAAGGGAATATCCGTCTTCCAGCTCATCCGCTTCAGAAAGTCCGGCTCAAAGCTCTGTATAAAAACAGGATTACCGCCAGCGCCGAAGCTATACTTGCGCAATGATGCCAGCAAATCGGCATCATGGCTAAGACCCAGCGCATTTAGCGCGCCCGGCTGTTTTGCCTCGGGGTAAACCCCGATCGGGCGTCCCGTAGCCTCAGAGCGCTGCGCCACCAATGCCAACACCTCGTCAAATGTCGGAATTTCAAATTGATCATCAAAGACCTTGGAGCGCCCTGCCCGTGGTTGACGCGCGCGCAGCGTCTTTAGCTCCGCAAGTGTAAAATCCTCGACATACCAGTCAGCCGCATCCCGGCCCGGCTTGACCGTCTTACGATCGGCAAATTCAGGCACCTCAGACACATTTGTCGTTGTCGACAAATACCGGTCATGGCGCGCTACCAAGTGCCGATCTTTGGTGATCACAAGATCTGGCTCAATAAAGTCCGCCCCCTGTTCAATCGCGCGCTCATAGGCCGCCAGCGTATGTTCTGGCAGCTCCCCGCTCGCCCCGCGATGCGCAATAATGATTGGCGGTTCACCGCTGCGCGTTGTCCACGTCACGTCCGTTGCCCCTTCCTGTGTAGCTTGTCCGCACGCACTTATCAGGCAAACAAGCAGCACACCAAGAAATCGTTGCATATCTTACGCCCTCCTCAGTGCCTCGCGGATCAGCTCTGCCGTTTCCTTCACCCCATAAAGCGCCGCAAATCCGCCAAAGCGCGGCCCCTGAGACTGCCCAAGCAGCACCTCGTATAGCGCCTTAAACCAGTCGCGCAGATTTTCAAACTGATGATCTTTCCCAACAGAGAAAGTCAGCGTTTGCAACGCCTCACCCGTCTCTTCCCCATCATAAGCTTCCAGCCGCCCAGCCAGATCCGCCATCGCTGCACGCTCCTTCTCATCCGGCGCGCGATAGACCTTTGCAGGCTTCACAAAGTCCTCATAAAAGCTGAGTGCATAGCCCGCCAACTGGTCTGTCAGCGGGTGACTGTCCGCGCTCGCCTCAGGCGCATAGCGGCTGATAAAGCCCCAAAGCTGTTCCTTGGTTTCCGCATTCGCCGCGCTCACCAAATTCAACAGCAATGCAAAGCTCACCGGCGAAGACCATTGCGGCGGCTGGCCATTGTGAATATGCCAAACCGGATTCGCCAGTTGCCTGTCCGGCGCCTCGCCGTGAAACTTGCCAAGGAAGGCAATATATTCATCCACCGCCTTCGGGATCACATCAAAATAGAGCTTCTTGGCCACGCGCGGCTTCTGGAACTGATAGAGCGACAGGCTCTCAGGCGGGGCATATTTCAGCCACTCCTCAACCGAAATGCCATTGCCCTTGGTCTTGGAAATCTTCTGCCCATTCTCGTCTAGAAATAATTCGTATACATACTGCTGCGGCGGACGCATGCCGAGTATGGAGCAAATCTTGGAATAGATCGGCGCATTGTCCTGATGGTCCTTGCCGAACATTTCAAAATCAACATCCAGCGCCGCCCAGCGCATGCCAAAGTCTGGCTTCCATTGCAGCTTCACCGCACCGCCCGTCACCGGCAGCGTCGCATCCTGCCCGTCCTCATCTTCAAACGTCACCGTGCCGGCCTCCGCGTCCACCGCTTTCATCGGCACATAGAGCACACGCCCCGTAGACGGGCTGATCGGCAAGAAGGGCGAATAGGTCGCCCGGCGTTCCTCGCCCAGCGTTAGCAACATCACATCCATAATCGCCTGATATTTCTCCGCCGCGCGCAGCAGCATCGGATCATACGTGCCATTCTGATAAAGCTCCGTGGCTGATGCAAATTCATACTCAAAGCCAAAACTATCCAGAAACGCGCGCAGCCGCGCATTCATATGATGGCCATAGCTCTCATGCGTGCCAAACGGGTCCGGCACTTTGGTCAGCGGCATTTGCAGATAAGGCTCAAGGCTTTCCGGGTTCGGCACGGTCGGCGGCACTTTGCGCATCCCATCCATATCATCAGACACACAGATCATCCGCGTCGGAATTTTCCCATCCGTCAGCGCCACAAATGCCTGACGCACCATGGTCGTGCGCACCACTTCGCCAAATGTCCCAATATGCGGCAAGCCGGA
>CAYUFN010000206.1:0-2979 GCA_964443965.1 uncultured Hyphomonas sp. | reverse complement strand
GCTTGAAGCCTTTGACGAAAAGCGGGCGGATTGGCCGGTCGATCAGACGGCTTGTCAGTGTCTCTTTTTCGGTCGGGCGGCCTTCACGCTTGAAGAAGCCGCCGGGGATGCGGCCCGCCGCATAATATTTTTCCATATAGTTCACGGTCAGCGGGAAAAAGTCCTGACCGGGTTTGGCCGACTTCTGGAAGACAGCTGTGGCAAGCACAGTCGTGTCGCCATAGGTGACGAGCACTGCGCCGTCAGCTTGACGGGCAACGCGGCCCGTCTCAATCGTAAGCGTACGGCCGGCCCATTCCAGCGATACTGTTTGTTTATCGAACATATTATTTGTCTTTCATTTCGTACGAAAAAACCCGCCGGTCCCCATGACGCAGCGGGTTCTAAAGGAGCGCCCTTAGCGGCGTATCCCTAGTTCCTTGATGAGCACCTGATAGCGCTCAACGTCTTTCCTCTTTACATAATCGAGGAGTTTCCGGCGTGTGGCCACCATTGTCAGGAGGCCGCGGCGAGAGTGATTGTCTTTTTTATTGGTCTTGAAGTGATCGGTTAGATTGGTGATCCGTTCGGTCAAAATGGCGACCTGAACCTCCGGGGACCCGGTATCACCCTCTGTGCGAGCAAATTTCTTTATAAGTTCCGCTTTGCGGTCAGCTGTAATCGACATCGTAAATTCCTTATTTTGGTCCACGTAAAACATGGTACCGGATTAAAAAAACGCCTTAAAACAAGGCAAAACAAGAAGCCCCCCTACCAAACAGCCATGGCCAAGATGTCGTCCAGCCATGCTTAAATAGAGAAAACCCCTTAATTGACGCGGCTTATGACCTATTTTGCGGGGTTTGGGAAGGGGAAAAACCCCTATTGCACCACTCTTAACCCGGCCATCGTTTCGAGTTTCTCGCGAAGCTCAGAGATAAACAGTATTGAGCCCTTAACCGTAAGGTGGTGCTTGTCACGAAAGAGGAGCGTTCCATCCTTAAAAGTGATACACTCGGCAGGCCCATGCCCGGGACAAAAGAAATCATTTGGATTGATATAAACATCAGGATAGCGCATCTTGAGAGCCTGATTTTTCTGATATACTGCTTTTAAAATCTCGCGCCTCCCCTTGCAGCGGCGTGTCAGTTGTCGCTCGCTTATGATCGCGGGAACATTCAAGCATTCTGATATTGCGACGTCAGGGCGAAGGACAGACCCTATCCATACAAGCCTGTGCGGTGTATTTTTTAGTGTCTGCAACAGAATATCCGCAGCCTCATACCAGACCTCGGACTCATCATTGGCATGCCCGGCATATTGGTGAATGATAATGGTAGACGGCGGTGCCTCGGCAAAAAAATCGAGCGCGGCGAGATTCCGTGCAACGCACTTATTTTCTTTAGCTCTACCTCCCTTATAAGCCAGACGATAGTCACCTAAACCACTTTGGGCGAGACAATTGGTATAATATAAAATTGAAATCTGGTGCTCAGGATAAGCCTCACTTAGCCCAGCCAGCAAATGACGAGCGTGACTGTCTCCGATCACATAAATGACTGGTTTGCCGGGTCGCGTATTTTCGCACGTTATAAGCGGTCCGTTAACTTGCCCGCCAAAGTCCTTACCTTCTTCATTTAGATGCGACCCATAGCAGTATGCACTCTCTTCAGCACGCATATCTTTTGGTGTTGTATAAACCCGCTCATGAGGAATCCGCCAGGTTGCCCCATCAGCCAGCATCACACTCATTCCTGTGACAGCAGCGAGCAAGGGGGCTCCGATTAAAAGTAACTTGTTGGGCGTGTGCGCCCCTGTCTTGGGTAGCGTCAACCTATAAACCATCCAGGCTGTCACAAGGCTCAGCACCAAGACAATCAAGACATCCGTCATTCCTAAAGGCGTGCCTGTGACATAGCGCCAAAATACAATAATTGGCCAATGGGTGAGGTAAAGCTGATAGCTTATCTTAGCCAGCTTTTGCACCAGAAAAACCTGCCCAAATTTTGCCAATAGAGCATTTGGTAAAAACAAAAGAGTTGCAAATACTGTCATCATCAGCGTGGCATATTCAGCTTCTAGAAAAGCCTGCACGATAATGTAGGCCACTATGGGTATGACGAGTGCGCAAACCGCAATTGGTCCTTGCAACACAATGCGCTGCCGTAGAGCCGACAAGCCGAGCATAACACCCGTCATAAACTGGAAAAGCCGCTGTGGCAGCAGATAAAACATCGCTGCTTCATATTTTTCCGGCTGGATAAAAGGCAATGTTATGCGCGCCTCACTTGTCATTTCGCGGTTACCCAGAATGAAGCCCGCACCTAAAAGCGCCAGAACAAAGGCAATCAACGCAACACGTCGAAAAGACATTCGGTTGCCTAAGAATAAAAGTACGCCAAAAAACAGGTAGAATTGCTCCTCAACTGACAATGACCAAGTGTGCAGTAAAGGGCGCACCTCATTTGACAGATCAAAATAGCTCGCTTGCTCGAAGAAATAATGGTTTGAGGTGAACGTGATGGCACGTATGGATTGGGCTGCCAAATCTCGCAAATGTACCGGAGACATCAACAAAAAGCCGACGACAAGAACTGCAAGCACGATTAGAGCAAGTGAGGGAGCAAGGCGGTGAAAGCGACGTCCATAAAAGGCTAAAATTTGAAACCTTCCATGCTGTACGCGTTCCCGTAGCATGGTGTGGGTCATCAAAAACCCACTCAAGATGAAGAAGAGGTCAACCCCAAGATAACCGGCTGAAAACCCTGGCACCCGCAAGTGGAACAACACGACCAGAGCAATTGCAAAAGCGCGTAGCCCGTCCAACTCGAAAAGGCGCGCTTTGTCCATATCCCGCTCCTGATTGCTCGATTACTCTACGCTAGCAAACCAAATATACAGATGGCGCCTATCCCGCAAACACTTTTACCGGCTGGAAGCGGCCCGCGCGGACTTCGCCCATGGCGATGGCTTGGTCGCCGTTCATGGCGACGGCTAAGC
>CAYUFN010000205.1:2623-2980 GCA_964443965.1 uncultured Hyphomonas sp. | reverse complement strand
CGCCTCGCGTTTTCTGATCACACAACCCAGAACAAATTCATCAGCGAGGTACCCCATGGCCAAGACCCCAAGCCCCTGCATCGATGTCTGCAAGTTCAAACGCGAAGGCCATTGCATCGGATGTTCCATGACCAAGGCGCAAAAGTCGCTGTTCAAGGAACTGAAGAAGGACAAGCATCGGCGGGCATTTGTCGAAATGCTGGTAGGCCAGCAATCCCGGCTTGGGAAATACAAACACTGGACGCCACAATATCTGCGCAAATGCCTGAAGAAAAAGGTCAAACCCGTAGACGCCGTGCGTGACGTGGCCTGAAAAAAAGGTGGGCAACATGCCCACCTTACCGCACGATTTTATGG
>CAYUFN010000205.1:0-2613 GCA_964443965.1 uncultured Hyphomonas sp. | reverse complement strand
GGTGGGCACTGTGCCGACCGCCTAAGCGATCAAATTCAGCCCAGATGTGCCCGCAAGAACCATGCGAATTTCTCGTGTTCCTGCCCGCGCGCAATACACAAGTCTTCGGTCAGTGTATCACCCGCTTCGGCAGCGGCTTCACCTGCCCCGGCCAAGGTCGCCGCAAGTGTTTCCTGCGCAACCTGCATGGCCTTGATCATCTCTTTGTCGGTCGCATGACCGTCATGTTCCTTGACCTTCGAACGTGCCAGCATACCGGCAAGTGTGCCTTCCGCATGCGCATCCAGCGCGCGAATACGTTCGGCCAGATCGTCCTGCGCCACAAAGTGGTCCTCGTAGATCTTTTGGAACAGATCGTGCAGTGGACCAAATGCCATGCCAGTTACATTCCAATGGAAATTCTGTGCCAACATCGTTGTCACAGCGGTTTCAGCCACGGATTGGTTCAATGCTTCAGCAATGGCGGTACGTGCGTCCGTAGAAAGCGCAACGGCTGTTTGGGTCATCCCAAGCTCCCTCATGTTTTGATTGCTGGCTTGCACATCGCTGGCTGGCTTACCCAAAACCATTTAGGCAGATACCACCCGGAAGCAAGAGTATTTTAGAATTATTCTAAGATTACGCAAAAGACGCCGATATCCGACCAACCAGAAAACCAACAAGGCGCCGGTGTTCCGGCAGCACCCGTGACGCGAGAAGAAAAGCAGTGCTTTGCGTGTCTCGCCGCGCAATCGTTTCGCCCAACCGCAGCAGCCAGCTTTCGTCAAAGGTGATTTCATCAGTGCCCGGCGCATGCAATTTCGGCTGCGCGCCAAGAGCTTGCGCAAGGCAGCGCATCAACGCATCACTGTGCGCCTGCAGGCTGGCCGACCGCGTGGCCTGCAACAAGGCGCAGGCTTCGAACAGGTCAGCGCGGGGTTTCGCGCGACACGCCATCGCGGTGAAGCGCAGGTGGTTCAAAAACGCGGACCCCGTATCAGACACGCGGTGCGGTGGTCGCGTGTCAGCCTGCAGTTCCAGTCGCAAGGGCACCATGTCGCAGCCTTTCAGGGTGGTTAGGACAAGAATCAACTCGCCAAGCCTAATTCCTGAGTATATTTATAAGTTATGCGAAAAATCTCAAGCTTTGTCCCCACTTTCCTTTTGGGCCTTGTTGCAAACACAGCGATGGCACAGCCTGACCTCGCGGACTTACACCTGCCCGTGATCCCGCGCACAGCGGCCGAAAGCGACCGGATCATGGCCGTGATCGCACCCGCATCGGATTTTTCGAAACCGGAGCGTTTTGAAAGCAATCCGGCCGGTGCAGCCACTGTGCGCGTGCTGAACAACAGCAACGCCTTTTCCCAGCCATCCGGCAACATCAGCTTCGAAAAAGAGCTGGATTTCAAAGTTGGCAACGGCCTGTTCAAAAAGCTGTGGGTGTCGTCGCCTTCGTCCACATTGGCCTCGGACGGGCTTGGCCCCCTGTTCAATGCAAGGTCTTGCCAACGCTGCCACCTCAAGGACGGGCGCGGCCATCCACCAGAGGGACCTGACGACATCGCCACTTCTTTGCTGATGCGTGTGGCGATCCCCGGCGGAGCAACACCGGAAGATATCGAAGACTATCTCGCGACCCAGCCCGAACCGACCTATGGGGGCCAGATCCAGGACTTTTCGATCGCGGGCATCTCTGCCGAAGCGCAGATCAAGGTCCTTTACACCGAACGCGTGATCGAGCTGTCGGGCGCAGAAACAGCATCGCTGCGCACGCCCACATATGATTTGCAAAGCCTGGGGTATGGCCCGCTGCACCCTGATGCGATGATCAGCCCGCGCGTCGCGCCACAGATGATTGGTCTGGGCCTGCTTGATGCCATTCCGGCGGCGGATATTCTGGCACGCGCCGATCCGGATGATGTGGACAACGACGGCATTTCCGGGCGTGCGCAGATTGTGATGTCTGCGGAATATGGCGTGCCGATGTTGGGCCGTTTTGGCCTGAAGGCGGGCAAGCCATCAGTCTGGGAACAATCCGCCGGCGCCTTTGCAGGGGACATTGGCATATCAACCACACTGCATCCGGCGGGCCACGGCGATTGTAGCGCGGCGCAAACACATTGCCGCGCCGCGCCAAATGGCAACACCCCGGCACATGACGGTGCCGAGATCAGCGATGTGGGTCTGGACCTTGTCACTTTCTATGCCTCAAATCTGGGCGTTCCCGCCCGTCGAAACGCGGGTGACAGCCAGGTCCTGCGCGGCAAACAGGTGTTTTACGACACCGGCTGCATTGCCTGCCACACGCCCAAACATGTCACCCACCGCCTTGACGGCCAAAACGAACAGAGCTTTCAGCTGATCTGGCCCTATACCGACATGTTGCTGCACGACATGGGGCCGGATTTGGCAGACAACCGCCCTGAGGCACGCGCAAATGGTCAGGAATGGCGTACGCCGCCGCTGTGGGGCATCGGGCTGACCGAGCAGGTCTCGGGCCACACCTATTTCCTGCACGACGGACGCGCCCGCAATCTGCTTGAGGCCGTGCTTTGGCACGGCGGCGAAGCGGAACCACACAAGCAATCCGTGATCGACATGCCCCCCGCCGACCGCGCTGCCCTGATCCGT
>CAYUFN010000204.1:0-2994 GCA_964443965.1 uncultured Hyphomonas sp. | reverse complement strand
AAACAAGCTGCGTGAAGTCTAGCTTTGAAACCCATGCAAAATGGGACTATTACCACTGCAATACTTGATAAAGTATCCGCGGCCTTAGAACAGCCGATTAAAATCAATGGCAAGAAAGCTAATATAGAATTTGCTTTGGCGGCGTCAGGCTCTAACCTTGCCGGCAGAGACGTTGATCAGATGCGCTCTGCAGTTGATAGCGTGCTTTCAATAGCACGCCGCTGCGGTACTAATAATGTCGAGATTTACGACGAAAACATACAGGCTGAGCGTCGGGAGCAAAAGAAACTTGAAGAAGCCCTAATTGGTGCTGTAAGTCGTGATGAGATACTGCCCTGGTTCCAGCCCATAATAATGTGCCAGGATTCACGTTCAATTTGTCTTGAAGCGCTGGCCCGCTGGCCCGCTGGGGGCGTGCTTGTGTCACCTGAAAAATTCCTACCTATAGCTGTCGAGCTCGGCATTTGGGAGGAGCTAGATGAGCACCTATTTTTAACGGCCTGCCGGCATGCCAAGCCGTGGGTAGAAAACGGGCAGGTTGACGATCTATCATTTAACATCTCTCCGGCTCAATTGGCACGTCCTGATTTCGTTGTACAAATAACAAAACTACTAAAGATGACGGGGTTTCCGCCGCACCACTTGATTTTGGAAATAACCGAAAATGTGTTGATTGAGAATCCTGCTTTTGTCGCGCAGCAGATGCATGAATTGCGTATTCTCGGAATTAAAATTGCTGTGGATGATTTTGGAACCGGTTATTCAAACCTAGGCAGCCTGATAGGGTTGCCAGTCGATGCTGTTAAGATTGATCGATCTCTGGTATGGGAAATGGAGAATGACAATCGTGCAGCTATGCTTATCGGCACTCTTGTACAGTGGGCGCGAGCTATAAATGTTTCGGTCGTAGCAGAGGGAGTTGAAACTGAGACTCAGGCTCTCCTTCTGCGGACCTTAGGCTGCGACCGTCTTCAAGGTTATTTTTTTGGACGCGCAATGTCCGCTCAAAATATCGAAAAAAGGATGCTTGAGCTAACTGGTAAATTTGCTTCTAGAAGCACGCGTTGAGTAACCTAGCCATAATCTCTTAAATCAAAAGATGAGTGGCTTAAAATGACCCCAGAACAGTCCCTGAACTTA
Organism: uncultured Hyphomonas sp.; assembly: GCA_964443965.1. Classification (GTDB taxonomy): domain Bacteria; phylum Pseudomonadota; class Alphaproteobacteria; order Caulobacterales; family Hyphomonadaceae; genus CALLCD01. Next base: position 1,854 of record CAYUFN010000204.1, on the reverse strand, counting down.
TATCTGCGTTGGTCAGAAGCAGGTCTTCTGCGGCCTAAATCACACCCGTAATTCGCGCATCAGATTATCAGCCTGCATAAGACTAAAGCCTTCGGGCACGGGCGCGCGCATGATCAACAAGCGGTGCCAAAATGGGCCGCACAGGCTCGCCATAGCCGCATCTATATCCCAATCCCGGCGGATCACCTGTTTGGCGGCAAGCTCTGCCAGTACCATGCGCAGGGGCGTGCGCATTTGAGTTTTCACCCAGGCGCGCCATTTCTCGCCAGCATCATCATCATCAATCGCAGCTAACATGGCTGAGCGGAGGACATAATTGCCATTGCCTGTACGCGCCGTCGCTTCCAAGGGGGCCAGGATGGCCGCAATCCGTTGCTCAGCATCCCTGGCCCCTTCCGGGATCGCAGGGATCAGCGAAAGCGCCGCATCAAGGCAAAGCGTACCGATAGATGGCCACCAACGATAGATTGTCTGTTTGGAAGCCTGGGCGCGTCTGGCGACATTATCAACGCTGAATTCGCGCCACCCCCGTTCAGACAACTCATCGCGCACAGCATCCAGAATGGCCGCTTGCGACGCCTCACTTCGCTTGGGGCCCTGTCGTCTTTGCCTTGGTTTTGCCTTGGGAGCTGTATCAGACATATGGTTCTCCTGAACGCTTAAAACGTATTATAGCGTAATCTAGCCTCAAAAGATTGAAGAAAGCCCAACAATATACATATCGCAGCCAGAAGAGATTTTAGCTCTTATCTTCATCCAAATGGCGGTCAACGGACGTACGAATAAGCTCCCGCGCCTTTTCGATACCGAACCATCCATCAATCTGTGACCATTTCCCTGTCTCCAAATCCTTATAGTGCTTGAAGAAGTGCTCAATTTTATCGACCAGAATGTTCGGCAAATCCTGATAAGTAGAGATTTTATCGTAATACTTCGTCAGCTGAGGGTGGGGCACCGCCAAAATCTTCTCGTCCTGCCCCTTATCATCGGTCATCATCAACACGCCAACAGGGCGCGCTCGCACCACAGAGCCTGGCACCAACGGGCGATTGCCAACAACCATTACATCAATCGGGTCCCCATCAAGGCTCAGCGTGTGGGGAATAAAGCCATAATTACAAGGATAGCGCATCTCTGTATAAAGATAACGGTCGACAAACATCGCGCCCGATGCCTTATCGATCTCATACTTGATCGGATCACCGCCAAGAGGGACTTCGATAATAACATTCACATCATCTGGCGGATTATTACCGGCGATAATCTTGCTGATATCCATAAGACTTTTCTACCTTTTATGTAAGCTTCATTCGGGAGGTAAAAGGGCGATGGACCGGAAGCGCTCTACGGTCAAGTCGTCTGCGACATAAACGTCGCCTCAGACACACCAAACAAAATTGCACGACATGACTTTCAGACCTGAAATTGTATCTCTATAGTGAAAGGCGAGTATAGGAGTTTTTTCATGCGCCGTTTATCTGTTTCCTGCCTACTGGCCATATCTGTCTGTGCCACATCATCTGCACAGACTGACACGCGTGACGCAGCCCTCGAAGCGATGCAAGCTTGTCGACAAATCACTGTGGCTGACGTTCGCCTGGCCTGCATGGATGCTGCCTCAAATTTGCTTGATGAGATTGAGCAAACAGAAACAACCATACCTGTTCCCCCTGCCCCGCCTGTTTCTTCAGTAACAGCAGAGGCAGAAGCGCTTGAACAGGAACGCGCCGCCCTCGCCGCAGAAAGAGCAGCGCTCACCCGCCAACGCGCAGAACTCAATCGCGCAGCTGAACAACAGGCTGCCGCTGAGCAGCAAGCCGCCGCAGCCGCTGCGCGCGCAACCGCCGAAACTGA
>CAYUFN010000203.1:0-2999 GCA_964443965.1 uncultured Hyphomonas sp. | reverse complement strand
ATGCCTCATCCTGAACGCGCCATATGCGGCCACGAAGTCGGCACGGATGGGCTGGGTATTTTCGATAGCTTGGTCGGGGCGGTTTGATCAGGCGGCAACTTCTCGTGGTTTAACAGCATAGGCTGTGACCAGAATGATAGCGATATCACCCTCATTTGGATTGAGCTTGATCGCTTCCAGCCTTGTGGGTTCGGGCAGAGCTTCGTCATGTTCGAGCATGACTTCGAGATGTCCGCTAAGCACTTCGCTCGCATTTAACGCGATCTCTCGCTGGCTGTCGCCAACGCTAACGCAGCCGGGCAAATCGGGAAACACAACGCCATAAGTATCGCCCGATTTGGTAGAGTGTTTGAAGTGATGATGACTGCCCTTAACGCGCACCAGTCGCCAACCATCTGCTTCAATAAGCTTGATCACGTCGCGGCTTTTCATATTAGTAACTTTCCATTCTTTGCATCTTAGACTGAGAGGACCATACAAAGTCTACAAATTACAGGCCTCTTTTCAGCCCCATAGATTCGCTTTGATGCGTGAAGCTAGCACATTAATAAAAGCGTCAACTTAGGATAAAGAAAGCAATGTTAAATTATGATAACCCACCTTACCCGCTATCCCGTTAAAGGCCTATCCGGCGAAATACTGGAGCGGCTTACGCTCATTGCCGATGAAGGCATCGTCGGAGACCGGGCTGTGGCGATTACGCGCGAGGTGGGTGTGTTTGATCCGAGCGCGCCGGAAGCAAAATCGAAAATGCATTTTTTGATGCTGGCCAAGGATGAAGCGCTGGCCGCGCTCAATACGCGGTTTGATAATGACCAGCAGACGCTGACGGTACGCCAGAGCAATGGGCAAGCTCTCACCGCCTCGATTGCCACCGAGACAGGGCGCGCCGAGATTGCGCAGTTCTTCAAAACCTATCTGGGCGACGACACGCTGGACCCTCAAGTCGTGTCCGCAGCGGGGTATAAGTTTACCGATATCTCCGTCGTGTCAGCTGAGAAGATGCGCGCGATCTCACTCGTGAATTTCGCCTCTGTTCGGGCGCTGGAAGCGGCGACAGGACGCAAGATCGATCCGCGTCGCTTCCGCGCCAATATTTGCTTTGACGGTGTGCCTGCATGGGACGAGTTGAACTGGCTTGATCGCATAGTGCAAATCGGGGGCGCAACGGCCCGCATCGTCAAACGTACCAAACGCTGCCCCGCCACAAACGTAAACCCGGACACCGCCGCGCGCGACATGAACCTGCCGGCTGACATCCGCAAACACTTCGGCCATTTCGATATGGGTATCTATGCCGAGGTGGAAACGAGCGGCGAGGTGCGGCTGGGGGATGCTCTGTCCTTAACCGGCTAAATCAGCTAGAGCTTGGCCATGATAGACACACCCGCCCTGATCGCCGCGCTGCCTAAAGCAGAACTCCATTTGCATATCGAAGGCAGTTTCGAGCCAGAACTGATGATGGCAATCGCCGCGCGCAATGGGATCACCCTGCCATGGGCAACGCTGGAAGAGGCCAAGGCCGCTTACGCTTTTGACAATTTGCAGGAATTTCTCGACCTCTACTATCAAGGCATGAATGTCTTGCAGACCGAGCAGGACTTTTACGATCTGACCTATGCCTATCTTACGCGCGTAGCTGAGGACAATGTCCGCCATGTCGAGATGTTCTTCGATCCGCAGGCCCATACCGAACGCGGCGTTGCCTTTGCAACCGTGGCTGACGGTATCCTTGCGGCACTAAAAGACGGCGAGGCAAAGCTCGGTATCACGTCAAAACTCATTATGAGCTTTTTGCGTCATCTCAGCGAGGAAGATGGCTTTGCCCTGCTTGAAGAGAGCGCGCCTTACCATCAGCATTTCATCGGCGTTGGCCTCGACAGCAGTGAGATGGGCCACCCGCCGCTCAAATTTGCGCGCCTGTTCGAACGCTGCCGAGATATGGGCTTCAAGCTCTGCCTGCATGCGGGCGAGGAAGGCCCGCCTGCCTATGTGCACGAGGCGCTGTTCGAGATTGGCGCCGACCGTATCGACCATGGCAACCGCGCAATGGAGGATGAGGGCCTCATTGCAGCGCTCAAAGAAAACCAAGTGCCGCTGACCTCCTGCCCACTGTCAAACCTTGCCCTTTGCGTGATTGATGATGTCGCCAAAAGCCCGGTGCGCGACATGCTAGACGCCGGACTACATGTCACGGTAAATTCCGATGATCCAGCCTATTTTGGGGGGTACATAAACCAGAATTACACCGCCGTAGCGGAGCGATTGAGCTTAAGCCATGCGCAGCTGATCCAACTCGCCAGAAACAGTTTCACGGCCAGTTTCCTCAGCGAGCAAGAGATCGCAAAGCATTTGGCAGAAATTGACGCCATAACGGTCTGAAAGCGGCAACAAACGCTGGCGACTCAGCCCATCTCGCGCTAAACACGCGGCCATGACCGATACATCACACATCATCACTGCGATGACCGCCGCGCAAAATGCGCAAACCGCCGCTGAGCACGGCATTAATGCTGAAGAATATGAGCGCCTAACCTCGCGCCTTGGCCGCAAGCCTAACCTTGTCGAGCTGGGTATTTATTCGGTGATGTGGTCGGAGCATTGCTCTTACAAATCTTCGCGGCGGCACCTGTCGAAATTCCCGACCAAGAATGAATATGTCATACAAGGCCCCGGCGAAAATGCGGGCGTGATTGATATTGGCGACGGGCAAGCGGCGATCTTCAAAATGGAGAGCCACAACCACCCCTCTTACATCGAGCCATATCAGGGCGCGGCGACAGGCGTAGGCGGCATCTTGCGTGACGTGTTCACCATGGGCGCGCGCCCGATTGCGCTCGTTAATGCGCTGCGTTTTGGTGAGCCGGATCATCCGAAAACCCGCGAGCTTGTGGCGGGTGTCGTTGCAGGCATTGGCGGCTATGGAAACTGTGTCGGCGTGCCAACCGTCGCTGGCGAGACGCAGTTTGATAAGGGCTATAATGGCAATATCCTCGTCA
>CAYUFN010000202.1:0-3026 GCA_964443965.1 uncultured Hyphomonas sp. | reverse complement strand
GGATTTGCAGCGCCGTCAGCTCATCGCGATTATCCGCGAGAAAGGTCTCAAAGCTCGTCACGCGCTCTTGGGCCTGATTGAGATCATAGGCGGCGAGCGTCACCCGGTCCGGGTTCACCTCATCAATCACCATTTCGCTTTTCTGCTTGATTGCGATCAGCAGGTTGCGTGTACCCGGATCATCAAACGCGGCGCAGGCGGCGTCTTTCAACTCTTCGGCAGCGGCCTTGCGATGGTTATCATCAATATGCGGGCCTGCTATCGCCTTCGCCTTGGCCTCGATGGTGTCCGGATCGGCCGCGTCGAGCAGAGTATTTAGCGTGGTCCCGCCTGTCTGCTCCAATATGCGTGCTTCGTCTTCGGGTGAAATACGCTTGGATAGCGCCGCCAACCGCCCAGCCAGAGAGGTCAGCGCTTCGTCAGCGCGTTGCCCCTGGGCGACTTGTTCCAGGAGTTTTGCAAAGCCGATATGACGGCGTTGTTCGAGAGGGTTTGAGACATTCTTCTTGCCCTCGGTCACGCCCACGGCATCAATCAGGATAAAACGCGTCTTGGTTTGCGCATCGGGCGTAACCGCTTGTAGGACATTGTCATCAATCGTGCGAACGCCCCGCCCCTTCATTTGCTCGTAGTAGCCCTCGGACTTCACGTCCCGCATGAATATGACCGCTTCTACGGGCTTTATGTCAGTGCCTGTTGCAATCATATCCACAGTCACCGCAATGCGCGGCATTGGATCATTACGAAAGGCCTTGATCAGGGCATCTGGCTTTTCCTGTGTACGATAGGTAATCTTCTTGGCAAAATCATTGCCTTCACCGAACACTTCGCGTGCGGCAATCGTGATCTCTTCGGCGTGGTTGTCGTCTTTGGCAAATATCAGTGTCTTGGGTACCCACTCGCCGGAACGTCCCGGGAATAGCTCGGTGAAGAGGTTATCCTTGTAGGCACGCAAGACCGATCTGATCTGATTTTTCGCGGTGACCGACTTATCGAGCTGACTTGCTTCATACTCATAGTCTGCGTCCAGCGCCTCATATCGCATCGCCCGTGTGCGTTTGTCTCGGATCGGCACCTGAAAGCCCGCCTCGATACCGCCGCCCCGCTCACCAATCTCGGTCTTGATACGAAACACTTCGTAGCCGACGTTCACACCGTCAGCCACTGAGCGTTCATATGGGTATTCAGCGACCATGTTCTGGTTGAAAAAACCAATTGTGTGTTTTGTTGGGGTAGCCGTCAGGCCAATCACAAAGGCATCGAAATAGTCGATTACCTGTCGCCACAGCCCATAGATTGAGCGATGGCATTCATCAGTGACGATGAAGTCGAATGTCTCGATAGGAAGCGCTGGGTTGTAGCTGATTGGTTTTACTTCGCCGTCTTTATATTCCATCGTCTCGAAGCCTGATTGTTCTTCGTCCACCTCGTCAATTTCTTCATTATTGAGCATCGAATAGAGTCGTTGAATGGTCGTAATCACCACTTTGGCATCCGGGTCGATATTGGCCGATTTTAACTGCTGCGTGACATAAATATCTGTAAATTTGTTTCCCGCTCCAGGAGGATCAAAATTCTGAAATTCTTTCAACGTTTGCGAACCAAGATTGGAGCGATCAACAAGAAACAAGATGCGTTTCGCGTTTGCATGTTTCAAAAGCCGCCAAGAGAAAGAGCACGCCGTAAATGTCTTTCCGGCGCCGGTAGCCATTTGAATGAGTGCACGCGGGCGCGCCTCTTTCAAAGATACTCCAAGGCCAGTGATCGCGTCAATTTGGCAGTGTCTTAGACGCGGTTGATCAAGCAGCGGCATATCGGCCAGATTACCACGCAAAGACACCTCTTCATTCAACCATTCCAAAAGCGTCTCAGGTTTATGAAACGCAAAAACGCGCCGTGAGCGCGGGACAGGGTCTCGCATATCTCGAAACAATGTCTCTTCGCCCGTGCTCTCATAATCGAAAACAAGCTGCTCCTGCCATTTCGCCAAATGATCTGGTAAGGCACCCATATATTTCTCTGATTGCTCAGCAACCCCGGAGAGCGTAATTCCAGCTTTCTTGGCCTCAATAACGCCAGCGGCTTTTCCATCTACAAATAAAAGATAATCATCTTCATCTTTTCCAAGCTGAAAATGACGCATCGCAACACCAAGCGACGCGTTTCTATTTTGCTCGTCTTTATCCTGCAAAACCCATCCAGCAGCAACGAGTTGGCTATCAATTATCTGTCGAGCTTTATCTTCAGGTGTCATAGATAGCGATCAACCACCAGTCGTGGGTTATCGTCAACATTCAGGACATCGAGTAATTGGAGCTGTTGCTTTGAGACTCCCCTCTTAGGGGATGACATTCCGTGACCTCGCGTGAATTGGCGCCATATTAGTGGTTTGATTAAATTGCATAAAATTCCAAAACTGGCGCTATGCCATTTTTTTAGCGCCATAGAAAGTGATGTGTAGACAAGGTGTTAGGAACCATATGGTGCCGTCCTCTTTATCTTGCCCTGCGCGCCAAACCCGCGCCCTACCCCTTCCAGCCTAATCTACCATTCCCATAAACTCCCCTTCGACGAGAATCCCGCATAAGCCCATAACAGCCCCACTTCAGAGCGGAAACAGAAAGCCCGTGCGGCTGCAAATCTGGATACACCCGGAGCTTCAGCGAGTTATAGATGCCACACCCAGCAAAGGCATGACATTTCTTGTAACGGCTTTTGGTAAAGCGTTTACGTCAAACGGTTTTGGCAATCGCTTCAAGAAATGGTACCAGGAAGTCGGCCTCCCTGATCGATGCAGCGTTCATGGTCTTCGTAAAGCCGGCGCGACACGGCTCGCAAATAGCGGTGCGTCAGATCACGACATCATGGCCGTGACAGGACATACAACCGTCAAACAGCTGCATGGATATACGCGGGAAGCTGATCGCAAAGTTGGGGCTGAGCGAGCACTTAAAAAGCTCTGACTTCACTTAAATCCCAAAAGAAGACGAAGCTGTCACATTTAATCACCCTTCGTTAGGGATAGT
>CAYUFN010000201.1:0-3159 GCA_964443965.1 uncultured Hyphomonas sp. | reverse complement strand
GTTGGCTTTTTAGCGTTCTTGCTTGTCATGATGATCGCGGCAATCGGGGGCGGGGCTTTTACGGGTGCCGATGTTGCCAGTGCGCCTATTTTTGAGACTCCAGAAGCATTTCGTGCGTTTCTTAGCCAGACCGACATGGGCCGTACAGTTGCGATGCTTGGCATAGGGGTTATTGTAGCGGCAGGATTGTTCATGTTCTGGTTGATCCTACGCCTCTCACCTTTTGCAGCGGGGGCAATTTCTCAAAAGCGGTTTATCGTTTTACAGGCCATGTCGTGGACACGTTATACTGATTGGCCGCTTTTAGTATCCGGGCTCATCGTGGTGGGCGGGGCCTTGCTTGCGATAACGGCCGGACGATGGGGCGCAACCTTTTTGCCCCTACCAGCATTAGCGCAAAGCTTCATTGCGCATCTACTCACCTGTTTCTGCCTGTTATTTATTATTGGTTTTATTTGCCAGCTCTATCGCCAGCTCGTGATTGAAAAAAGTGGCGCATTTTGAGTGTCGCAACCTAGAAAACAGTTAGACTTTTTTTCTTGTTATGCTTGATGCCTTTTTCCTGACAGCTTTCGGTTTTGCTTTCGGCCTGGCTTTGCTCTTGGCTGGTTTCTTTGTTGCGGCCTTTTTCGCCATGGCTTTGCGGGCGTCCTGCCTGCGGAAGGTTTCCTGCAAGTATTTACCCGTCCAGCTCCCCTTCGTTGCAGCCACCTCTTCGGGAGTGCCTGTTGCAACGATCTTTCCACCGCCGGTACCGCCTTCGGGGCCAATATCAATAATATGGTCGGCAGTTTTGATAACATCCAGATTGTGCTCAATCACAACAACCGTGTTTCCAGCGTCGACAAGTTCTTCCAGGACTTCAAGTAGCTTGCGGACATCGTGAAAGTGTAGGCCTGTTGTTGGCTCATCGAGTATATAGAGCGTGCGGCCTGTCGCACGCTTTGAGAGCTCTTTGGCCAGCTTTACTCGTTGGGCCTCACCACCAGATAATGTTGTCGCCTGTTGGCCAACTTTGACGTAGGAAAGCCCCACACGCTTTAGTGTTGTCATTTTTGATTTAATTTTTGGCACAGCATGGAAGAACTTCTCAGCCTCCTCCACTGTCATATCCAGGACGTCAGCGATAGATTTACCTTTGTAGAGCACTTCAAGTGTTTCGCGATTGTATCGCTTTCCCTGACATTGCTCACAGGTGACATACACATCTGGCAGGAAGTGCATCTCAATTTTGATTACCCCGTCGCCTTGGCAAGCTTCACAGCGCCCCCCTTTGACGTTGAAGGAGAAACGCCCCGGCTTATAACCGCGTGTCTTTGATTCGGGCAGTCCGGTATACCATTCTCGGATGGGGCCAAACGCACCTGTATAGGTCGCTGGGTTAGAGCGTGGCGTGCGCCCGATTGGGCTTTGGTCGATGTCAATCACCTTGTCGAGGTGATTTAGGCCCTCAATGCTATCATAGGGTGCCGGGGGCTTTGAGGCATTGTTTAATCTTCGCGCCAGCGCTTTGTAGAGCGTTTCAATGATGAGCGGGGACTTGCCGCCGCCCGAAACCCCTGTAATCGCCGTGAAAACGCCAAGTGGAATGGTTGCGGTCACGTCTTGCAGATTGTTTCCCCGCGCGCCTTTTAAAGTGATGGATTTTGATTTTTTCCAAAGCCTGCGTTTCTGTGGGATGGCAATTTCTTCACGTCCATTCAAATAGGCCGCGGTCAGGCTTTTTTCGCTTGCGATTACATCTTCTGGTGCGCCTTGTGCAGTGATCTCGCCGCCATGAATACCGGCAGCAGGTCCCATATCTATGACATGATCAGCTTGCAAGATCGCATCCTCGTCATGCTCGACTACGATCACTGAGTTACCCAAATCACGTAGGCGCTTGAGTGTTTCAAGCAAGCGCTCATTATCGCGCTGGTGCAGGCCGATGCTAGGTTCATCGAGCACATAGAGCACACCTGTTAGCCCTGAGCCGATTTGTGAGGCCAAACGAATGCGCTGGCTTTCACCGCCCGATAGCGTTCCCGAAGCGCGTGAGAGCGTGAGATATTCAAGACCGACATTGTTAAGGAACTTGAGCCGGTCATTGATCTCTTTCAGGATGCGCCCGGCAATCTCGTTCTTTTGCTTGTCCAGATGCTTGTGGGTATTTGAAAACCATTCGACAGCTTCCTTGATGGAAAAAATTGCGCTGTCTGAAATATCCAATCCGCCAATTTTTACCGCAAGCGCCTGCGGCTTCAATCGCTTTCCCTTACATGAGGGGCATGCCTGTGCAGATTGGTATTTGCCAATTTCCTCACGCATCCAGTTTGAATCGGTTTCCCGAAAGCGGCGTTCTAGGTTTGGAATAACGCCTTCAAACGTCTTGGTTACTTCATACCGGCGCATTCCATCATCATAAATAAAGTCAACTTCGTCATTCCCTGTTCCGAAAAGGACAATGTCTTGTACTTTTTTAGAAAGCTTGTTCCAGGGTTTCTTTAAGTCGAAGCGGTAGTGCGCAGATAGTGCTTGTAGGGTTTGTGTTTGGTATGGGGAAGCAGACTTTGCCCACGCCGCAATCGCACCATCGAGCAGATTACGGTCGCGGTCAGGTACGATAAGATCTGGATCGATTTTCAGCTGGCTGCCCAGGCCGTCACATTTTGGGCAAGCGCCAAATGGATTGTTAAACGAGAAGAGGCGTGGCTCTATTTCGGGAATTGTAAACCCGCTTTCGGGACAGGCAAAATTTGCACTGTAAATAATTCGCTTGGGTTCAGTCTCACCTTCTTCGAGCTTTGCGTACTCAGCGATAGCAATGCCGCTGGCTAGTGCGAGGGCGGTTTCAAAGCTTTCGGCTAAACGCTGCTCCATCCCAGCCTTAACAACGACCCGGTCTACAACGACGTCAATGTCGTGTTTGAATTTTTTGTCTAGTTTCGGGGGCGTCTCCAATTCATGAAACTCGCCATTCACCTTTACGCGCTGAAAACCTTTTTTCAGCAGTTCTGCAAATTCCTTACGGTATTCTCCCTTCCGTCCACGTACAATCGGCGCGAGTAGGTAGAGGCGCGTGCTTTCTGGTAGCGCCATTTTGCGATCAACCATTTGGGGTACGGGTTGGCTTTCAATAGGCAGGACAGTCGCTGGCGTGGAAGGTGTCCCGACGCGAGC
>CAYUFN010000200.1:0-3162 GCA_964443965.1 uncultured Hyphomonas sp. | reverse complement strand
GATTTGCGGCGTTTACAGCCAGAAATGGCCCCTCCGCCCGATTTGACCTTGAATGAATCAGATTCGCAGTCAGCTCCTTACCAACCCCCGCCCGTCCCTTGATCATGACACGTGAATTTGTTGGTGCGACCTTCTCAATTGCCGCTCGCAATGCCTGAGCAGGAGGGCTACTTCCAATCCACTGCTCCGTCAGCCCTGCCTGAGACCGAAGCTTTTCATTTTCACGCCTGAGCGCGGCCGCTTCAATCGCACGCTCAATGATAAATATGAGCTTGTCGCTCTTAAACGGCTTTTCGATGAAGTCATAAGCCCCCCGGCGAATAGCTGCGATTGCTGTTTCTATATTTCCGTGCCCACTGATGAGTATGATGGGCAAGAGGGGGTCAATAGATTTAAGGTACTGAAGCAACTCCAACCCATCCATCTTGCTTCCCTGAAGCCAAACATCAAGGACAACTAAAGAAGGTGCCCGTGTTCTCACCTCGACAATTGCATCCTCAGATGTTGCAGCCGTTCGTGTTTTATAGCCTTCATCTTCAAGAACCCCTGAAACCAGTTCGCGAATATCAGGCTCATCATCGACGATAAGAATATCACTGATCATAAATTACTTCCTCTTTGGGTTCTTGAAGAGTCTGTATGTTCTTCTTTTCGTGGGGCGCGCAAGGCAAGGCGATGTTTACGCGTGCGCCACGCTGACCATCAGGTCTCTTAACCAGGGTGATAGAGCCCCCATGATCGATGATAACCCTGTTAACAATGGCCAAACCAAGCCCGGTACCGCGTTCACGCGTCGTTACATAAGGCTCCAATAGGCGCTCACGGTACTCTTCAGGGAAACCAGGGCCATTATCGTCAATTGTAATGCGAAGGAAATCATCTTTTTGAACAACAGAAAGTTTGATCTGTCCAATAACTTCCAAATCTTCGGGCATACCACTAATCGCCTCTGATGCGTTTTTCACAAGATTGCCGAAGGCTTGCCCCAATAAGCGTTCATCGCCATAGAAAATTAGATCGTCCAAGCCCGAGGTAAGTTCATATTTTATATCTGGCGTCACCATTCTTTGCGAAAAAACAGTATCACTCAGCATAGCGACGAAATCAAAGGGGCGTATCTCAGGCTTTGGCATGCGTGCAAATTTTGAAAATTCGTCAACCATTCGCCCAATATCTGTTGCCTGCCTCGTAATCGTATCCAGGCTTCGCTCGAAAACATTATCATCCTCGCTGACAGTTTTTGAATATCTTCGATGCAGGCGTTCTGCTGCCAAATGTATGGGCGTTAAAGGATTACGAATCTCATGTGCAATTCGGCGTGCAACATCGCGCCAAGCCATATGCCTTTGCGCAGTAATAATTTTTGTGGCGTCATCAAAGGTTAGAACACACCCGCCGTCACCATCAGCAAGCGTACGAAGCCTGATATGCTTCGTTTCACCGTCAATTGTTATTTCCAAAGACGTATCACCAGCATTGTGGTCACGTATTGCACTATGCGCATGCACTTTGAACTCAGGTATAATATCGCCAAGGCGCTGCCCATGTAGATCTTTGCGCCCGATCAAACCCTCAGCAGATGAATTTGCCAGTGTCACCGTCATTGACTGATCGATCCGTATAACGCCAGCACTAATTTGAGATAGAAGCGTTTCAAGAAACTGTCGGCGATCTTCTGATACTGATCGTGCAGACAAAAGAGCTGAGCGCTGCGCACCAAGTTGGGCTGCCATTGTGTTAAACGAAACGGTCAGCGTATCAATTTCATCATCATTGCCCGGCACAGCAACACGTGCCGTAAGATCACCATCACGCACTTTTTCTGCAGCCATAGCAAGCGTCCCTAATGGACGCGCGATCTGGCTTCCGGCATCCAGCCCGATCCTTGCAAATAACAGCAAAGCGAGAATTACAACCTGCGCGTATCCAATCGCCATAAACCTTTGCAGCTGCCCACTTACCTCGGCAGCTTGCCGATACTGTGACACAGCTTGCGCAGCATTTGCCAAACGCTCGAAAACACTAGGATCAAGCTCGTGCACCAAATGGACAAAAGTATTAGAGGGATGCGTTAGTCGAACTGTTGCAGTAACCACACCAGCTTCCCTGTAGAGCGTTTGGCCAACCAGCCCCTCCCTTGCCTCCTCTAGGGCAATTGTCGTTGGCGGATTGAAGGGAATTGGGCGCGGAACATCCGCCATCATAATAAGCTCGCCCTCAGCCGATGTAATGAAGGCTGCACGGGCCCCCAGCGCCGTCGCTTGGCGCCCTAAATAAGACGCATAGCGCACAGGATCATTTTTGATGCCACCTGCTGTGTCTTCAAAATCTATCCGCGCTGCGACTTCCTGACTTTGCGCGCCAATCATAGCGCTCAGCGTATCAACCCGCTCCTGTGCCAACAGAGCCGTTTCTTCAATCACGGTCCCTATGCGCGTTTCGAACCAGTTATTTAAACCTTGCGTAACAGTTGCGCCCAGAAAGATTGCAGCAAAGGTTGCAGGTATCACTGAAGAGGCGCTGAACAATAATAGAAACCGCCGAACTAATCGCCCCTCACCTGTAATATGTCTACGGCTTTGCAATTGTCTATAGCGGCGCACCAAAAGCCATCCCAAGGTGACAATCAGGACTGCATTAATACCAAACACCCAAAATATGATGTTTGGCATAGGGCGTGCCGGATCGATATTTGAGATTGCCAAAAATGTCGCAATCGCAGCGATAGCGACAGCAAAGCCAAAGACTATTAGGTAAAGCCTCGAGCTACCGTAATTTTCTAAATCTGGCCTCGAAACACTCAAACTTACGCTCACGCTTACAGGGATGTCACCCAATAGCAACACTGGTGTTTTAAAGCAACACTTCGCCGCACGTCAATTACTGATCTGCTAAATCAAGCGCCTTCATCTTCGCACGTAACGTATTTCTATTGACACCTAGCAACGAAGCCGCGCGTACCTTGTTCCCTGATGTTACAGATAAAGCCAACTTGATAAGCGGCCTCTCCACCTGCTCAATAATTTGCTGATGAATATGGCTTTCACCACTCGCGGATGCACTCATAAGATGAGGCAGGACATGGCGCTGCAACAATTGATCCACTTCACCCTCAAACCCTTCTTCCACAGACATGGTTCGCGCCAAGTCAGTTCGCATGGC
>CAYUFN010000199.1:0-3178 GCA_964443965.1 uncultured Hyphomonas sp. | reverse complement strand
AAAAATTGATCGAGCATGGTAGCATCCGTAAAATGAAAAAGGCGCACCTTCCGGCACGCCCTTTGTGTATTATGATTTTTCGCGTGTCTGCGAAAGGGGTTTATGCGTCGCGCAGGGCAGAAATAACCTTGGTGGCAATCTGGTTGATTTCGGCCTCGACACGGCGCTCGACCATGGCAGGGAGATTGTTATCAATCCATTCCTTAATGACGGGCCTCATTAGCTCGCTCACCAAGCCTTCCAGTGTGGAATTACCCGTCAGGGCAGCCGCCGTTGAAACAGCCGCCGGAGAGGCTGCAGATGGAGTAACAGGCGCAGGGATTGGCTGAGGCATAGGTTTTGGCTCCGGTGTAAAAGCGGCAGGTTCAGGTGTTTCAGCGGCGGCTTCAATGGCATTGACTTCATCAAGCAGGCTATCGAGGTCACTCATCACATCAGTGTCAGCCTCAAATGCATCATCAAGATCAGCTTGCGGCTCGGCGCTGATATCTTCGCTAAGCGGCGGCAAGGTGATGTCATCAACCTCCAGCGGGCTATCCTCGTCATAATCACCAAAGTCAACTTCGCTGGATCCGAGCAATTCTTCCACACTTAACAAGTGCTCATTTTCTGCTGGGGCAGGCTCATTATCCTGATCACCAAGCAATTCCGAGACATCGAACGCCTCATCCAGGCTATCATCATGCGCCACCTCTGTAAGTTTAGGTGTGGCAACAGATGCTTCACTGATATCAGCTTCAGGCTCACCACCTTCTGAGATAATCCGGCGAATTGACGCCAGGATTTCTTCCATAGTTGGTTCTTTTGCTGCTTGTTCCGCCATAATGGACCTCTTGCGAATCTCTAAGTGTTAACAGGAGTACGACCAGATGGTTAACAGCTTATTACATTTTAACAGCGACAGACAGCAGACCTAAAACCCAAGCCGCTTGCGTGTCAGTTCACCCATAGCTCTTAAGAGCTGATTTGCGGCGAGGTAGGCATCCCGTTCAGCAATAATCACGCCCAGACGTGCATCCAGGAGGTCCTGCTCCTGATCGAGTACATCCAGCGTCGTGCGCACACCGACAGCTAGCTCCTCAACGCCGCCCTCGAACGCGATTTGCGCAGCGGTGACTTGTCGCTTGGAGGCCTCTATCCCAATCAAAGCAGAGCGATAGGAATGCCAGGATTGAGATATCTGTGCGACGGTTTGACGGCGAACGGACTCAACATCAAGGCGCGCCTGATTGCGCGAATGCTTGGCAGACCGCATCTGGCTGCGCGCAACGCCGCCCTGATAAAGAGGAATACGGGCTTGAGCAAAAGCAGAGACATTGCGGTCCAGGAAGTCAGGCGTTGGCCCTCCCGGTCCAAAAGGGTTTGCTGGCGAGTCTGGCTGGTTCAGTGTCCCCTGCGCCGAAGCTGTCGCAACAAGATTCACCTCAGGGCGCAACCGGGCCCGTGCCGTTTTTACGCGTTGTTCGGCGGCGCGCTCATTATATCTTGCCGTTTCAATATCTGGATTGTTTTCAAAGGCAATTGCAAGCGCCTCATCAAAGGAATTTGGTAAATCTTTCAATGGTGGCGGCGGCGCAAGCTCACCGGGCACAACACCGACAAAGAAAATGTAATTGGCAAGACTGCCTTCGGCCTGCGCGATGGCGGCGGCCAGGTTTGCTTTTGCGCTTTCAAGGCGCGCTTCGGCCTGCGCGACATCTGTGCGCGTAATCTCTCCGACCTCAAAGCGATCATTGGCTGCCTGAAACTGTTCAGTTAGTAGCAAGACGCTATTTTCCCGGATGCGAATGGTTTCCCGATCCCGGCGCACATCAATATAGGCGTTGATCACGCTGAGATACATATCCTGACGCGTTGCTTCCAGTTGCGATGTACTTGCGCCAATGCCGGCGCGCGCTTCGCGGATACCGGCCAGAATACGCCCCCCCGCATAAAGGGGCTGGGTTGCCTGCAAAGACGTAGAGGCAATCTGACGGCCACCCTGATCAAGCACGAGGACGCGGTTTGTTTGAATGGTTTCCGGACCATATTGCCCCGTAACTTCAACAGTGGGCAGGCGCGCGCCTTTGGCTTGTGCAAGCTGTTCTTCTGAGATTTTCATCTGCTCGCGCTGATTTTCAAGCTCAGGATTTGTGTTCTCAGTCGCCCAGAGTGCATCCTGAAGTGTATCAGCTTGCGCAGGTCCAGCCAAAACTGCCAGACTACAGACACTCGCTGCCAAAACATTCCATACTCGCATCATCATACTCCAATATACGCCCCGTACATAAGACAGGGTTCCTTACGGAGAGTGAAGATAAATCAGATTTAAGGCCAGAAATCGCCCGATAACGCCTAAAAGGCGAAACTTTTTGTCGCATTAAATGCTTCAAATTTAGGAGGAGACGCTTCAAATGCGACGCGATAAGAGAGCGTTTTACCTGCGCGTTTATAGATACGCGCTTCGCCAAGGTCTCTGCCGGTCTGCACCACAACCGCAAGACGGCCATTCTCAGCAAGCTGCGCTGTCCAGGCCTCCGGTACGGTTTCGACCATGCCATTGACCAGAATCAGATCAAAAGGCCCTTGATCAGCTAAACCTTTTGCAAGGTCTCCCTGCACAATTACCGCGCGGTCAGCGCCTTGCTCAGCTAAACGCGCAGTTGTTGTTTCAACAAGGTTCTCATCATCTTCAAGCCCGATGACAGTCTCAACCATGCCAGCCAGAACGGCTGCCTCATACCCAGCGCCCGCGCCAATAATCAAAGCAATATCTTCCCGCTGCGGCTCAGCTGCTTTAACAAGCTTGGAGAAATCGCGCGGGGTCCACAGCGCACGCCCTTGTGACGTTTCAATCTCAAGTTCTGAATAAGCAACATTCTTGCGCGAGGCTGGAACAAAAGCTTCCCGCGCAACATCCATAATAGCAGCAACAAGTGCGGGCTCAGTAACATCATTGGGACGAATTTGGCTGTCGACCATAATACGACGCGCGGCAGGAAAATCCATAAAGGCCTCTTGGAATATATAAGCTTCACCTATTTATAGCCGCTTTAACATAATAAGAGACGCATTCAATGCCCAAGTCGCATTGGAGGCTTTGCAATTTGGCTCAAGCCTGCTATTGCCAGCGTCCTGTGAGGTACCATGGCGGAGTGGTGACGCAGCGGATTGCAAATCCGTGTACCCCGGTTCGATT
>CAYUFN010000198.1:0-3217 GCA_964443965.1 uncultured Hyphomonas sp. | reverse complement strand
GTGCTGAATAATCGTATTTCCGAATTTATGATGACACGGCTGGGTGCTGTTGGTATCCCAAACCATTTCATCAAGCGCCTGAATATGCGCGAGCAACTGATTAAGAAGGTCGAGATTATCCCTCTGGAGGTGATTGTTCGCAATATTGCAGCTGGCACGATGTCTAAACGGCTCGGCATTCCTGAAGGCGAAATCCTTCCCCGACCAATTGTTGAGTTTTGCTTGAAGAAAGATGAGCTTGGCGATCCACTGGTTGCCGAAGAGCACATATCTGCTTTTGGCTGGGCGAGCCCGTCGGAAATGGATGACCTTGTTTCCATGTCGCTGCGTGTCAATGATTTTATGAGCGGGATGTTTGCCGGTGTTGGCATTCGCTTGGTCGATTTCAAATTGGAATTTGGTCGCTATTACGACAAGGATATTATGCGCACCATTCTGGCCGATGAGATTAGCCCTGACAGCTGCCGCCTTTGGGACCTGGAAACGAACGAGAAACTCGACAAGGATCGGTTCCGCCGTGATTTAGGCGGGGTCACCGAAGCCTACGCTGAGGTGGCACGCCGCCTTGGCATAATTAAAGACTCAGGAGATGGGGCTGAGATTGTTGACTTCAAAGGAGCTTCAAAATGAAGGCAATTGTACATATCAGTTTGAAGTCCGGCGTATTGGATCCACAAGGCAAAGCGGTTGCAGATACGCTCGGCCGCATGGGCTATAATGAAGTTTCTGCCGCGCGGATTGGTAAAGTTATCGAACTAGACCTTGCAGACGGACTGGATGCCGGCGCAGCCGATGCGCGAGTTAGAGAGATGTGCGAAAAACTGCTCGCAAATACAGTGATCGAGCGTTACGCTTACGAGATAAAGTAAGCGTTTATACCTCTTTGCAGGTCACCTGAATACTGCGCTGTCATTACTAGAAAAGCAAAAAAGCCTCGCTTGCAGTCGGCAGGAAAGCAGGCGAGGCTTGACCCCCTTACGGGTCGTTGAGTTGGCCGTCCCCTGCCAACTCCATGCGTTAACAATCTCTTAAAATCAGTGACTTGTCTTGATTAGAACGGACAATCGCGCACACAAAACCGGACAAAACAGAATTTTCTACTGCACATTTGAACTTTTTTTCATATAATCATCTTCTTCCGCAAGGATGGGGACAAATGGCAGATAATTCCTCTAAGCATATCAACGTATATGGTACGACATCATCAGCGTATCTAAAGAATGCCTTTGAGGCCTGTGTGGCGCTTGGATGCCCTGAACATCAGCTCATCACCAAGATACCAGGAGGACATAAGGCTTTGGCCCGCGCCGCCATGCGGTTTGACAGTACGATCCTGATCGACATGCTCCATTATGCAGAGGAAGTCTCTGGAAAGGTGGGGATATGCGCACTGACCGGGGGCTTTTTACGCCCTTCTGCAATGGCCGATCTGGGACATGCCATGGTTGCCTCAAATACGCTTGAAGAGATGATCAAGATGTATCGCGTCTACCAATCACTGCTGCTGCAGGTTGGGCAAACAGATGTGAAGAAACGTGGCGCGCGCGCTTATGTTAGCTGGGAAACGGATATTAAAGATGCTGAGTATTTGCGGCCCTATGTCGAAAAATTTTTTGGTGGTGTTGCGGCTTTCGGGCGCTGGGTGACTTGGGATCAGGATATGATGATCATTGGCATGCATTTTCGCCATCGCAAGCCAGCTGACCTCACCGCTTATGAAGATATATTCCGCTGCCCGCTCTACTTTGAAGCTGATCAGGACCTGATGGAAGTCTCCCGTGAATTGATTGAGCATCAAATGCCTCAGCCTAACCCGTTACTTGTTGCAAACATTCGCCAGATTTTGGACCGTGAATTAGCAGACTTGGGAAAGCCTCTGACCGCTACCCGCGAGGTTTTTCAGATTATACGTACACGCCTCGTTGAGGAAGCACCAAAGATTGCCCATGTTGCTGATATATGCGGCACAACAGAGCGAACGCTGCGCAGGCGTTTGAAAGAAGAGGGCACCACTTATCGCAATGTGCTTGAAAGTGTGCGCAAAGAGGCATGCGAATTTGAGCTTAAGCGCGGAACGCATTCCATTGCTGATCTTGCACACTCGCTTGGTTATTCAGATCAGAGTGCTTTTACGCGCGCTTTTAAAGATTGGTACGGCGTGTCACCCTCCCAATACATCAAGGGCTAACGGACGAAATCTGATAACTCTTCTCCTGCTTGAAACTTGTGACCAAAACGCATCTTGAGTTTGAAGCAGTATTTAAACTTATGATCCAGGCAACAATACATTCCGCTGTCAGAAAACCTGATGACGTGAACAGATAAGCTCTCCACAAGCGGGCGACTCGCTGTTAAAGGGACTTTATGAAAACGGCTGTTATTGTTTTTCCGGGGTCCAATTGTGACCGAGATGCGCAAACCGCTTTGGCGCAGGCCACTGGACATGTGCCAGCGATGGTTTGGCACAAAGACGGCACCATCCCCGATGGGACTGATCTGGTGATGATCCCCGGCGGGTTTTCCTATGGCGATTATCTGCGCTGCGGCGCGATGGCAGCCAACTCTCCGGTGATCAAACAATTGCACGATCATGCCGCGCGCGGTGGCTATGTGCTTGGCGTTTGCAATGGCTTCCAGATTTTAACCGAGACGGGACTGTTGCCGGGCGCGTTGGTGCGCAATGCCTCGCTCAATTTTATCTGCAGGCCGCAAGCCCTGAAAGTGGAAAGCGCGAACACGGCCTTTACCTCCGCCTATGCGGGTAAAGAGGAGGTAACAATTCCAATCGCCCATCATGACGGCAACTATATGGCGGATGAAGCCACCCTCGACACGCTCGAAGGTGAAGGCCGTGTGGCGTTTCGCTATGCAGGCAACCCAAACGGCTCAGCGCGTGATATTGCAGGTGTGATCTCGGAAAACGGCCGCGTGCTCGGCATGATGCCGCATCCTGAACGCGCCATAGGCGGCCACGAAGGCGGCACGGATGGACTGGGAGTTTTCGAGAGCTTGGTGGGGGCTGTTTAAGCGGCGACTTCGCGAGGTTTCACGGCATAGGCTGTGACCAGAATGATAGCGATATCACCCTCATTTGGATTGAGCTGAATTGATTCGAGGTCTGATGGCTCGGGCAATGATTCATTATGCTCTAGCATAATCTCCAAATGTCCACTAAGGGCTTCAGACGCGTTCAAGGCGATTTCTCGCTGAGAATCTC
>CAYUFN010000197.1:0-3381 GCA_964443965.1 uncultured Hyphomonas sp. | reverse complement strand
AAAAACAGAATATCAGGATCAGGCTCAAAGCCTTTGATCATCGCGCTTTAGACATGTCCGCTAAGGAAATTGTCTCAACTGCGAAAAGAACAGGCGCTGATGTGCGCGGGCCTATCCCGCTGCCGACGCGTATTGAGAAATTTACGGTCAACCGTTCGCCACACGTGAATAAGAAGTCGCGCGAGCAGTTCGAGATTCGGACGCATAAGCGCATGCTCGATATTGTTGATCCTACACCGCAAACCGTAGATGCGCTGATGAAGCTTGATCTGTCTGCCGGTGTTGCTGTGGAGATTAAGCTCGAGGGGGCAAGATAATGACGCTTCCTGCTGAACGTTCAGGCGTGTTAGCCCGCAAAATGGGTATGACGCGCATCTTTAACGAAAATGGGCAGCACGTGCCTGTGACCGTTCTGGCGCTTGACGGATGTCAGGTCGTTGGTGTGCGCACCGATGAAGATCGTCAGGTGACGCTTACCAAGGGTCGCGAAAAGGCGGTCAAATCGACAGTGACGCGCAATGATGGATACAATGCCGTTATTCTTGGCGCGGGCACGAAGAAAGCCAAGCGCACCCCAAAGCCGCAGCGTGGTCAGTTTGCAAAAGCTGGCGTAGCGCCAAAGGCGAAGCTTGTTGAGTTTCGTGTGAAGGGTAACCTTCCTGAGGTCGGTGCCGAAGTGGTTGCCGATCATTTTGTTCCAGGTCAGAAAGTTGATGTTGCTGCTGTCAGCATCGGTAAGGGTTTTGCTGGTGCGATGAAGCGCTGGAACTTTGGCGGTTTGCGCGCCTCTCACGGTGTATCGATCTCTCACCGCTCGCATGGCTCAACCGGGCAATGTCAGGATCCTGGCCGGGTGTTTAAAGGCAAAAAAATGGCTGGCCACTATGGTGCGGCGCGTGTGTCTGTTCAAAACCTTGAAATCGTGCGCACTGACGTTGATCGCGGTTTGCTGCTCGTTAAGGGTGCAATTCCCGGGCATGAAGGCTCTTGGGTTGAGGTGCGTGACGCTGTGAAAATTGCGCGTCCGGCGGAAGCACCAGAGGCTGGCTCGTTTCGGGCTCCCGAGAAGGCTGCGCCGAAGGAAGACAAAGGTAGTGGTAGCGGTGGAGCTAACATCACGCCAGGCGGCCCGGCGGACACAATCGTGCTTGTCGACGGTATTGGGCCAAAGGCTGAAGAGAAGCTCAAGGAAAAAGGTGCGGGCACGCTGTCTGGCTTTGTTGAGATGGCTGACGCTGACCGCGACGCGCTGCTCGAAGAGTTGGGCGTTGCCGAGAAGGCCAAAACGGAAGACTGGGTTGGTCAAGCCAAAGATCTTCTGGCTGGCGGCGAACCGCAGGCGGAAGTTGATCGGAAGCTGCTTGCTAAACTGATTAAAGAACAAGAGGGCGGCGAATAATGGACGTCTCGGTAAAAACACTCGAAGGCAAGGCTGCTGGTAAAGCTGCGCTGGATGATGCAATTTTTGGTGTTGAGGATATCCGCTCGGACATCCTGCACCGTGCTGTGCGCTGGCAACTGGCTAAGCGACAGGCGGGTACGCACAAGACGCAAACACGTAGCGAAGTGAGCGTGACGACGAAGAAATTTATTCGTCAAAAGGGCTCAGGCGGTGCGCGTCACGGATCGCGCAACGCGCCGATCTTTGTAGGCGGCGGTGTGGCTCATGGGCCGCGCGTGCGCTCTCATGCGCACAAATTGCTAAAGCAAAAGACGGCGCGTTGATCGTGATTGACGACGCTAAAATGGATGCGCCCAAGACAAAAGACCTGCGTGGCAAGCTTGCCGGGCTCGGTATCGAGAATGCGCTGATTATTGGCGGTGTCTCTGTGGACGAGAATTTTGCCAAAGCCGCGCGTAATATTCCAAATGTGGATGTTCTTCCGGTCATTGGTCTTAATGTGTATGACGTGATGCGCCGCAAGACTCTCGTGCTCACAAAAGACGCCGTAGACGGTATTTCGCAGCGCTTTGAAGGTAAACTTCAGGGCGCTTCTCCGTTTTCCAAGGATAGTTTTATTGATGACATTCAGCTCGTTGATGGCATTGGGCCCAAGACGGCGAAAGAATTGCGCGCGGTCGGTGCGGGTACGCTGACAGGTTATGTTGCTTTGTCAGATGCGGATCGCGCGGCTGTGCTGGAGAAGGTCAATAAGGTCGAAAAGGCCAAGACTGAAGAGTGGCTTGAGCAATGTAAGGAAATGATTGCTGGTGAGCCGCCGCGTTCAAAGGTTGATAAAGAGTATGCTGCGCGCTTGCTCGCTAAACGTGCCAAGGAGGCGAAATAAGCCATGGCTGATGTGAAGAATCATTATTACGATACGGTCCTGGCGCCGCATATCACTGAAAAGTCCACGCTCGTTGCAGAGCATGGGAAGTATATTTTCAAGGTTGCGATTGATGCTGATAAGGCGACAATCAAAGAGGCTGTTGAAACACTTTTCAAGGTGAAGGTTTCCAAGGTCAACACAATCAAGGTGAAGGGCAAAACGAAGCGTTTCAAAGGAACGCTTGGTCGTCGTCCTGACTGGAAAAAAGCAATTGTGACACTTGATGGCGATCAGGCCATTGACGTGACCACGGGTCTTTAAGGGGAGCGCACGGATATGGCATTAAAGACATTTAAACCAACCTCCCCGGGACGCCGCCAGCTGGTGCTGGTTGATCGTTCTGACTTGCACAAAGGACGCCCGGTCAAAAAACTGACTGAGGGTCTGACCAAGTCTGGCGGGCGGAACAATACAGGGCGCATCACCTCGCGTCGTCGCGGGGGTGGGGCCAAGAAGCTTTACCGCAAGATCGACTTCAAACGAAACAAGTTTGATGTTGAGGCAACTGTTGAGCGTCTTGAGTATGACCCGAACCGGACGGCCTTTATCGCGCTGGTTACCTATGCAGACGGCGAGCAGGCTTATATTCTTGCGCCGCAGCGTCTTGGTGTGGGTGACAAGGTGATCTCCTCCGCATCGGCTGATATCAAGCCTGGTAATACGATGCCGCTGAAGAATATTCCGGTTGGCACCATCATTCATAATATTGAGCTGAAGCCTGAGAAGGGCGCGCAAATGATCCGCTCTGCCGGGTCTTACGCGCAGTTGGTCGGCCGAGACGGTGGTTATGCCCAGATCAAGCTGGCATCTGGCGAGCTTCGCATGGTGCTCGATCGCTGCCTGGCAACGGTTGGCGCTGTGTCTAACCCGGACAATATGAACCAGGTTATGTCTAAAGCCGGTCGTAACCGCTGGAAAGGCATTCGCCCTTCTGTTCGCGGTGTCGCGATGAACCCGGTCGATCACCCGCATGGTGGTGGCGAAGGTAAATCCTCTGGTGGCCGTCATCCTGTGACGCCTTGGGGTAAGAAAACGCGCGGGCCGAAAACCC
>CAYUFN010000196.1:0-3421 GCA_964443965.1 uncultured Hyphomonas sp. | reverse complement strand
GACGCCGGGAGCGGACCCAAGCTCAAACTTCGCCGACACCTGCGCAGGCAGGTGTCCAGTTAAGCAGAGACTGGAAGTCTTCGTCTGGATCCCCGCCTTCGTGGGTATCTTCGGAAAATCAGATATGGTCCGCTAAGCCGCTAAAAGCGGTCGAAATACGAGCCTCCTGACCTTCCCCAAACAGGCCCCTTTCGCGTGGACCTGTGGCGGCGATGAATAGCAACCAACAAATTTAGGCGTAAAACTTGGAAAATCGCCTTTTTTCGGACATTAGGCATTCATATCTTATCAGGTAGAAACATATTCATATGAATGCCGATGGAGGCCAATAATGACAGGTTCTATAAGTACGCTCGCGATGATTTTATCTCTGGCCGTCTTGCCCTTTTCCCTACAAGGCAGTCAGCCTGTTGCGCCTCTTCCTGTACCTGCACCTGAGGGGTCTGAAACGTCAGGCCTTGAGAGTGACATTACCGGCGCTGAGCGTGACGCCTTGCTAGATGAAATTGCAGCGGCCTTGGCTGATGTGAAAACAGCAAAAGGGCGTTTCACCCAACAAGACCCGGCTTTCAATACGGTCTCAGGTGATTTCTACCTGCGCCGTCCGGGGCGGGTGCGGTTTGTCTATGATGCACCATCACCTTTGCTGATTGTGTCAGACGGTACCAGCGTTGCTATCGAGGATAAAGACCTTGAAACACAGGACAGATTGCCCCTGCGCGCGACCCCACTGGGCCTCATTCTGGACGACAAGATCGACTTTGCAGAACAGGTCAACATTCTTGGCGTGCGCAAGACCGAGAATATTGTCGGTGTCCTCATGGAAGATAAAACCGGGGAGACTGAGGGCAGCTTATTGCTGGTGCTGGATGCAGCAGATTATGGCTTGCTTGAGTGGCAGGCGATTGATCCTGAAGGCGGCGTAACAAGCGTACAGCTTGCAGGCGTGGAAACCGGCATTAGCTTAAACCCTCGCTTATTTCGCATTGAGGAACTGGATGAAGAAGATGAGCGCGACTAGGCATAAGACATCTAACGATTTAGTTACTTGAAAGAGAGATCAAAAGTCCTCATATGGACATCACTGATCGACGGACATGATTTTGCTACTCCCTCCCTCAAGTGGCCTACACCGTCGATCAGTTCTGATCAGCCTTCGCGTTGATCTGACGCTAAGCGTCAAGCGCCCGGACACTCCCTCCCTCCCTCAAGTCCGGGCGCGTTGACCTTCTGCCCCTCATAACGCAATACCAACAGATGAAATCTTTTCGCCTTGTCAGTTGGAATATAAATTCGGTCCGCTTGCGCGCGCCGAATGTCGCCGCTTTTGTTGAAGCTGAGAATCCAGATGTGATTTGTCTTCAGGAAACCAAATGCTTGAATGATCAATTTCCGATCAAAGCCTTTGAAGCGATGGGCTTGCCGCATTTGGCGCTGAATGGCCAAAGGGGCGGGCATCACGGGGTCGCCATTGCGTCGCGCTTTCCAATCGAAGAGGTTGCCCCGCCCAAATTATGCAGAGAAGGGCATGCCCGCGTCGTGGCAGCAAAAATTAAAGGTGTTGAAGTACATAATATCTACCTGCCTGCAGGCGGCGATGTCCCCGACCCGGAAAAGAACGACAAGTTCGCCCATAAACTCGATTTCCTGAAAAAGCTTGGTACTTGCTATGCTAGACTGAAAAAGGATGCCGCTCCGCGCATTCTGGTGGGAGACCTGAACGTCGCGCCACACGAAAATGATGTCTGGTCGCACAAGCAGCTTTTGAAAATCGTTTCCCACACGCCTATTGAAACTGAACTGCTCGAAGCCTCGCGCAAAAAAGGTGGGTTCCATGACATTGCCCGCCTGTTACACGATGATGAGCAAAAGCTCTACAGCTGGTGGAGCTATAGGGCCAAAGATTGGGCGGCCAGTAACCGTGGCCGTCGGCTCGATCATATCTGGGCCAGTGAGACCGCACTGCCTTTGACAGATATGGAAAGTTATCAGGTGCATCTGGGTTGGCGCGGGGGGTTCAAGCCGTCTGACCATGCGCCGATCAGTGTGCGTGTTAAACCTGCTTGAGGGGCATACTATGGACCAGTTGAGCCCGTTTGAGATAAAGATTGATCAGGCCGTCCTCGACCGTATCAAGGCGCGCGTGGCAGCTTATCGTTGGTTTGAAGCCCCGCAAGGCGGCACAGATGAGGCTTGGTTGCATGGCATGTCGCACGCCGTTCTAACGGATGTCGTTCAGTATTGGCAGACAGAATATAACTGGCGCGCTATTGAGGCTGACCTGAACAAGTATCCGCATTTCAAAGCCGAGATAGATGGGCTGGATATCCATTTTCTGCACATTACTGGCGAGGCAGGCGGACAGCGACCCTTGCTGATTACACATGGCTGGCCCGGCTCGTTCTATGAGTTTTGGGAGACGATAGAGCCGCTTGCCTATCCTTCACGCCACGGGGGGAACCCTGCTGATGCGTTTGACCTTATTATCCCGTCGCTGCCCGGCTATGCCTTCTCCGGTAAACCAACGACATTATTTGGTCCGTGTGCAACGGCTACTCTTTGGGACAAGCTGATGCGTCAGGTGCTCGGATATGAAACCTATCTTGCGCAGGGCGGCGATTGGGGGGCAATGGTCACCTCATTTTTGGGCTTGAACCATGGCCACCATAACCGGCAAGGCGGGTGCAGGGCGATCCACCTCAACATGATGGGGTTCCGGCCGACGCCCGGCGCGCCACAAACGGAAGCAGAAAAAAGCTGGCTGGCGCAAATGAGCGCAAATATGCAGGCCGAGGGCAGCTATTTTATGCAGCAAGCGACCAAGCCGCAAACGCTGTCATTTGGATTAATGGACAGCCCCGTCGGGCAAGCGGCTTGGGTTTTTGAAAAGTTCCACGGCTGGTCTCACCTGGCCGGAGGCGATCTGTGGAGCGTCTATTCAAAGGATCAGTTGCTGACCAATCTTATGCTCTATCTGGTCAATGATGCCTTCGCCACGTCTGTCCGGTATTATCAATCTTTTCTGGCTGAGGGTGGACCCAACCTGCCCGAAGGTGTGCGTTGCGAGACACCGACCGGCTTTGCTGAATTTCCCGGTGAGACTTTTCTGGCCGCGCCGCCCCGCAGCTGGGCCGAGCGGGCCTATCATATCACCCGCTGGAAAAAGATGGACAAAGGCGGCCACTTTGCAGCCATGGAGGTGCCCACACTCTATATCAAAGAGGTGCGAGACTGGGCACGTGAGGTAGGGTGAAACCAATACCCACTTCCGGCGTCAAAGCGGTCGTTAGCGTGTCGCAAAAAAAACACCCAGAATAGCTCGCTTAGATTGCCCTAAGGTTGGTTCGCTGACCAACTTCCAAGACCATCCTGTGTCACCGTGCAGGACGGATCACCGTTGCAGGCGTTCATTGCATTGTTC
>CAYUFN010000195.1:274-3449 GCA_964443965.1 uncultured Hyphomonas sp. | reverse complement strand
CAATGGGTCTCCCGGTCTGTCTGCGACCTTGCGAATTCCACGAGCATGAACTGATGATCGAAATCAAACCGCTCAGTTTGATACCCATGGAAGCTTTAAGCCTTGCTTGCGATTCTGCGCCTTATCTCGCGCGCTTGATGGACCGCCATTCTCAAACGGCTGCATTAATTAGTACTGGCAAATTGGAAGATGGCTTTGACGATATTCTAATCAGCTTGCCTGGCATAGTGGATGCGGTCACTGATGAAGCGGCTATGAGAGGTCTGCGTATAGCCAAACAGCAGGCACACTTGATCCTTTCAGCTGGGGATTTGAGTGGGCGTTGGCAAGTGATGGACGTAACACAAAGAATGACACGCTTTGCTGATGTGGCGACGCGCGCTGCGCTCGACTATGCTGTTAAGGCTGCAGGCCTTGCGACGGATGGGCTCTTTTTGGTCGCACTTGGGAAAATGGGCGCGCATGAGCTTAATTATTCCAGTGACATAGACATCGCGGCCTTTTACGATCCAGATGTGTTTCAAGGGGGGAAGAGAAGCTCGGCTGATGCGGCCGCGCGAATTGTCCAACATATGACGCGACTTCTGGAGGCTTATACTGGTGATGGATATGTCTTGCGAACAGATTTACGCTTGCGTCCTGACCCAAGGTCGACACCTGTTGCCGTTTCTACCCGCATGGCAGAGCTTTACTATGAAAGCGTGGGCCAGAACTGGGAACGCATGGTCTGGATCAAGGCGCGCCCTTTTGCCGGTGATATTATTTGCGCGAATGCATTCTTAGAAAGTATGACACGGTTCGTGTGGCGACAGCACTTGGATTACTGGGCGATAAATGACATCCAGGCAATCAAGGCGATGATCAATGCATCTGCCGATCGCAATAGCCTTGAAAGACCTGATTCAGATGTAAAGCTCGGTGCAGGTGGCATACGTGAAATTGAGTTCTTTGTACAAACTCAGCAATTGATACTGGGGGGGCGTGATAAAAGTTTAAGAGCGCGTGATACACTTGGCGCGCTGGAAGCTTTGGTCGCACGCGGTGTCGTGAAGCCTGAAACGGCTGTGTATCTGAAGGCCGCCTACCTCGCATTGCGCAATATCGAACACCGCATACAAATGCGGCAGGATGAGCAAACCCATTCATTATCAAGTGATATGGCGGCGCGGTCTCAGGTTTCTACCCTATGCGGGATAAATGATCTACAACTGTTCGATGCGGCGGTCAGTCATATCCGTCAGCAGGTACATAAAATTTATAAAGCACTGTTTCATGCTGAAGATACCAGTGGCTCCGAATCTGCGCACGGTAATCTGGTCTTTACCGGTGTTGATGATGATCCAGGAACTGTTGAAACGCTCACAGGTTTTGGTTTCACAAACCCTGCCCATATTATTGAGACTATCCGTCACTGGCATCGCGGCCACACACCTGCAACGCGCAGCGCGCGCGGGCGCGAATTGTTAACCGCCTTACTGCCGGGCTTGCTCAGCGATATGTCGCAAACGGGTGAACCTGACCAAGCCTTCCACCACTTTATAAGCTTTTTCGAGAGCCTGCCATCTGGTGTGCAGACTTTATCGATGTTATTGGCAGAGACTGAGCTAAGGCAAGATCTTGTTGCAACACTAGCGCTTGCGCCGCGCCTTGGACAGCTGCTGGGTCGCAATCCAAATCTGCTCGAAGCTCTGTTACAGCGTGACCTGGTCTCTCCTCCCGCTTTGCTTTTGGAAACCGATTTTGAAGCAGCAATGGATAAGGCGCGCATTTATGTGCATGAACAAGCCTTTCTGATTGGTCAT
The DNA here is from genome assembly GCA_964443965.1 of uncultured Hyphomonas sp. Classification (GTDB taxonomy): domain Bacteria; phylum Pseudomonadota; class Alphaproteobacteria; order Caulobacterales; family Hyphomonadaceae; genus CALLCD01. The sequence continues at coordinate 1,647 of CAYUFN010000195.1, read as the reverse complement.
GATCTGCTGCAAGGCCGGGTTGTGGCTAGCCAGTCAGCTCTCGCATTTTCTGACCTTGCCGATTGGACTATTCGGGCAATGGCCGATGCTGCAGAGGCAGAGTGCGCGCGTAGGTTTGGTCCTCCACCGGGTGACTGGTGTGTCGCTGCACTTGGCAGGCTAGGTGGGCAAGCTATGACAGCAGCCTCTGATCTTGATATTATGGTACTTTATGAGCCAGTTACAAATGATGCTCAGGTTTGGTTTACCCGTTTTACGCAACGCCTAATCACCGCATTATCTGCCAACACGGCTGAAGGAAGCCTTTACGAAGTTGATATGCGCCTGCGCCCTTCTGGTCGGTCCGGGCCTGTAGCTGTACGCATGTCCAGTTTTAAGCGCTATCACCTTGAAGATGCATGGACATGGGAACACATGGCGCTAACTCGCTTGCGCCCTATTGCTGCTCGTAACGGTCTCGATAAGAGCTTACAAAGCCTCGTGCTGAAAATTTTGTCCGTATCGAGAGATGTGAATACGCTGCGGCGTGACGTTCATGATATGCGCGTGCGCCTTGCAAAAGAAAAACCGGGCATGGGGCTCTGGGACTTGAAGATGGGTACTGGTGGCTTGGTGGATATTGAATTTACGGTGCAGTTAGCGTTGTTATCGATGGTCGAAGAAGCCATTCTGACACCCTCAGTGCCAGGCGCTATTGATCAACTGGAAAGTGCAGGGCGGTTTACAAAGCAGGAAGCAAGTACTCTTTCTGAGGCACATGTTTTTCTATCATCACTTCAGCAGATTCAACGCATCGCGTTGAAAGGTGACATCCAGCCTGACCATCTTGCCATTGGTCTGAAAGACCGTCTGCAACGCGCCGTTGGCTTGCCTGATTTTGAGGCCGTTCAGACCAGGCTTGCTGCCTGTAAATCTGACGTGGAAGCTATCCGTATTCAGCGTATAGGTGAAATTTAGTGCCCTAGTCTTTTGACTTATGCGCTAGCGCGCCAGCATTAGCTTCCCAATTCTGGCCGTCAAATGCATTGACGGTAACCTCAAAGGCCTCCCACGCATCAAGGCATCGCCACGTCACCGCGACCCCGTCAGGATTGGAACGCGGAATATAATAGCTTTTCACACCGCAGATTTTGCAAAACAAGTGCTGCGCAGCGCCTGTGTTGAACGTATAGCGCGTCAACATCTCCTCGCCCTGCAAAAGCGTAAACCGGCTCGCCGGAACAATGACATGAATATTGCCGGACTTGGCGCAGATCGAGCAATTGCACTCCTCAACCTCAATCGCCTCAGGCAGCGCAACCTCAAACCGCACCGCCCCGCAATGGCACCCGCCTTCATACTGGCGAAGCGCTCCCACTAAACCTCCCTTGCCT
>CAYUFN010000195.1:0-264 GCA_964443965.1 uncultured Hyphomonas sp. | reverse complement strand
CCTCAATCGTCTCCAGCATTGTCACAGCGCATTCTGAAATCACAGCGCCCGGCGGGAAGATCGCAGCCGCTCCTGCAGCCAGGAGCGCATCAAAATCCTGAGGCGGGATCACACCGCCGACGATAATGCTCATCTTTGCGACCCCTTCATTGCCAAGTGCACGGCGCAGTTCCGGCACCAGTGTCAGGTGACCTGCGGCCAAAGACGACGCGGCGATAATATCAACACCTGCCTCCAGCGCATCAGCAGCGGCCTCTTCCGGCG
>CAYUFN010000194.1:0-3458 GCA_964443965.1 uncultured Hyphomonas sp. | reverse complement strand
TTGAAAAAAATGAAAAGCGTAAGAAGCTGGTTGCAAAATATGCTGCCAAGCGGGCGGCGCTTAAAGAGATTGCAATGAACGAAGACCTGCCACTTGAGGAGCGTTTTGCGGCGCGCCTGAAGCTGGCTGAACTGCCGCGTAATTCTGCGGCAAACCGTGTTCGCAATCGATGTGAAGTGTCTGGCCGTCCACGTGGCTATTATCGCAAAATGCGCATGTCGCGGATTGCACTGCGTGAACTCGGCTCACTGGGCAAGGTGCCCGGTCTTGTGAAGTCAAGCTGGTAGGAGGTATTTAGATATGAACATTTCTGACCCTATTGGTGATATGCTCACTCGTATTCGGAACGCGCAAATGCGTGGTACCGGAAAAGTTTACTCGCCGGCATCCAAGATGCGCGTGCGTGTGCTCGAAGTTCTTCAGGCTGAAGGTTATATTCGCGGCTTTGCAGAGGTTGAGCGTAACGGGAAGCGCGATCTTGAGATTGAGCTGAAATATTATGACGGTACGCCGGTTATTCAGGAGATCAAACGTATCTCCAAACCTGGTCGCCGTGTTTATTCATCGGTTGGTGATATTCCGCTGGTCCATAATGGACTTGGCATTTCCATCCTGTCTACATCCAAGGGCGTTATGTCCGACAATGTAGCACGGAATGAAAATGTCGGCGGCGAAATCATCTGCCGCGTATTCTAGGAGCGCTGAACAATGTCACGTATTGGCAAACTCCCAATTCCGGTGCCGGGCGGCACGACCGTCACGGTCAATGGCCAGACCATTGAAGCCAAAGGCTCCAAAGGCACGCTGTCCATGACGCTCTCTGAGCTCGTGCAGCCGACCATGGCCGATGGCGAACTGGTGATTGATCCTCGCCCTGATCTGCGCGCAGCTGCAGAGCAGAAGATGAAGGACAATGACGCCAAGGGTCGCAAGAAGATGACCTTTGCTGAAGCGCTGGACGGGCTTACCCGCACCCAGTGGGGCACCGCTCGCGCCAACGCAGCCAATATGGTCCATGGCGTTAGCGAAGGCTTTTCCAAAACGCTCGAACTCGTCGGCGTTGGTTATCGGGCGCAGATGCAGGGCAAGGACCTCAAACTTGCGCTTGGCTTCTCCCACGATGTCATCCACAAAGTGCCCGAAGGCATCACGATTTCGGTTTCAAAACCAACGGAAGTCGTCGTCGAAGGCATCGACAAGCAGACTGTAGGTCAGGTCGCAGCGGAAATTCGTCGTTACCGTCCGCCAGAGCCATATAAAGGCAAGGGCGTGCGTTATCAGGGCGAGTTTGTCCGCCGTAAAGAAGGCAAGAAGAAGTAAGTCATGAAATCGACACGAGAAAAAATCCTTCGCCGCGCACAGCGCAACCGGACGCGGCTCAAAAAGCTGGCCAATGGCCGCCCGCGCCTGTCCGTAGCCCGGTCACACAAGAACATCTCTGCGCAGATCATTGACGACGTGCAGGGGTTAACTCTGGCATCAGCGTCAACGCTGGAAGCAGATTTCCGCAAGAGCACACCAAATGGTGGCGATACGGCAGCGGCTGCGGCAGTTGGCAAATTACTGGCCGAACGGGCCACCAAGGCCGGTGTTGAAGATGTCGTCTTCGACCGTGGCGGTTATATTTTTCATGGCCGGGTGAAAGCTCTGGCAGAGGCGGCCCGCGAGGGCGGCCTGAAATTCTAGGAGGCTTTCATGGCAGAACAGCAAGGACAAGGCGGACGTGATGGCGGTGGCCGTGGACGTGGGCGCGGCCGGGGTCGCGATAATCGCCGTGACGAAGAGCAGAGCGAATTTGTAGACAAGCTGGTTGGAATTAACCGCGTCGCCAAAACAGTGAAGGGCGGTAAGAACTTTGGTTTTGCTGCGCTTGTAGTTGTTGGTGATGGCAAAGGCCGTGCCGGGTTTGGCAAGGGCAAGGCCCGTGAGGTGCCAGAGGCGATCCGTAAGGCGACTGAAGAAGCCAAGCGTAACCTTGTGCGTATTCCATTGCGTGAGGGCCGCACACTCCACCATGACGGTCGTGGCCGTTGGGGCGCAGGTAAGGTTGTTCTGCGTGCAGCGCCTCCAGGAACGGGTGTGATTGCCGGTGGTCCGATGCGTGCTGTCATGGAAGTTATTGGCATTCAGGATGTTGTTGGTAAGTCTATCGGTTCTTCCAATCCATACAACATGGTTCGTGCGACGTTTGATGCGCTTAAAGGGCAGGCCAGCCCGCGCTCTGTTGCGTCTAAGCGTGGCCTGAAGGTTCAGGATGTTGTCAGCCGTCGCACCGATGGTGCGTCCGAAGCTGGCATGGCTGAAACGGCTTAAGAGGAGAGGCTGGAAATGGGACAAAAAACTTTAACCGTCCGGCAAACTGGCAGCCCGATTCGCCGGGAAGCCAGTCAACGCGCCACGCTTGTGGGGCTGGGACTGAACAAAATCGGCCGTACGCGCACACTGGAAGATACACCTTCTGTACGCGGTATGATCCGTAAGGTCAGCCACATGGTTGAGATTGTCGAGGAATAGAGACATGAAACTGAATGAACTTGCTCCTTCTGCTGGATCAACCAGCAACCGCAAACGCGTTGGACGCGGTGTAGGCTCTGGCAAAGGCAAAACCGGTGGTCGCGGCGTTAAAGGTCAAAAGTCACGCTCAGGCGTTGCGCTGAATGGATTTGAAGGCGGTCAAATGCCGATCTACATGCGCCTGCCAAAACGTGGCTTTACCAAACCGAACGCAAAAAGCTTTGCCTGGCTCAACCTCGGCAAACTTGGCGAGGCGATTGCGGCCGGTAAAGTTGATGCGGGGAACATTACTGAAGATAGTCTTGTGGCTGGCGGTGTTGTGCGTCGTGCCAAGGATGGTATTCGTCTTCTTGCTAAGGGTGATGCGCCAAAAAAGGTTACAATTACAGTGACTGGTGCGTCTAAGGCGGCTGTTGAGGCGATTGAAAAAGCCGGCGGCAAAGTGACTGTAACGGGTGTGAAGGCGGATGAGGCAGCCTAAAAAAGGTTGATAAATTTACCTCTTACCCCTTCACAAAAGCATTTTCGCCGCCAATCTTGGCGGCGAAGCTATTTTCGGAGGATTCGCGCGTGGCATCAGCTGCAGAACAAATGGCCCGTAATATTAATTTTGGGACGTTCTCAAAAGCAAAGGATCTGCAAAAGCGGATTCTGTTTACCCTCGGTATCTTGCTGATTTATCGCCTTGGTACATTTATTCCCGTACCGGGGCTTGATCCTGTTGCCTATCGCGATTTCTTTGCTGGCCAGGCGGGCGGCATACTGGGCAATATGAACATGTTCTCCGGTGGCGCAGTTGAGCGCATGGGGATTTTTGCGCTGAACGTGATGCCATATATTACGGCTTCCATTATTGTTCAGATGATGACCTCAGCCTCGCCAACGCTTGCTGCGCTTAAAAAAGAAGGTGAAGTTGGTCGCCAGCAGATTAACCAGTATACGCG
>CAYUFN010000193.1:1190-3581 GCA_964443965.1 uncultured Hyphomonas sp. | reverse complement strand
ATTTGAGCGAAACACTCCTTTCTGAAAGCCCGCGAACAATTGCATCACTACGAATTTGGTTTCGTGCTTCATGCACAAGATCGCTAAATGTTGCTAGAGCCAAGAGCTGGCGGTCAGTAAACAATGTTCCCCATGAATCAAAACCAAAGGCGTAGCATGTTCCGCCCGTCAAGCGTTCCGGCGTGCCACCTGAAAGAAAGCTATCGCGAGATATGGTTGCTACCTCTGCAGCTATTTTCGATTGAGCAATTTCCATCTGAACCTGGCTGGGCGATGCGTAAGCTCGGCCGCGTTTTCCTTCTGCAGCAATTCCAATTAAAACACTTTTCATCCTGCCCGACTGCCCCATTTCCTTTATATAATCGGCAGTGATTGCTGTATCCGACATGATGCAGTGGAAGTTGGCCCGTCCGGACTTTGTACCCTTTTTGGCGTTTTCAATCTGATTCTTGGTTCCCCCTCTTCTCACAACGTAAGAAATTGATTTTGATGCCCTGTCGACCAACGGCTGAACCCATGCCTCCTTTCCGTTTTTTCCTCCAAGTAGAAAGCTGGATGCTATTGGTACCATTACGTCATGAAAAGCTGGGTCAGGACTAGGAACAGTTCTCGACCAAAACCACGCAAATGGAACAGCGGCCGTGCCCCCGTAATCCTCGGTCAAAGTCACAGCTGGATAAAGATGCCCGATACGCTCAAAGGCTTTCTCCCGCATCCATTCGCCATAATATTTCACATCTTCGGCAAGGCCCTCAGCGTTGCGATAATGGGTTCGCTCTCTAGGGCCTGGATGGATAGGTGGCTGATCTTTGAACTTTGGCGGAATTTCGATCATCGCCTTGCCGATCATCACCGCAACCGGGTTTAGGTCAGAGCCATAAGCCGAAAGTCCAAGCCGCTGGGCCTCTAGCGGGATAGAGCCGCCACCCGAAAACGGGTCGTAGACTGGCGGCAGTTCTACATCTTTCAAATCCCCCTCCGGCAGGCTGCCATCAGGTCGGCGCGCGCAAGATTTTCGGATCTCCGCCCGCGCCCGCTCAAGTACTTCTTCATTGGTCGAGTTTTCCCACTTCACGAGATCTTCAATGATCGCAAACAGGCGCTTTCGCTCGGCGTCTTGCGCCTCGGCTGTTGGGAACTGGTTTGGCAAGCTAGATGGGTCATCAACCAATTGGGCAAATAACACCGCCCGGCAAGCCGCCAATGGCCGCCGCGCCCACCACAGATGCAGCGTGGACGGATGCCCATGCCGAAGAGATTTCTCACGCGCCGACGCCGCATTAATTGCCTCAAGCGGAATTGCCACCTCGATAAGTTTTTTTCTGTAGGCTTTTGTCATAGAGCGCTAAGTGCCCCTTGTTTTCAAATGAGACGGGAGCCAGCCGACAACAACTTGTTGTGTAGTGTCATCCCAGAAAAAATATAGGCGGAAACAATAGCGCGGCTCTCGACTATTTCCTTTCGTTAGGTGTCGGTCAAGTTCTACGCGTCGCCCCCTATTGAGGATAAAGTATGCGTCGCCTTGCTCCTTGGCCAGGTTTCCCGAAAAAGACTGCTTCTCAGTAATGCCAAGTTCTCGGCATTTCTCATCAAAGGCTTTACGAAGCTCATTACCGCCACTCCTGCGCATCGGAACGTAAAAGTCTCGTAGTAATAGCAACGCATCGTAAATAACCGAAACATCTTCGTATTGTGATTCCTTTGCGCCTTTAAGCGCTCTGTTATGCAACTCAACAGCGCCGGCCAAGTTCTTGCTCGCCCAATCAGAAAGACCTTCCAAACTCGTTGGTAATTCAGGCCCTGCAGTCTGGATAATTTTTTGTTTAGCTTGCAGCGCTTCAACACGCGCTTGCAATGCGATGTAGCGGCTTTCCATTTGGTGCAAATCAGAAAGCGCCTGCTCTTTTTCGGCGTCAGCAGTGACAGCAAAATCAAGGCTAGTTTGGGCTTCTTCCTTGGCGGCACTTACCTCTTCCATTGCGAGCGCGAGAAGGGTTGAATCATTTTCGCCAACTTTTTGAGCATCAGCTCGCGCATTCTCAGCGGCGATCCGTTTTACTTGTTGAAATGGCGGTTGGGCGCGCTCTAATACGTCTCGCGGCTGCGTCAATCGTAGAGTCTGTTGAGCCAAAAAATCAGTGAACGTGCTTTGTTCGTCGCCCCAGCTGTTTATTCGCGACGCGAACGCGACAGGATGGCTGAATGACGCATCATCATACGGATTAAAATTAGGGTTGTAGGTTCGGATTGCCTGCTGAAATACAGAAAGCTCACTGCCGAACTTTGCAGATAAGGCGTATGAGGCTTCTGAAGAAAGAATAACGGTGTGCACATAACCTGCCGTACGCCTGATGAACGGCAGCACCGGAATAATCGTATCATTTTTATCTT
>CAYUFN010000193.1:0-1180 GCA_964443965.1 uncultured Hyphomonas sp. | reverse complement strand
TACGACAGGATGATATCGATGAGGAGACTCTAGATACATAGCCAGTTTATCGACGTCATGTTCATCATTAACAAACCATGGTTCAGCTGACGTTTTACGTCCATCCAACTTAGCGTCTTCGGCAAACGCAATTGCTCGAATGAATTTAGGCAATGAACGAGGGATAGTGATCGTATTACCTCGTTGAGAACATATGAGGCGACAACCGAACACCACTTCTCCCGGTGTGCGCTCAGCGATCCCGACCTCGGTTGTCCAGATACGATTTTGATCTCTTAACCGCTCACTGAGCCGAAATGCCCAATACTTTGGATTATCCAGCTTGACCGCAGACGCGCGCTCCGAATTTGGTGTATCTATGTCGAATGAATTGCCTTTCCACGCGCCTTCTGGAATGCCTTTGAGGTTCCGTTTCCTATCAAAAGCCCATTTGAGAATGCGCTCTTGAAGCTCTCTGAAAATATTATCTCCAAAAACTTGGAGAGACACCTGAGAGACAGCCTGAACGAAAATTTTGTTTTCGTCGTCTCTAGGCTGCGGCATAAAACTTGGTGCGTGAGTCAATTGAAAGCCTCCACTTGGCAAACATCTAGCATTTTGGCATGCATAAGTTTTGCGCGTCCGCGCAGGAAAGACGGATAATCATCCGCAACCATCTCGTCATAAGGGATAAGGTGTTTTGCAAAGCGATGTCGCACCTGGGTTTCATCAACACCTGTTCCTTCCAGACGTTCAGCCAGATAGCGCTCGGGATTTTTCGCAGATATATTGCGGTTGGTGCGCCATGTGATCAGCGCGCAGTTCAAGGATCGGTAGATCTCGCCCTGGCTTAGCCCTTGTTTCTTCAAATGCGCATCGGGGAACAAATGATGATACTCTCGTTTTTTGATGTTTGCGCGGCTAACGATACTTTCATCGGCAAGGTCATGCCCGCCTTCGCGCAGCGCCAATGCGAGAATAGCGCGCGCCAAACGCTCCTTTTTCTTCGGCCAGCCAGCTTGCATCAGTTCGTTTTCTTCCGGCAAGGGATGTTCTTCCAGGTCAAATATCGTCGGGGCCGTTTCTCGCTTGCCGGTCAAATAATTGCGCAGTTCCGCAAAGTCGGTTAGCGCCCGCCCACTCGTAGACTTCTCATAGCGATTTGAGAAGGCCGCTCGCCACAGATAGGTACGCAGTACTG
>CAYUFN010000192.1:0-3633 GCA_964443965.1 uncultured Hyphomonas sp. | reverse complement strand
AAGGGCCGTTTGTAGACGGCTACCTCTTGAAGAAAGCCGCTGCGGCCAAGGAATCAACCAAGCGCGAAGTGATCAAAACATGGTCGCGTCGTTCAACGGTCCTGCCACAGTTTGTCGGCCTGAACTTTCAGGTTCACAATGGTAATAAATTTATTCCGGTCACGATCTCTGAGGAGATGGTTGGTCACAAGCTCGGCGAATTTGCACCGACCCGTTCTTATTACGGCCACGGCGCAGACAAGAAAGCGCGGAGGAAGTAGAAATGGGTAAGAAGAAGAACCCGCCCAAGCAGGCCAGCAATGAGGCGCGATGCGTTTTACGTATGCTGCGTATTAGCCCGCAAAAGCTAAACCTTCTGGCGCAGCAAATTCGTGGTTTGACCGTTGAAAAGGCTTTAAACCAGCTCGAGTTCTCGCCAAAGCGTCACGCCAAGGATGTTCGCAAGGCATTGGAAAGTGCGATTGCGAATGCTGAAAACAATCATGGGCTCGACATTGATAGCCTCGTTGTGACGCAGGCGCATGTTGGCAAAAACCTTGTCATGAAGCGTATCCGTGCCCGGGCGCGTGGTCGCGCAGCGCGAATCTTGAAGCCATTTTCACAGCTTACCATTGTGCTGACAGATACGTCCGTAACCGTTGAGGAGGCCGCCTAATGGGTCAGAAGATCAATCCGGTCGGGCTTCGCCTCGGCATTAACCGTACATGGGACAGCCGTTGGTATGCCGACAGCGCTGACTATGGTCGTTTGCTGCATGAAGACCTCGCGATCGAAAAATATATTCGTGAGAAGCTGAAGCAGGCAGGTATTTCCCGCATCATTATTGAGCGTCCGCACAAGAAATGCCGGATTACAATTCACACAGCCCGTCCTGGTCTTGTGATTGGTAAGAAGGGCGCTGACATTGAGGCGTTGCGCAAGGCGCTTTCTGCGCAAGTTTCTGATGAGGTTTTTGTCAACCTTGTTGAGGTACGCAAACCTGAGATTGATGCAACGCTTGTGGCCGAAGATATTGCGCGCCAGCTTGAGCGCCGTGCGTCTTTCCGCCGAGCAATGAAGCGGTCTATCCAGTCTGCTATGCGTTTAGGCGCGCAAGGGGTTCGCATTATGTGTGCTGGCCGTCTTGGTGGGGCTGAGATTGCGCGGACTGAGCAGTATGCTGAAGGGTCTGTGCCCTTGCATACGCTACGCGCTGATATTGATTACGGGACAGCCGAAGCGCTGACCACTTACGGCATTATCGGCATAAAGGTCTGGGTCTATAAGGGCGAGATCATGGAGCACGATCCAATGGCGCAGGACAAAAAGCAGGAATCTTCCGGCCAGTCCCGTGCGCGTTCAACCAATAATCGCGATCAGGGGCCTGGCGCGCGAGCTGGGGGAGCTTAAACAATGCTATCGCCAAAACGCACAAAATTCCGCAAAGCCTTTAAAGGTAAGATCAAAGGCAAGGCCAAGGGCGGGTTCACGCTCAATTTTGGTACCTTTGGTCTCAAAGCGCTTGAGCCTGAGCGGGTTACCGCGCGCCAGATCGAGGCGACACGTCGGGCCATCACGCGCCAGATGAAGCGTCAGGGGAAAGTCTGGATTCGTGTTTTTCCAGACCTGCCTGTCACAGCCAAGCCGATCGAAGTTCGTATGGGTAAAGGTAAGGGCTCTGTTGACCGTTGGGTTGCACGGGTGAAGCCGGGCCGTATCCTGTTTGAGATTGACGGCGTGTCTGAAGAGGTTGCGCGTGAAGCGTTACGTCTGGGCGCTGCGAAGCTGCCGATTAAATGTAAAATCGTTAAGCGTATGGAAGGGGTCTAGATCATGGCTGGTGAAAGACTTAAGCGCGTCAAAAAGCTTAAAGAGATGTCTGAAGCGCAATTGAAAGACGAGCTGACTTCCTTGAAGAAAGAGCAGTTTAACCTGCGTTTTCAAGTTGCAACTAATCAACTTGAGAAAACATCTCAGGTTCGTCACGTACGCAAAGATATCGCAATTGTTAAAACCATGCTGCGTCAGCATACAAATGCTGCGGCTGAGGCATAGGAGAACGACATGCCAAAGAGAATTATGGAAGGTGTGGTGGTCTCCACCAAGCAGGACAAGACAGCGATTGTGCGTGTCTCGCGGACATTCCTTCACCCGCTGTTAAAGAAAATTGTTCGGCGCACTAAGAAGTATCATGCCCATGATGAGGCGAACGTGGCCAAAGAAGGTCAGACTGTATCTATCGTTGAGTGTGCGCCACGCTCCAAGTTGAAACGCTGGGAGTTGCTCTCAGCCGATAACGGGAAAGGAGACGCCGCATGATTCAGATGCAGTCAAACCTGCGGGTCGCCGACAATTCCGGTGCGCGCCGTGTTCAGTGCATTAAAGTGCTGGGCGGTGCCGGACGGCGTTACGCTTCTGTTGGGGACGTGATCGTTGTCTCCATCAAGGAGGCGATTCCGACAGGACGTGTGAAGAAAGGGGATGTGCGCCGCGCTGTTGTGGTTCGCGTTGCCAAAGACATTAATCGCCCGGACGGTTCAACCATTCGTTTCGATACGAACGCAGCCGTTCTGATCAACAATAATAACGAGCCGATCGGCACACGGATATTTGGGCCTGTTCCTCGCGAACTGCGTGCCAAGAACCATATGAAGATCATCTCGCTCGCCCCGGAGGTGCTGTAAATATGGCTGCCAAGGTGAAAAAAGGTGACCGCGTAATTGTAATCGCGGGCCGTGACAAAGGCAAAACCGGACAGGTCACGCGCGTTGTGACCGAGACTGGTCGCGTGGTTGTGCAGGGTGTGAACGTTGTCAAGCGTCACGCAAAGCCAACACAGGCTGATCCGCAGGGCGGTATTAAAATGTTTGAAGCCCCGATTGAGGTTTCCAATGTTGCTCACATTGATCCGGCAGATGGCAAGCCCGTCCGCGTCGGTTTCAAAATTGACGAGCATGGCCGCAAGACCCGTTATGCGAAGCGTTCAGGAGAGTCTATCGATGTCTAAGACAGATACTTACGAACCACGTCTGAAGACGAAATATCGCGAGCAAATCCGCGCCAAGCTGAAAGAGGAGTTTCAGTATGGTAACGAAATGCAGGTGCCCAAACTTGATAAGGTTGTTATCAATATGGGTGTTGGCGAAGCGGTTGCTGACAGCAAAAAAATCAAGGCGGCTCTGGCTGAGCTTGAATTGATTGCGGGTCAAAAGCCTGTGCCGACCAAGGCGCGTAAATCCATTGCCGGCTTTAAGCTGCGCGAGGGGATGACGATCGGTGCCAAGGTTACACTGCGTCGCGACCAGATGTATGAATTCCTTGATCGTTTGACCACAATTGCTTTGCCGCGCGTGAAGGATTTCCGTGGGTTGAACGGCAAGAGTTTTGACGGCAATGGCAATTTCGCCATGGGCGTAAAAGAACACATCGTGTTTCCTGAGATCAATTACGATCAGGTGGAAACCGTTCGCGGGATGGACATTATTGTCTGCACTACGGCAAAAACAAATGAAGAAGCGAAAGCCCTACTCTCTGAGTGCGGCTTCCCGTTTCGGAACTAGCGCAGGACAGGAACCAAGACATGGCGAAGAAAAGCGCAATTGAAAAAAATGAAAAGCGTAAGAAGCTGGTTGCAAAATATGCTGCCAAGCGGGC
>CAYUFN010000191.1:0-3796 GCA_964443965.1 uncultured Hyphomonas sp. | reverse complement strand
CTGTGTCAGCAGCCGCGTCAGCAGCATCTTCAGCTGCACCACACGCAACTAATGTGACCGCTGCAAGACCGGCTATTAAAATCTGTTTCATGGTTATACCCTCTTCATGTCGATGGGCTCTTAACTAGAGTCCCTGATACTACCAGCTACCCTCGAATCGGCCGGAATAACTGGAAGAATCCATAAATAACTGAACATTACAATTATGTTACGCAGTACACGCCCAACGGTTCAACTCGTGAAAACTATCAGGCGACGCCCTGAAAACACTCCAAAAGTGCCTAAAATGTGGCTCCAAAAGGGCAATGCCGCCGCAACTATGAAGACTGTTATTTGCTTGCCTTAACGCAAGGTCGAGCTTCTATTATCATTCAAACTAAATTACAGCAGGAAACAATCATGGGCCTTAAAACAGAACTGTGCGAATTTTTGAACATTGAGCACCCTATTATGCTAGCTGGTATGGGTGGTGTATCATACGCGGAAATGTGCGCGGCTATGTGCGAAGCCGGAGGTTATGGTGTACTCGGAATGGCTGGCATGTCCTCAGATTTCATTGCCCAGCAGATGGCTGAAGTTCGCACAAAAACAGACAAACCATTTGGCGTCGACCTTCTAGCCGCGCAACCTGAAAGTCTGGAAGCTTCTGTAGAGGTTATCATTGCGGGCGGAGCCGATAGCTTCGTTGCGGGCCTTGGCGTGCCAATGCCCATTATGACAAAGCTCAAGGATGCAGGGGTAAAGGTCATGGTTGTTGGTGGCGCTGTAAAGCATGCCATCAAAGCAGAACAAGCCGGTTGCGACGCTGTTATCTTACAAGGCGGCGAAGGCGGCGGGCACACAGGCCTTGTCGGAACCATGCCGCTTGTTGCCCAGGCAGTAGAAGCAGTAAATATTCCGGTAATTGCCGCGGGCGGCATTTATGATGGCCGTGGATTGGCCGCGGCGCTCTCGCTGGGTGCTGTGGGTGTTTGGATGGGAACACGCTTCATTGCTTCTGAAGAAGCCCACGCCGCGCAGACATATAAGAATGCCGTGATAGAGGCCGGCGATATTGATACCACTCGCACGCGATGCTATTCTGGTAAGCCTATGCGCTGCCGCACCAATGAATACATCAAGGATTGGGAAGCGCGCCCCAGCGACATCCAACCCTTCCCGATGCAAGCCATGCACTCAATTCAAACCGATGTCATTGGCGGCATTGGCGGCGTGACAGATGAAGCACGTCTTGATGCAAACAAATCCTGTTTTGCAATGGGTCAGTCTGCTGGCGGCATCAAAGAAGTACTTTCTGTGGCTGATATTGTAGATAATATTATGCGCGAAGCAGAAGCGGCTATTGAAGGTGTTACAAGGCTACGTTGTTAATCGGTTAGGTTGCAAATCTGTAAGTTGAATTTAATATATAAGGTTGAGTAAATTCGGCATAGCTTATCAATTGGGTGGAAAATGCGGCTTCTTTTATCAGTTCTGGTAACCTCGACGCTTGCTGCTGGCTTGGCGCATGCGCAGATTACGATTACTCCTAGCGATCCATCTGAGGGTGGTGCAGGTGATGACATCAATATTATTCCCGAAGAAAAATTATCATGGGAAGAGGCTGCCAATCACCGAGATATTACCGTTGTGAAGCCCGGACTAAACGGGCTGGAAGTGGTATCGCCAGAGAGCATTGGCGAGGCTGATAAGAGCGATCTCTTGCAACAGCGAAAATCAGTTATCCGTATTGAGAATCAGGTTGAAATTATAGAGATCGAAGAGATACCTCTAGAACCTGCTACGCCTGAAGCGCGCATTCTTATTTCTGAAGGCTTTTCCAAACAGGATCAGGAACGACCCGAAAAGGATTAGGCTTCAACAATATTTTCCAGCGTTTTGCCATCAAGAAAAAGATCAAGATTGCGCAAGAAAAGCCGGTCTGTTCGCCGGGCCGAGCCTAATGTGTCCGCCGCCAAGTGTGCTGTTAATGTGACCTTTGGATGGTTCCAGATCGGGCTCTCTGCTGGCAGCGGCTCCGTGACCGTCACATCCAGAGCAGCATGATCTATCTCCCCTGCCTCCAAGGCCCAGAGCAAAGCCGCCTCATCCACCAGCATGCCGCGCCCAACATTTGCAAACAACGCATCTGAACGCATGGCAGTAAAAAAGCCCATATCGGCGATCTCGTTTGTTTCTGGCGTATGCGGTAGGCAAAGTAGAACAACATCAGCTTCCCCTAAAACAGATTTGATGGCATCTGGCTGGATCATCATATCAGCATCTTTGTGCACACCTACGGTTCGGCGAACACCTGTTACTTTTGCTCCAAGCCCGCGTAATTTCCGCGCGGTGGCCTGGCCGATCGCGCCAAATCCGACAATGAGCCAATGCGTGCCAGCAAGCTCCCGGAATTCAATTCTTTTCCACGTTTTTGAAACCTGTGCCGCCCTTCGGAAATTCCCCTTCTGCAGCCAGTCAAACCCCGCCCACAAGGCCCACTCTGCAATGGCCTCTGACTGTTCGTGCGAGGTTGTATAAGCCTCTGCTTTTTCGCGCAGCATCTGCAAGACCGGATGCTCAATACCCGCTGCGCTCGACTGGAACCATTTCAATGAATCTGTGTCCATGATCGCCTGAATAAAGATCGGAGCGATTTTGCTAAACCAGACATCTGGTGTGCCATAGCCAAGTGTTATATCCGTGCCTGATTCAACGGCCTGTCCGGTGGCGTCCTGAATTTTGCCATTATTGTACATAATATAGGGCGTAACATTATCGGCGAATCTCTTGAGCTCGTCCCCGATCCGCGCGAAAGTCGCCTCATGTATCAAAAGCTTATGCATATTTGTCTCATCGCTCTCTTTGGAATGCACGTTGCACAAAGCATGATTCTGCCTGCCAACGCGCAGGCCACGACAGGTAACAGCAACTTGCCAACCCGTGACCAAGCTTATTTACGCGATCTGGTCTCTCTGTCCGAGACAATAGGCTCCGCCCACGCTGTGCGCGTGCGTTGTAATGGGGTCGATGATCAATACTGGCGCTCTTACATGGTGCAAATCCTTGGATTGGAGGCGCCAATTCAGGGGAACTTACGTCGCCAGATGGTATCAGGCTTCAATAGGGGGTTTGAACGCGAAGATTCAGTACGGATTGGTTGCGATGCGACAGCGAACGAACGTGAAGCGCGCTATGCGATTAAGGGACAAGCCTTGGCCGAAGGACTAGCTTCCTATTACTTCCCCAAACGCGAGACCGAATAGGCCCCATCTTTCTACACATAAAGATATTTTCTAAATGATGACTTGCTCACGATCGGCAAACTCTGCATGATTTGCGCGTCAATCTGGGAGTTATTCTAATGAAAGCACGCGCAGCTGTCGCCTTTGAAGCTGGCAAGCCACTGGAAATCATCGAGGTTGATCTGGACGGCCCCAAAGCCGGCGAAGTCCTCGTCGAGATCATGGCTACGGGTATCTGCCACACCGATGAATTCACCCTGTCCGGCGCAGATCCGGAAGGTGCATTTCCGGCCATTCTCGGCCATGAGGGCGCAGGCATTGTCCGCGAGACCGGCCCCGGCGTTACCGACTTAGAAGTCGGCGACCATGTCATCCCGCTCTACACCGCCGAGTGCCGCACCTGCGAGTATTGTCTCAACCCCAAGACCAATCTCTGCCAGCGCGTGCGCGCCACCCAAGGCAAAGGCGTCATGCCAGACGGCACCTCCCGCTTCTCCTATAAGGGCACACCCATCCTGCACTATATGGGCTGCTCGACATTTTCAAACTTCACCGTTCTGCCCGAAATCTCG
>CAYUFN010000190.1:0-3888 GCA_964443965.1 uncultured Hyphomonas sp. | reverse complement strand
GGCGCGTTATTTTACAAGATAATGTAACCATAGGAGCCAATAGCTGTATCGATCGTGGCCAACTAGGAGATACGATTATCGGCGAGGGGAGTAAGATCGATAACCTTTGTCATATTGGTCATAACTCACAGATCGGGCGACAGGTTGTTATGGCGGCATTCGCTGGTATTTCTGGTTCAGTCAGAATTGGTGACAATGTGCGGTTAGGGGGGCGCGTGGGTTTAATTGACCATTTAACTGTTGGAAAAGACGCGCAAATTGCAGCTGGTTCAGCTGTTCTAAATCACGTCCCGGCTGGAGAGACGTGGGCCGGTATGCCTGCCAAGCCAATTAGGACTTGGCAAAGAGAACTGGTCTGGCTTAAGCGACAGGCCGGACGTGTGGGTAAAAAATGACAAGGGATATACATAGCTCAGCTATCGTAGATAAAGCCGCATATATTGGTGATGCAGTGCGTATTGGTCCATTTTGCGTAATCGGTCCAGACGTTTATCTGTCAGACGGTGTTCATTTGCATAATGGGGTCACAGTAACTGGGCGCACGCAGATTGGCTCCAACTGTGAGATTTTTCCTGGCGCTGTCATAGGTGCGCAAGCGCAAATTCTCGATTCTGAAGATACGCCTGAATGCCGGGTTGAAATCGGTGAGAGAACTGTCATACGCGAGCAAGTGACGATACATGCAGGCTCACCGGCCTTAGGTGGAGTCACTCATATCGGGGATGATTGTTTTTTAATGGTCGGTGTTCATATCGCACATGATTGCTATGTCTCCGATAAGTGTGTGTTTGCTAATCAGGTGACGCTTGGCGGTAGTGTGCATGTTGAAGAACAAGTCTGGATTGGTGGCTTGGCCGCCGTTAAACAGTTTTGCCGAATTGGGCGCCATGCTTTTGCCGCTGGAGGGGCTATGATCGGACGCAGTGTTATTCCGTATGGAAACGTATTGGGGAATCGAGCAAATCTAATCGGCTTGAACCTGGTTGGATTAAGGCGACGAGGTTTCTCTCGACAGAGCATTCATGACCTTCGTGCAGCCTATCGTATGTTGTTTGCAAAAGAGGGAAAATTTGCCGAGCGCATTGCCGACACGCATGCCGCATATGCTCACTGCAAGGAAGTAAAGCATATTTTGGATTTCATAAAAACATATGAAGCCCTTGAGCTGACGATGCCTGAATAATTATGGGCATGAAGATAGGTATCATTGCAGGCCAAGGAAACTTGCCCTTAAGTGTTGCTAAAAGCGTAATTGCGAACGGCAATGATGTTTTTGTTGTTCGTATTGATAGCTTGGCTGACGAAGCATCTTTATCGATTTTCCCAGGCGTAACACTAAGCCTTGGACAAATTGGGGGAGCCATCGACGTGCTTCATGCAAATGCCTCTACGTCGACTGTGCGTTTGGCAGGCTCTTCTGGCACACATCCCTTCGCGGCTGTATCTGCTGGCATCTCTTCTCTTTGGGGGCCAAGCCATGGCGGTGCTAATCAGGCTTGTCTCGAAATGCTGCAAGAGATCGGCAGCGTTGATCGCATTCCAGAGTTTATTGCGCGCGCCAAGGACAAAGCTGACCCTTTCCGCCTTATGGGCTTTGGACATCGCGTTTATAAAAACTTCGACCCCCGTGCCGTCGTAATGCAAAAGACAGCCCACGATGTGCTTGAGGATCTCGGCATTAAAGATGATCCTGTTCTGGCGGTTGCTCAAGAGCTTGAAAAAATCGCGCTGGAAGATGAGTACTTTATCTCTAAAAAGCTATACCCAAATGTAGATTTCTATTCAGGTATCATCCTGAACGCGATGGGCTTCCCCACTTCTATGTTCACCGTCCTGTTTGCGCTTGCCAGAACAGCCGGCTGGGTTTCACAGCTTAATGAAATGAATGGCGACAAGACGCAACGCATCGGACGACCGCGCCAAATTTATACTGGCGCGCCGCGCCGCGATTATGTCAGCGCCGATAAGCGCTAAACCTAGCTTATTAGTGATAGACACAGAATGCCTCGCATATATGCGAGGCATTCCCGTTTTCAGATATTAAGATCAGCAAGAATAGCTTCGGCCGATAGACTTTGGGCCGAGCGTTCACCAAAGCCCATTTTGGCAAGTGCTGCATCTTGCGCCTGAATCTGCGCTTCAAGGGCTTTACCATCCCTCAATAATCGCAACGCTTCACCTGAGATGGCTTTTACCGTCATCTGACTTTGTAAGTACTCCCGCGCAACCATTTTATCAGCGGCCATATTCACAAGTGTTATAAATTTCGCTTTAAAGAAAAATGTCTTTAGCAATATCCAGCTGATGGCTCCTATTTTATATCCTGTGATAAATGGTGTGCGCTGAACGGCAAGCTCAGTATTGACCGTACCTGAGCAGCTAATGGCAAGTTTAGCCGCAGCCATGCCCTCATAACGGCTTCCTTCATCTTCTAATAATATCCATGAGCTAGGAAGATCAGGGAACATCTCTTTAAACTGCACAAGCACCGATTTTGCAGGCGCAATGCAAACCTTTACGTTTGGACTTTGCCTCGCAATAAGACGCGCAGCATGAATAAGGACCGGAGCAACAAGAGCGATCTCGGCGCGGCGACTGCCTGGTAAGACTAGCAGCAAATCATCCTCATCACTCAAGCCATATCGCTCGCGAAAATCTTGCCCATCTAATTCCTTTGATCGTGCTAAAGCCGGTTGGCCAATAACAGTTACAGGTAATCCATATGGTTCATAATAAGGCACCTCAAACGCGTGCATACACAAAAGATGATCGACACTATGAGCGAGCGTTTTTGCGCGACCCGCGCGAGAGGCCCACACCTGTGGACCAATCATCTTGATTAGTCGAATTGATGGATCTCGTCCACGAACCTTTCTTGCAACGCGCAGGCTCAGCCCCCAAGAATCAACCATAATAACTACGTTCGGCTTGTAAGCGACAATATCCTGGGCAATAGCTGAACTAATCCGCTGAACATCTCTATAGGCCTTAATACCCTCCCAAAACCCTAAAACATTCAGAGTTCTTAAATCAATTGCAGGTGTTTCTGTGCGTTTTGCAATCTCATCCCCTCCAATCCCACGTATCTGCAAATGCCTGTTCTGGAGACGCAGCTCGTCGATAACTTCGCCAGCAAATAAATCCCCTGAGGGCTCTGCAGCTGTAAAATAGAGTTTAGCTCCAGCCATTACACATCTTGTTCCAGTTGCATGCCTGTAACAAAGAGCCCCTCTTTATCGGCCACTTCAAGCACCGACCCGCGGTCAACGATCAGGCTAGCCCCGGCCTCAAGTCCAATGCCTGATAGTCCAGCCTGCAGCGCAAGCTCAACTGTACGCACACCAATAACCGGTAAATCGACACGCATCTCTTGACCAGGCTTTGCTCTTTTGACCAAGACACCTTTACGACTGGACGGTTCGCTACGATAGTTTAAGTCTATCCCTGCTGTGCGTTGTAGCATCCTGTCAGTCCCTTCCTGCGCCTCAACAGCTACCACCACCCCTTCACGCACAACACAGGCCTGACCAATATCTTCACGCCCAATTAAACCAGCGATACGAACTGCTTTCTCCAGATCAGCAAGATCACGCGGGGCTGGCACTCGTTTAGTCAGATGCCCTACAGGGCATAAAAGGTCTGGATAGACCTCTGTAGGCCCAACAACCTTAAAACCTGCATTTTGAAAAGCGTCAACAAATACGCTTATAGCTGCATCATCGCCCTGCCCAGCAGCGGCGATTATTTTTGGCAGCAAGGCTTGCCCTTCTGCGTCAAGAGTGATCGAGGCAAAATCCGGTCGTGTTATATAGCCTGCAAACACAAGTGACTCACAGGCATTTGCATGAAGCACGTCGATGGCTCCCCCAATTTGTCCAAGGCTTAGTG
>CAYUFN010000189.1:0-3895 GCA_964443965.1 uncultured Hyphomonas sp. | reverse complement strand
GCACTGCATAGCGTTCGCCCATCACAGCGAAGAGCTTTTTAACAGCATCCTTATCGCGGATTTGCGCGATGGCGCGGCGGCGCGAGGCAAGATCACCTTTTTTGGCCAGCGTAACCAGCTTGTCCATGATCGGCTTCATTTCTTTCGCCTTTGGCAAGGTCGTTACGATCTGCTCGTGCGTGATTAGTGACGCAGCCATATTCGCAAACATCGCTTTGCGGTGCGAGCTTGTGCGGTTTAATTTGCGGTGCGCAATGCCGTGGCGCATGGGTCTTACTCCTTACCGGAGACACTGAATACACAGTGTCTAGTGATGATCATCATACTTTTTAGCGAGGCCTTCAATGTCCTCTGGCGGCCAATCAGCCACACCCATGCCAAGGTGCAGCCCCATGCCAGCAAGAACTTCTTTGATCTCGTTGAGGGATTTGCGGCCAAAGTTCGGTGTACGAAGCATCTCTGCCTCAGATTTTTGAATCAGGTCGCCAATGTAAACAATATTGTCGTTCTTCAGGCAGTTTGCAGACCGAACAGATAGTTCGAGCTCGTCCACTTTCTTCAGGAGGACCGGGTTGAAACCCAAATCCTGTTCTTCGCTAACAGGCACCTCAACAACAGGCTCATCAAATGTGATGAAGAGCTGCAATTGATCCTGCATGATACGCGCAGCATAAGCGACGGCATCTTCTGGCGAAATTGAGCCATCGGTTTCAATATTCAGCGTCAGCTTGTCATAATCAAGCACCTGACCTTCACGTGTATCCTCAACCGTATATCCAACCCGGCGAACAGGTGAATAGATTGAGTCAATCGGAATAAAACCAATCGGCGCATCCTCAGGGCGGTTTTCGGCAGCAGGCACGTAGCCTTTACCGGTTGCCACAGTGAATTCCATACGCAGGTCATTACCTTCGTCCAGATGGCAGATCACAAGATCAGGATTGAGGATTTTAACATCCCCAGGTGTTTCGATCTGGCGCGCTTTGACAGGCCCAGCCTTTGATGCCTTGAGCACCATACGCTTCGGTGTGTCAGATTGCATGTCGATCGCAACCTGCTTTAGATTAAGAACGATCGTTGTAACATCTTCACGAACACCCGGAATAGCGGAAAATTCATGTACGACGCCGTCAATCTGAACACCCGTAATCGCGGTGCCTTGCAGCGAAGACAGCAAGATACGGCGCAGCGCATTCCCAAGTGTCGTGCCGAAACCGCGCTCAAGCGGCTCAACCACAAGCTTGGCTTTACGCGTCGGGTCGATACCGGCCTCAATAACCGGGCGGTTCGGGCGGATTAGTTCTTTCCAGTTACGATCATTGACTGTGAGATCAGTGTCGGCCATGGCCATACCCCCTTTTGGAGCAAGAATTGCAAATATTAGACGCGACGACGCTTTGGCGGGCGACATCCATTGTGCGGAATTGGCGTAGTGTCACGAATTGATGTGACAGTCAGACCAGCAGCCTGGAGCGCACGCAGGGCTGATTCCCGGCCAGAGCCAGGTCCACGTACATTTACTTCTACAGTCTTCATGCCATGCTCTTGTGCTTTTTTAGCGGCATCTTCAGCTGCCACCTGCGCCGCATATGGCGTTGACTTGCGTGAACCCTTAAAACCCATGCCACCAGCGGACTGCCAGGAAATTGTATTTCCCTGAGCGTCTGTGATGGTCACCATCGTATTGTTAAAGCTAGCATTCACATGAACAACACCAGAAGAAATATTTTTCCGTTCGCTACGACGAACGCGTTTTGTATCGCGAGCCATGTGCGTCTCCTATTTCTTCTTACCGGCAATCGGGCGTGCAGGCCCTTTGCGCGTACGGGCGTTCGTGTGTGTGCGTTGTCCACGAACGGGCAGACGACGACGGTGACGCAGGCCGCGATAGCAGCCAAGGTCCATCAATCGCTTGATGTTCATGGAAACCTCACGACGCAAGTCACCTTCAACAAGGTAGTCTGCATCGATCGTTTCACGAATTTGAATAACTTCAGCATCGGTCAGGTCAGCCACTCGACGATCAGCTGTAATGCCAACCTTCTCGGTGATTTCCTTGGCCTTTGCCGGGCCAATGCCATGAATGTAGCGCAGAGCGATCTCTACGCGTTTGTGCGTCGGTATGTTGACACCTGCTATGCGGGCCAAATTAGTCTCCAAAAATTCAAACGAGCCCGTAAAACATGTAATGACGACTTCATTACAGGCGCCGGGCCCTCGTCTCTAGCAAAAAACGGGTTATAGTCGCCTATTCGCTTACGTCAACAGGCAATTTGCTCAATTTGCAGCTTCTTTTAAAGCCGCGTCAATTTGTGCTGAAACAGCCTCGATTGAGGCCATACCATCTACCTCGGTCAATTTCCCCTGATCAGCATAGATCGGGACCAATGGCGCGGTGTTCGCATTGTATTGATCCAGCCTGTGCGCAAAAGACTCAGGATTATCATCCTTGCGGCCTTCTTCTTCAAACCGCTTGGCAATCCGGGCCAGTAACTTCTGCTCGTCCACCATTAATCGGATAACCCGGTCAACCTGCGTATCGCGCGCCTCGAGGCACTTATCAAGCGCTTCTGCTTGCCCCACGGTACGCGGGAACCCATCAAAGATAAACCCTGGGGCATCCTTATTGAGATCAAGCTGTTCTTCAATGAGTTCAATAACAATCTCATCTGAAACAAGCGTGCCAGCATCCATAATCGCCGCCACACGTTTGCCAAGCTCAGAACCAGATGCCCGCGCAGCACGCAACATATCACCAGTTGAGAGTTGAATGTAACCACGCTCACTCACCAAACGCTTAGCCTGTGTTCCCTTACCGGCCGCGGGCGGGCCGAATAGTATCAGATTCATTTTTTACGGCCCCCGAGCCGAGACTTCTTGATCATCCCATCATATTGGTGCGCAATCAGGTGCGATTGGATTTGTGCAACAGTGTCCATCGTAACGGAGACAACGATCAACAGCGACATGCCACCAATGTAAAACGGAATGGCCGGGTAATAGACCCTTAAAACTTCCGGTAGCAAACACACAAAGACGAGATAGATCGCGCCAATCGTCGTTAAACGCGTCAACACATAATCAATATAGGCAGCTGTGTTCTTCCCCGGGCGAATACCGGGAATAAAGCCACCATGCTTGCGCAGATTATCAGCTGTTTCCTCGGGATTAAACGTGATCGAGGTGTAAAAGAACGTAAAAAACGCAATCATCAGACCATAGGAAATAATAAACCCTGGTGAACCTTGCCCAAAATTGATCGCAAGCCACTGCAAGGCCCCCTGCACTGGGCCATTAGCTGTCGTTGGATCAACTGTACCGCCGCTAAAGCCAATCGCTGTGGTAGGCAGCAACAAGATAGCAGAAGCAAAAATTGGCGGGATAACGCCTGATGTGTTGATCTTCAGTGGCAGAAAGGAGTTTTGTCCCTGCATGACCTGATTACCCTGCTGGCGTTTTGGGTATTGGCTCAGGCGCCGAGGCTTCGCGCGGTCAATTAAGACCATGAAAATCACAAGGCCAATCACCATCGCCGTAATCGCAAAGATAAAGATAACATTTGTCGAGCTGTTCTGCGCCTGGTTCAACAAGTTAAAAATCGCCCGGGGCATCTCCGCCACAATACCGGCAAAGATAATCAATGAAATGCCGTTGCCTATCCCGCGTGCTGTAACCTGCTCACCAATCCACATGAGGAAGATCGTGCCACCTGTCAGCGTTACAACAGAGGTCAGCACGAAAAAGGCCGGATTAATAGAGTCAAGTGCAAGCGCGCGTAAGCCAATTGATATGCCAAATGATTGCAACAGCGCAAAGCCAACGGTCAGATAACGCGTATACCGGTTAATCTGCTGGCGACCAACTTCACCTTCTTTTTTAAGCGCAGCAAGCGTTG
>CAYUFN010000188.1:0-3942 GCA_964443965.1 uncultured Hyphomonas sp. | reverse complement strand
GTTTTCGCGAGGTAAAATAAAAACTATAAGCCCCTGCCGAAAACAGAGATAGTATGATCACCCACCGTAAAGATAGTGCTGTAATTTCAGCAAAGCCGCCTAAATTCATTGCGTTCAAGACAGGCGGAACTGCCCCAATCATCAGCACGGAAATAACCATGAAGATGAGCCCTGAAAGGGTAAACCCAAGCGCAATGGCCCTTTGTTTGATCAGGCCACGCCGATAGGGGTTACGATACATAATATGAATGGCGATCAATAGCGCCTCAATCGCCCGCGACGAACTCCACAAAGCGATGAGCAAAGACAGCGTTGCCGCCCAGATGGACGCCGGGCGTTCACGCTCGGTAATTTGAAAAAGCAGATCGGCAATCACCTCAAAGGCTTGTTCAGGAACGATATGTGAAAGGAAGTCAATCAACACGAAAGCATTCGCATCCGTTGCGAAAAGTTCCCACAGGAAGATGATGCTGAAGATACCGGGAAAGATTGAAAGGAACGCATAGAAAGCAACACCGCCGGCAACGAGCGTGACATTCTTTTCGGACAAATTTGTGCCAATCCGCAAAAGCGTGCGCACTATGGCAAAACGCTTAAACGATGCGACAAAGGCGATCAGGGGGGCAAAAAACCGTAAACGATCCATATCAAGCGGGTGTCCTCTCTTGCCCAGCTATAACAGACTTTCCTCGTTTGGTTTACCGTTTCAGGAAACTGGGCACCTCATCACCAAAGCCTTTGACGCCATCCTTGGCTGGCTCCAGAATGGGATCATCATCTTTACGCTTATAATCGCGCTTTGGTTTGTCACGGCGGGGCTTGTCCTCATTGGAGGCTTTGTTTCGCTCGCGTTTTGGTTTGTCTTGTTTAGGTGTGTCTTGTTCGGGCGCGGCCGTTTTGGCTGCGCGTTCCTCACGCCGTTTGTCTTCACGGTTAGGGTTGCGATCCCCCGCTTCGCGTGAGCGGCTACTACGGTCCCGGCTTTTACCGCCGCGGTCTCTGTCTCGGCTGCGTCCGCCGCGATCGCGACCTCGCCCACGTCCGCGATTGCCCTGATCTGGTGGCAGCTTGTCCAGCTCTTCCAGGAGACCTTCAATTTCAGCCTCTTCAACATCCCGGCCAATCATTTTAAGGACAAAGCCCCATGATTTTTGGTCTTCGGGTCCGACAATTGTAAAGCTGTGACCATGGCGTCCGGCGCGGCCCGTGCGGCCAATGCGGTGGACATAATCTTCGTCTTTTGGTGGAGGAGCAAAGTTGAAAACGTGGGAGACATCAGGAATGTCCAGCCCACGTGCGGCCACATCTGACCCTATGAGAAGCTTCAGTTCTCCATTGCGAAAGCGCTCAAGTGTTTGCGTTCGGTAAGCTTGTGGTAGATCGCCATGAATAGCGGCTGCATCAAAGCCGTGAACACTGAGCGATTTGGCGACTATATCGACCTCGCGTTTGCGATTGCAAAAGACGATACCACTCTCGACATCATTCATTTCGATCAGCTTGCGCAGCGTGTAGCGGCGCGCTTTCATATCATTGGTCGGAATTTTAATCACACGCTGGGTAATCGTTTCTGCGGTCTGAGCCGGGCGGGCCACTTCAATGCGAATTGGATTATTCTGAAATGTCTTGGCGAGTTTTTCGATTTCCTTGGCGAATGTGGCAGAGAAAAGCAGCGTCTGGCGTTTCTTTGGCAGCAGTTTGCAGATCATCTCAATATCGTCAATGAAGCCCATGTCCAGCATGCGGTCAGCTTCATCAATGATCAGGGTTTCAACACCTGTGAGTAGGATTTTACCGCGTTCAAACTGATCCTTGAGGCGGCCGGGTGTCGCTATCAAAACGTCAACGCCTTGCATAAGCAGACGCTCTTGCTCTTTAAAGCTTACACCGCCGATGAGAAGCGCCATAGAGAGTTTCAGATATTTTCCGTACTTGGTGAAATTATCTGCAACCTGGTCAGCCAGTTCGCGTGTTGGCGCGAGGATCAGCGTGCGAGGCATGCGCGCGCGTGCACGACCCTTCGCGAGACGATGGATCATAGGCAAGACAAAAGCAGCTGTTTTGCCAGTTCCGGTTTGTGCAATGCCGGTGACGTCACCACCAACCATCACGTGTGGAATGGCTTGTTCTTGAATAGGCGTCGCGTGTGTGTAGCCAGAATCGTTTACCGCTTGCAGAATTTTAGGGTTTAGTCCCAAGTCTTCAAACGTCACTTTTGGAGCGTCTTCAGTTTCTATCTGTTCAGTTGTTTTTTCAGTCAAAGTATCATGTCTTTCGGGATTGGAGGTTTTATGCGCGGGCCATCCTCATAATGGCAGCCGGGCTTCGTCCACGCCCGGAAACGTCAATACTCCAGCGCATAAACCAGAATCGGGTGAAAACACAAGTGCTTAGATGTTAAAGCGGTTACCTTTAAGGCTTAGGACAATCCAAAAAGAAAGGCCCGTCACTGCTGACGGGCCTAGGCGGTTAAGCGTCTGGAGGTCTTCAACCAGCATCGGAGAGGTTCTGGTTTGCAAAGTCCCAGTTCACAAGGTTCTCCAAGAATGATGCCATATAGTTTGGACGTGAGTTTTGGTAGTCGAGATAATAAGCGTGCTCCCAAACATCCATGGTCAAAAGCGGTGTAACGCCTGCTTCTGTGATTGGCGTCTCTGCATTCGGTGTTTTGGTAATGGCGAGTTTGCCGTCTTTCAAGACTAACCATGCCCAGCCGGAACCAAATTGTGTCCCACCAGCCGCTTTGAATTGTTTCGCAAATTCATCATAGGAGCCGAAATCACGATCAATCATTTCAGCGATTTTTCCACTTGGTTGACCGCCTCCACCGGGCTTCATTGAATGCCAATAGAAGGTGTGGTTCCAGACTTGCGCAGCATTATTAAAAAGGCCAGCTTTCGATGCGTCGCTCGCTGCTGCCCGAATAATATCTTCAAGTGCGGCGTCGGCATGATCAGTTCCGTCAATAAGCTTGTTCAAATTGGTGACATAGGCATTGTGATGCTTGCCATAGTGAAAGTTTAAAGTTTCTTCTGAAATGTGTGGGGCGAGATCGCCGCGGCTATATGGGAGTTCTGGAAGGTCGAAGGCCATTGGAATATTCTCCTTGCTGAATCGTATGTCTTATTGTCTTTGGCACCTTATATGGGAATGAAATAGAGATGACAAAGCGTCAATCTGCAGAAAATATAAAACTATTGGACAAACGGCTTCAACGAGAAGACGAAGATCGTTGGTTGTCGAGCCGTTATGCGCCGAAGGTAGCAAGAGAACGGCTAATTGCACTTTATGCCTTTAACCTTGAATTAGCCAAGGTTCGTACGATTGTCAGCGAGCCTGGGCTTGGCGCTATCCGGTTTCAGTGGTGGCGAGAGGCCATTGGGGAACTTGCAGTCAACACCCCAGCGCGAAAACATGATGTTGTTCAGGCATTGGCTATGGCGAAATTCTCTGAAAAACTGTGCCTTGGTTTGATTGACGGCCATGAAGTGGCTTTTGAGGCGAAAGACCGCTCGCTGGAGCCTGAAGGCCTCTTAATGCGTGCTGCAGCATCCCTGCTTGTTTCAGTTCATTCCTGGAGTGAGCATATCGAGCAGATTGCACCAGCCTATGCTAAGGCAAGACAGGGAACTAGCGCTGCAACAGGTCCGATTGTGCCGAAGGTTCCTGCTCTCCTGCGCCCAGCGATTGCGCACGCCGTGCTTCGTTTCACCTATGTGTATGGCAAACCGCCCGGGGGCTTACGCAAGCGGTTTGCGGTTATGGGGGCGATGCTGAGCGGCAGGGTTTAGTGATCTTTAGGGGCGCTTATTTGGCCCCATAAAGCCGAACAGGTGGCCAGCGACTTTGCGCATCTGGATTTCTTCAGCACCCTCTGTAATGCGGTAGCGGCGGTGGTGGCGATAGATGTGCTCGAACGGCTTGTGGCGCGAATAGCCCATA
>CAYUFN010000187.1:0-3971 GCA_964443965.1 uncultured Hyphomonas sp. | reverse complement strand
GCGGCTTGCGTGTATGCTCAGGCGGCGTCACCCATGCTTCGACTGTAACGTCATCTGCCCCTAATAAAGCACCAATATCGGGGGTTAATGCCCCAAAGAAACGGTTACTGGCTTGCCCGTCCGCAAACATCATCCCGCCGATCAGGAGCGCAGGCAAAACCGCGCGAAGATAGTAAGGGTCAAGCTGGCGCCATATCTTTCCAAACCAGGGCAATCGTAAGGCCTTGGCTTCTTTTTCAAGACGTAAAGTATGCTCAGTCCAGAGGCGCTTACCCTCAAGCGTTGGCTCAGACGGGTGATCCGTCAGACTATGAATCGGGCGTAATTCAGACCCACGGTCTAGCGCATGCCGTGCTTCAAGCTCGGTTGGCAATGAAAACCGTTTCCAGCCACGCCAAACCAAGTACCCGCTGGCACCCCACATAATCAAAGCTAATATAGCCCCCAAAGCGGGGGAAAGGAGTTTAAAGGCACCTATAAAAGACAAAATTACAAAGATACAGAATGTCAGCAGGAACGGCCAGAATGCTTGGATAGCGCGCAGCAGTGTCAAATGCAGCCGCGTGGCGCGAATCTTCAGGGTTAAGCCCTTTATTGTGCTCAGCTCAACCAATCCGGCAGCGCCTCCAATTGCATCATTTCATCAAAACTTGGTCGTTTTCGTACGATGGCATATTCTGCGCCATCTACAAGCACTTCAGGGATCAAAGGGCGAGCATTATACTGTGATGAGAGCACCGCGCCATAAGCCCCAGCTGAGAGAAATGCCAGTTTATCACCCGCTTCAATAGGCGGTAGCGCGCGTGTTGCGGCAAACTTGTCCGTAGATTCACAGATTGGGCCGACAATATCAAACGCCTGGATGCTTGCTTCGTTGGCTGCTTCTTTCAAGGGCAAAATATCATGATGGGCCGCATAAAGCGCAGGGCGCATTAAATCATTCATGCCCGCATCTATAATAAGAAACGTTCGGTCCGGTGCCTGTTTCTTATATAATGCCTCAGTGATCATAACACCTGCATTGCCTGCAATAACCCGGCCAGGTTCCAAGATCACCTGAACAGCTAGATCACCAATAACGCGCCGAACCATAGCCGCATAATCAGCCGGAGACGCAGGCGCATCACTTTCCTGATAAGGGATGCCAAGCCCGCCCCCCAGGTCAATGCGGCTGATTTTATGCCCATTAGCAATCAGCTCTCTGGCCAAGCCAATCGTCTTTGTAAAAGCTGCCTCCATAGGGCCAAGTTCACCAATCTGCGAGCCGATATGAACATCAACGCCAACTGCCTCAACACCAGGTAACTCGCGGGCCCGCGCATAAAGTGCTTTAGCCTGATCCCAGGGAACGCCAAATTTATCGCCCTGCTTGCCAGTTGAAATGTTCGGATGACCACCAGCGGCAACATCCGGATTAACGCGCATAGCAATCGGCGCGATTTTTCCAAGACCTACAGCAATTTCCGATAGAGTTTCCAACTCGGCGGCACTTTCCACGTTGAATTGGTGAATGCCTGTCTGAAGGCCAAGTGCCATTTCCTCGCGCGTTTTCCCCACGCCTGAAAATACGATCTTCTCTGGCGCAATCCCGGCTTTCAGCGCGCGCTTCATTTCTCCACCGCTAACAACATCAGCGCCGCACCCTTCATCAGCAAGGGTCGCCAAAACGGCAAGATTACCATTGGCCTTTACCGAATAAGCAATCAGGCAATCAACATCGGAAAATGCAGCACCAATTACACGCGCATGACGGCGCAAAGTTGCCGTCGAATATACATAAAGCGGTGTGCCGACAGTTTCAGCCACGTTCTCAAGGTCAACGTCCTCGCAATGAAGCCGTCCGGATTTATATTGGAAATGATGCAAGAGGGAGGTTACCTATTCATCTTCATTATCAGTTTCGACAGGGTCAGCAAGAGGCGCGGATGTCACCTCCTCCGTCGGCGCAGCGTCAGGTATTTCACCGCCAAACTCATTAACACGTTCGCGGATAATAATACTCTCTCGGACTGGTTCAACGGTCTCAGGTTTCGCAGGTTCGGAGACTGGCACGTCTTTAAAAATTGGCGCAGGGCGCTGCAAACCGCCGCGCAACCCACAGGCTCCAAGTAAAGGCAGGCTTATCAATCCAGCGAATATTATCCGCGAGGCACAATTATGCTTACGAGTCATCTGGGGCTCCCATTGCTTCGGTTAACCTTTCTTTCCATGCCGCCACCTGCTCTGCAACACGAATTGGTGCTGTTCCTCCAAAAGAAGTGCGGCTGGCGGCTGATTTTTCTACAGTCAGCACTGAATATATGGCATCTGTAAGGCGTGGCTCTACCGATTGCATGGTTTCAAGTGATAAATCGGCCAGGTCCACCCCGCCCGCCTCAGCTTTTGCCACAAGCGCGCCCGTCACATGATGCGCCTCGCGAAAGGGCATACCCAGTTCACGCACCAGAAAATCAGCCAGATCCGTCGCCGTAGAAAACCCCTTTGCCGCCGCCGCGCGCAGCGCCTCCGGGTAAAACACCATCGTTTCGACCATTCCTGTCATCGCACGCGCGCACAGGTCAAACGTGTCGAACGCCTCAAAGGTCAGCGCTTTATCATCCTGCAAATCCTTGGCATAGGCCAGCGGCAAGGCTTTCACTGCGCCCTGAAGCGCTGCAAACTTGCTGGAAATAAGTGCCGCTTTCCCGCGCACCAGTTCGGCGGCATCGGGGTTGCGCTTTTGGGGCATAATCGAAGACCCTGTCGACCACGCATCAGATAGCCGCGCAAAAGCAAACTGTGCGGAGGTCCACAACACGATCTCTTCGGCAAACCGAGACAGGTGCGTCGCGGCGATTGCCAGCGCGCTGAGCGCCTCCAAAGCAAAGTCGCGCGCAGACACAGCATCTAGCGAATTGGCCATAGGTTCAGCAAACCCAAGCGCCTCTGCCGTCATATGTCGATCAATCGGAAACCCCGTCCCTGCTAGCGCCGCAGCGCCAAGCGGGCTTTCATTCAGGCGCACAATCGCATCACCCAGCCGTCCCCGATCGCGCGACGCCATCTCGACATAGGCCAGCAAATGATGTCCGAGCGTGACCGGCTGAGCCGTTTGCAAATGCGTAAAGCCTGGCATAATCGTCTCGATGTGCTCTTCAGCACGCGCGAGCAAAGCCCGTTGCAGCTCTTCCAGGCGGTCTGAGGCTTCGGTCAGCGCCCCGCGTGTCCAGAGGCGAAAATCCGTCACCACCTGATCATTGCGCGAGCGCGCCGTATGCAAGCGTCCGGCAGGCTCACCGATCAGATCCTTCAGCCGCGCTTCCACATTCATATGAATGTCTTCCAGCGCCCGCGAAAACGGAAATGTGCCCGCCGCGATCTCGCCTTCAATCGTGTTTAGCCCATCTTGTATTGCCGCATTGTCTTCAGCGGAAATAATCCCCGTTGCGGCCAACATATCGGCATGAGCACGCGAGCCTGCAATATCCTCGCGGGCCATGCGCTGATCCACATCGATAGATGCATTGATCGCTTCCATAATATCAGAAGGCTGTGCGGCGAAGCGCCCGCCCCACATTTTCTGGCCTTTTGGTTCATCTTCAGCCATATCTTTGTCCTCAAAAGGAGCCTGCCATGACCGGGTCGATGACACGCAAATTGATCGTTTTCATGCTTTTGGCGCTTGGCGCGGCAATTGTCTATGTTTTGTCCTCTGCGGCAAGCGGTCCAGGCGAGGCCCGCCCGTTTGAGCGTTTCGCCAAAGGCCCCCTCGCCGGGCTTGATTTTGCCTATGCAGGCGAGGTGCCAGAGACCTCTAAATTCTTTACCCCAGAGGGCAAAGAGATCACACTCGCGGACCTGCGCGGCAAGGTGATCCTCGTCAATTTCTGGGCGACATGGTGCGGCCCTTGCGAGGCAGAAATGCCAAGCCTCGGCGCGCTACAATCTGCCTTTCCTAAGGACGAGTTTGAAGTTGTCGCCGTTAGCGTCGA
>CAYUFN010000186.1:0-4034 GCA_964443965.1 uncultured Hyphomonas sp. | reverse complement strand
GTCTCGCCTTTTGCGCTGCCAGTTCAATAACCGATCAGGCCGAAATTGCAGAAATCCTCGCTTCCACGGATCGCGATCAGTTTGCAGCCGCATGGCTTCATCACAAAGGCCTCGATTGGGCCGCCGATCTTATCTGTCTCGACATGCAAGGAGATTTCCCATGCGCCGCCGAATAATTGCCGCCTGTCTCGCCACTCTTTTGACTACTGGGCAATCGGCCCATGCCTTTTTTGGCCTCGGCAATATCGTACTCGACCCCTCAAATCTGGCCCAGAATGTCGCCACCGCAACAAATACGGTCCGACAGATCAACAACCAGATTGAGCAACTCCAGAATGAAGCGCAGATGATCCTCAACCAGGTCGAGGATTTAAAACAACTCGACTTTAATACGGTCGACAACCTGCTTGCCATTTTGGAACGCATCGATGAGCTGATGACGGAGTCTGAGGAGATCAGCTATGAAGTCGCAGAATCAGAGCGGCGCTATCAGGAGACCTTCCCAGAGTCTTATGAAGACCTCACCAATGAGGGAATTGTCGAGCACGCCATCGAACAATGGCAACTCTCCCAGAAGACCTTTGGACATGCGATCAAGGTCCAGTCCGGGATTGTCTCCGCGATCAGTGAAGCCCGCACGACTATGGGGAGCCTTGTCGCTGAAAGCCAGGCCGCGACCGGCAATCTCGCCGTCAATCAGGCCGGCAATCAATTAATGGCGCTCAGCATCGAGCAACAGATGCAGATGCAACAGCTCATGGCCGCCCATTACCGGATGATGGCCACCGAACAGGCCCGCCGACACGCCATAGAAGAACAATCCCGCGTTCTGCATGATCGCTTCCGCGGGGACCGCTCAGCCTATTCAAGGAACTAAGCGCGATGGAAGATCTCAGTATCATCGATCAGTTCGTTGAGACCTTCTCGCTCTACATCGATAGCGGGTTCGGTCTTCTCCAAACAGATGTCGCCTTTCTGACATCGACACTGATTGTGATTGATCTGACCCTGGCTGGACTGTTTTGGGCGATGGGACCGGATACGGACGTCATCGCCAAATTCCTGAAGAAAGTGCTCTATGTCGGCTTCTTCGCTTTGGTGCTTGGCAACTTTGCCTTCCTTGCCGATGTCATCTTCCGCAGTTTTGCCCAGCTCGGCCTGAACGCTACCGACGGCACAATCACAGCAGATGATATCCTGAAACCTGGATTTGTGGCCGCCATTGGATTTGAAGCAGCTCATCCCCTGCTTGATGAAATCTCTGACCTCACCGGCCCGATCGCTTTCTTCACCAATATCGTCATTATTGGTGTTCTGGCCGTCGCCTGGGCGATCACCCTCTTTTCTTTCTTCTTCCTCGCCATTCAGCTCTTTGTCACCATTATCGAGTTCAAGCTGACAACGCTTGCCGGTTTCGTCCTTGTGCCATTCGCGCTCTGGAACAAGACCTCCTTCCTGGCCGAGCGTGTCTTTGGCAACATTATCTCCTCCGGCATCAAACTTATGGTGCTCGCCATCATCATTGGCATTGGCTCAACCATTTTCGACCAGATCACGGCTGCCTTCACACCCGGCGAGGTGACACTTGAACAGGCGACCTCTGTTATCCTCGGATCGCTTGCTCTCTTATGGCTTGGTATCTTCGGTCCAGGCATCGCCAATGGCATCATCTCAGGCGCGCCGCAATTGGGCGCTGGGTCTGCCATCGGGACAGCTGCAGGCGCTGCGGCTGCCCTAGGCGGCACAGCGCTCGCCGCAAAGGCTGGTGCCGGGGCTGCCGGCAGAGCGCCCACCGGTTCGGTCAAGGCCGCGGCGTCTATGGCTGGTGGCGCACGAACAGCCTACTCACTCGGCAGCGCCGCAGCAGGCGGCTCAGGACTTAAATCCGTCGCTGGCGGTGTCGCAGGTATTGCCTCAGCGGGTGCAGGTCAGGTTAAAGGCGCAATAGGTAGCGCCGCTGGTAAGGTTAAATCCTCTCTTGCTACCAAAGCCCAAGCGGGTGGCCGGGCTGCCTTTAATGCGACCGGTGGAAACGGACTTTCCTCAAGCAGTGCTGGCGCTTCAAGCAGCTCAGCCGCGCAGCAGCCCCAATGGGCACAAAAAATCAAATCATCTCAATCCCGGCGAGACGCTGCAATGACGGCTGCCGCGACAGCGCGCGCGGGCGACAGTCCTGGCGGCGGCGGTGCCAGCCCAAGTTTAAGAAACGAAGAGGACCGATAAAATGCGGTGGAAACGATCAGTACAATCCTATGGTGAAACGCCAGTCCCCGTCACTCCATACCAGAAAGCCGCGCAGGCCTGGGACGACCGCATAGGTTCAGCTCGCGTCCAGGCCAAAAACTGGCGGCTCGTTGCGCTTGGGCAAACAGCTTTGGTTCTCCTGTTTGGGGCCGGTCTTTTATGGCAATCCTCCCGTTCCTTTGTGACGCCTTATGTCGTCGAACTCTCCACAGATGGCGCGGTCCGGGCTGTTGCGCCTGCCATAGAGCAGTATCAGCCGGATGATGCGCAGATCGCCTTTCACCTGGCTGAGTTCATCAAGAACACGCGCAGTGTTTCCATTGACCCGATCATCATTCGGCAGAATTGGATGCGCGCATATGCCTATGCCACGGATCGCGGATCAGCGACGCTCAACGACTACGCCCGCGACAATGATCCTTTTGCGGATGTCGGGCAGCGCTCGGTCGCTGTCGATATAATGAGTGTTGTACGCGCTTCAGATGACAGCTTCACCGTTCGCTGGCGAGAAACCGCTTTTCGCAATGGCGCAGAGATTGGCCGCGAATATTGGACCGGCACGCTCTCAGTTGTCTCAAAGCCACCGCGCGATGAACACACCCTGCATCAAAACCCGCTCGGCCTCTACGTGCACGGCATCAACTGGTCACAAGACCTCAATCATGGAGATCCATTATGAACCGCACATCCTTAATCGTATTCCTATTCGCGACATCGCTCACAGCCTGTGAAACCGTCCCCTTTGGCAGCACGCCACCGGACATTGTGCTCGACGAGGAGCCTTTTGTTGAAGCGGTTCTGGTTGGAGATGATGCGGCGGATGAGTCGGAACTTTCAGAGCCGGTCGCCGCCCCACCAATCATCGCCCGCACCTATGGCCCCAGTATTTCACCCGATGAGATGGCAGACATTGATGATATCCCGGCCGTTCGCCCGCATATCGCCATAGAGGCAGCCAATGCGGAAGCAGCGATCCAGCCGCACCCGGACAATTTTCAGAACTCCATTCAAGTCTACCCCTATGCCAGCGGCGCGCTCTATCAGGTCTATACCGCGCCTGATCAAATCACAGACATCGCGCTGCAACCCGGCGAAACGCTGACATCTGTTTTGTCCGGCGATACCTCCCGCTGGGTGGTTGGCGACACGATCTCAGGTGAAGGCCCGGAAGCGCAAGCGCATATTCTTGTCATGCCAACCACCTCTGGCCTCAAAACCAATCTCGTTATCACCACATCACGCCGCGCTTACTATGTTGAGCTTCACGCGTTCCGTGAAACCTATATGCCCGCCGTGTCCTGGCGTTATCCAGATCAGCCTTTGGGGCGGTCCCTTTCCACAACTCCGCGCCTGCAGCCACAAGCGGAGCGCACGGGCCCACAAGGACTCCAACTGGAACGCCTCAACTTCCGCTATGAAATTACGGGCGACGACCCACACTGGCGTCCAAGTCAGGCCTTCGATGATGGTCGCAAAGTCTACATTCAGTTCCCGACCCGCCTTGATCAGGGCGAAGCGCCGCCTCTCTTCGTTGTGGGGCGCGACGGACGCACCCAGCTCGTCAATTATCGCATGCGCGATCATTATTATGTCGTCGACCGCCTCTTCGCCCGCGCGGAGCTGCGCCTCGGTGAACGCCAGCAAGATGTGGTCCGGATATCCCGAAACGATCTTGGAGATGGGTAAATGACCGAGCAAACCGGCCCTGCCACACCCGAAGCACCTCAAGAGGATCTTGCCATTCGCGGCAAGCCGAAACCTGTCAAACGGTTCAACAAGAAGGTCCTGGG
>CAYUFN010000185.1:0-4050 GCA_964443965.1 uncultured Hyphomonas sp. | reverse complement strand
CTGACCTAGGCTTTCGCCCGCCAAGCCCGCCAATCGGCCGCCTCATCAATATCGATCAGCATTGGCAGTTCGGCGACTTTCGCGCCCTTTCCGAGATTTGCGCGGACATCGGCCATGGCGTGTGGGCCAGACCAACGCACACCGTTTCCAAATGGGGAGACAGCGCGCGCGCGCTTGTGCATGCCGAACAGCCAGAAGCCGCCATCGCTGGCCGGGCCGAAGACGGCGTCATGTGTCTTCAGTGTTTCAAACGCCTTCCAGATCAGCGCGCTGGAGACGTCCGGCGCATCTGAGCCGATAAACAGTACATGCCCGCGCGGGGCCTCCTCTAACCCCTTATCGAGCCGCGAGGTGAGATCGCCTACGCCTTGCGAGCGGCGCTCCAAATGCTCTGGCCAAAGCCCGCCAAATCCGCGTGGGAGGTATTTGTCCGGCGTGGTGTAAAGCACCGTATTCCAACGCTTTGCACCGCCGACCTCGCGCAGGGTCTTCGCCATTGTCATGCGCGCGATACGGCGCGCCTCTGCCTTGCCGAGCGTGCGCGCAAGGCGCGTTTTGGATAAGCCGATCAAAGGCGGTTTTGCGAAAATCAGCACGCTGCGCTTCATTTTCCGTAATAAGCCCTTGCCAACTGTTCGGGTGTTGCCCCCCGCGAGAACCGGAAAAGCAGCCATAAATTTCGTAAGCTGCGCAGAAACCAGCCATCCCGGGCCTGCTTTTCGCCAGAAGTTTCTGCCCTTGCACCAAGTACAGTTATCCGCGCCTTGCCAATCTTGCGTATCATCATAACATCCTCCATCAACGGAACGGCTTCGAACCCGCCAACCTCATCGTATAGATGGCGCGAGATCAGCAAGCCCTGATCGCCATACGGCAAGCCAAATGTCCGCGCGCGCCAATTGGTCAACACTTCAACGATCCGTGCGCGGCGAGACTGTGAGCGAAAGGCCAGCTGAAACGCTCCGGCTTTATCAACTTTCTCTGCCAGATGCTGCGCGACAGTTTCAGTCCACCCAGCACTCAGCCATGTGTCAGCATGAACAAATAATAGCCACTCACCACGCGCTGCCTCTGCCCCCCGCTTCATCTGTGTGCCTCGCCCTTCGCTACCTTCCACCCAGACGGCGCCAGCCAGGTCGGCGATTTCACGCATTTTGGTATTATTGGACGGCGCGGCCGACACGATCACCTCGCGCACAAGTCCCGCCTCCACGCCCGCAAAGAGCGCCGACAGGCAGCCGGGTAATTCGGCCTCGGCATCCTTTGCCGGAATAATAATCGAGATCGGTGCAGGCATGATTGTACTGTCTTTCAGACCTTTTGGTGATGCAAGGTCTAACTTGTCAGAGACTGACTAGCACCTTGACGATTTTGCTCAGCGTCAACCAAGCCGCGCTTGTATTGCCAGCAAGTCCCGCCATGAGCGAGACTTGTCTTGCGAGCGGCGCAATAAATAAGCCGGATGGAAAGTCGGCATGATTGGTACGGTAAATCCACCGGGTGTTGTGTAATCAACCCAGTGCCCGCGGAGTTTCATAATGCCTGTTTTGGTCCCCAGAAGGGATTTGGCTGACACGCCACCGGTCGCAATGATCAGCTTTGGAGCATTTAACTCAATCATACGGTCGACGAAGGGGCGACAAACAGCCAACTCATCAGCTTCCGGATTACGATTTCCCGGTGGACGCCAATAAGTAACATTCGTAATGAATGTATTAGTCTGACGGTTCAGATCAATCGCCGCCAGCATGCGATCGAGCAACTGCCCAGCTTTACCCACAAATGGCAGACCGACACGATCTTCAGTGCCGCCTGCGCCTTCGCCAATGACCATAACTGATGCACCTTGAACGCCATCAAATACGACTGTTTTGTTGGCTCCGGCTTTTAGCGGGCAGCCTTCAAAGCTTTCAATCATAGCTTTCAGGGCATCAAGCGTCTCGACACCAGCAGCAAGCGATTCGGCCTCTTTGACCCAATCTGCAACCGATCTTTTACCTTTGCGCTGGATAGGAACAAGCCCTGGCAATGTATCATCTGATCGACTGATTGCTGCCATGCGAGCCGATAAAGGCACATCCGGACTCGGCCTGCTTGCCTTTAAAAGCGTGGCCAATGTGGCTTGATCAACGTCCACACCCATCTCGTCCCACCAATTGGTGAGCGCTAAAAGTGCAGTTTCCGTTGCGGACTGAGACATTGATTCCTCTTCTGCTTTACAAATTAGCAGGTATAACGCGTGTAGCGAAGACAAATAACTTATTACCGCCCGGAGAACATACATGGCTGATGATGAACCACAAAGAGAAGCGATGGAATATGATCTAGTGATCATTGGTGGTGGCCCTGCTGGCCTTTCCGCCGCGATCCGTTTCATGCAGCGTGCCCAGGAAGCTGGCGAAGAGCGCACATGCGTGGTGCTTGAAAAAGGCTCAGAAATTGGTGCCCACATCCTTTCAGGTCTGGTGCTTGACCCTAAAGCCCTCGACGAGTTGATACCTGACTGGCGGACGCAGGACGATGCGCCGCTGAAAAGTGAAGTTACGACCGATAAGTATAAAGTGCTGGGGCCGAAGGGCTCCTTTACGTTTCCAAACTTTATGTTTCCGGCGATTATGCACAATCATGGTTGTTATGCTGGATCGCTTGCAAATGTCTGTCGTTGGCTTGGCCAGAAAGCTGAAGACCTTGGGGTTGAAGTCTATCCAGGATTTGCTGCATCTGAAGTTCTCTATGATGAAAAAGGGGCTGTGCGCGGGGTCGTGGCTGGCGTTATGGGTATCGCGATGGACGGCACACAGAAATCAGGCTTTGAGGCCGGGCTGGAACTGATCGGTAAGTATACGCTCTTTGCCGAAGGCGCGCGCGGGTCACTGACGAAAACAGTCAAAGCCAAATATGACCTTGAAGCCAATTGTGATCCGCAAAAATATGGGATTGGCCTAAAAGAGGTTTGGACTGTTCCCGAAGAGACCTTCTCTGAGGGTTTGGCCCAGCACACATTTGGCTATCCAGGTGATACAGCCAATTCCAGCGCAGGCGGCTTCTTGTATCACTTCATGGATAAAGGCCAGCGCTATGTCTCGGTTGGCTATGTTGTTCACCTGAACTACAAAAATCCATACATCGCACCTTATGAAGAGTTTCAACGCTATAAGCATCATCCCGATATTGCCAAATATCTGCAAGGCGGCCAGCGGACAGCTTATGGCGCCCGGGCGATCACCTCTGGCGGTTTGCAGTCCATCCCCAAGCTCGCCTTTCCTGGCGGCGCGCTTATTGGGTGCTCAGCTGGTTTTGTAAACCTGCCGCGTATCAAAGGTACACACAATGCCATGAAGACTGGCATGCTTGGCGCGGAAGCCGCGTTTGAGGCGATCAGTGCCACACGCGCGGGCGATGAACTGACCGCATATGAAAAAGCAGTCGAAGATAGCTGGGTCTATGATGATCTGAAGCCGGTCAAAAACATGAAACCGCTCATGTCACGCTTTGGTACGATGCTGGGTGCCATGATCGGCACGCCTGATATGTGGCTGCGAACCCTGTTTGGCTTTGGCTACCTGCCAACCCTCCGGCACAAAAAGCCAGACTATGCTTATTTGAAACCGGCTTCAAAATTCAAACCGATCGATTATCCAAAACCAGACGGTGTGCTAAGCTTCGATAAATTGACCAATGTCTCCTTTACAGCGACCAATCATGAAGAAGACCAACCTGTGCACCTTCAGGTTGGGGACCCCCACCTTCAGGTGACGTCCGAGCTTGAATATTTTGACGGGCCTTCAAACCGCTATTGCCCGGCAGGCGTGTATGAGTGGATCGAAGAACCTGATGGGACAAAACGTTTCCAGATTAATGCACAAAACTGCATTCACTGCAAAACTTGTGATATTAAGGACCCCAACCAGAACATTAACTGGGTTTGCCCAGAAGGTGGCGGCGGCCCGAACTATCCAAACATGTAAGCTTGGTTTGCTTTGCTTGATATGCCTCACGGGCCGTGGCGGTGGTTTATGTTTGCTTCCCGCTGGCGCATCTTGTTTTACC
>CAYUFN010000184.1:0-4054 GCA_964443965.1 uncultured Hyphomonas sp. | reverse complement strand
GCTCCAATATGGCTGGCGACCAGCCGTATGATCCTTTCGCCCTTATCAGGAGACAAACGGGTCTCAGTGCATTGACGACCTGTTCCGTGGCGGTCGAGCCAAAGCCATCCATCGGGATTGACCATAATCTCAACAACAGCAGGATCGGCTAGAGCGGTTTGAATGGTCTCGCCCATTGCCGTTTTGAGCATAGATTGGGTGCGCAGAAGAGATTCTTGATTACGCTGTGGCATCGGCATCCTCCGCTTTTGCAGGACGTTCCGGCCTTGGCTCGTGCAGGCGAGCTAACTCATCTTCGGTGAAAAATTTTGAGCCATCCGCAAGCTGATCTTCCATCCTGTTGAACAGAATGGGTTCGCCGTCTTGGAGTATGGATTGTAAGCTGTTCAAATAGGTTTCGAAGCGCGCATGACCTTCGGCTTGTGCGGCTTTCCGGTCGGCTTCGGACACCTGCGGAATGACGGTGAGAAAGTAACGAACGAATAGAGCGAACGCTTCTGCCGCAATGATCTGCTTGCGCTCTAGTCCTTCGATCTGGCGAGACAGCCGGTCGAGACGCCGGATGAGTGCTGCATCGCGTTTATCATCGTGCTCATGGCTGAAGAACACAGCCAATGCTTGATTTACGATGTCGGATTCTGTGCGTCCCGGTTTGAGTTTCGCGGCCTGTAGGTGAGCGAACACTGAGGGTTTCAAATAAGGGTGTATGCGGGGATTTGATGACGCCATGATTAGAAATCCAACAAGTCAAAATCGGGCGTGCCACGATCCAGCCCATAGGTTTTGTTGGCGATGGTGGCGCGGCGGGCGAGATCGGCTGCGCGCTTCGCTGCAACGTCATCTGCGCCATCTGGTTCTACGCTTTGTTCGTGATCTTCGGGTTCGGGTGTTTCTTGCTGGGGGGCGTCGATCTCGCGTTTGAGGTCTTTGCCGCCATCATTCCCGCTGGCAGCGGGTTCATCCAATTTGCCAAACAAGCGATCATCGACGGCTCGGGTATCTTGACCCCAATCATCCAGGCGGGAGGGAGGACGGTCGCCGTATGGATGATCGGGGCCTGTCAGCGCGGGTGGGGATAAAACGCGGCTGACAAAATTTTGGTCCTCAAAGTAGCGCAGCTTCTTTGCGCGGACTGGCGAAGAACCAGAGACAAGAATGATCTCATCATCTGGCGGGAGTTGCATGATCTCGCCGGGGGTTAGGAGTTGTCGGGCGGACTCTTGACGCGAGAACATGACGTGACCGAGCCACGGAGCCAGCCTGTGGCCTGCATAGTTACGCATCGCGCGCATCTCGGTCATTGATCCGAGGGCATCGGAAATACGTTTGGCTGTTCGTTCGTCATTGGTCGCAAAGGCGACGCGCACATGACAGTTATCGAGAATGGAATTGTTCGGACCGTAGGCTTTCTCAATCTGATTGAGCGATTGCGCAATCAAGAAGGCCCGCAATCCATACCCCGCCATGAATGCGAGCGCGCTTTCAAAGAAGTCGAGCCGTCCAAGTGCCGGAAACTCGTCAAGCATCAGCAAGACGCGGCGGCGCTTCTCTGTGGCAGCTTCATCATCCAACTTTTCAGTGAGACGGCGGCCAATCTGATTGAGGATTAGTCGGACAAGCGGCTTAGTGCGTGATATGTCAGAGGGCGGAACAACCAGGTATAGTGAGATTGGCTTTTCGCCTTCGATCAGGTCGGCAATGCGCCAATCGCAGGACGCCGTCACCTCGGCCACCGTTGGGTCACGGTAAAGCCCCAAGAAACTCATCGCTGTTGACAGGACGCCTGAGCGCTCATTTTCAGACTTGTTCAAAAGTTCACGCGCTGCTTGCGCGACAACTGGATGAGTTTGGGGATCGTCCCCTTTGGGGCCGAGGTGGTTGGTACTCATCATCACCCATAAAGTGCGCTCAAATGAGCGGCTGGGATCAGATAAGAAACTGGCGACGCGGGCGAGCGTCTTTTCTTTCTCCGCATAGAGAACGTGAAGGATCGCGCCGACTAGAAGAGCATGTCCAGTTTTTTCCCAATGGTTGCGGCGTTCCAATGCGCCTTCGGGATCGACCAGAATGTCAGCAATGTTCTGAACATCGCGCACTTCATTACGGCCTTTGCGTACCTCCAGAAGCGGATTGTATTTTGCGCTGAGAGGATCAGTTGGATTGAACAGAAGGCAATGAGAGAAGGCCGAGCGCCAGCCTGCCGTCAATTGCCAGTTCTCGCCTTTGATGTCGTGAATGACGGCACTTTCGCCCCAGCTCAAAAGCGTTGGCACGACAAGACCCACACCCTTGCCCGAACGTGTGGGCGCAAATGCCATAATGTGTTCTGGTCCAGAATGGCGAATGTAAGTGCTTTTGAGTTTGCCGAGAAACACACCTGTTTTGGTGAGCAGGCCAGCGCGCTTCATCGTGCGCTTTGTGGCCCACTCGGACGACCCGAAGGTGGTTAGCTTTTTGGCGCGGCGTCCCCGCCAAACGGATAGCAAGGCGGCGATTACGATGCTGGCGAAGGTTGCCCCGACAACAATCTTGCCGCCCGTTCTGAATATCTCAGGCGCGTAAGCGTGAAAGGCATACCACCATTCGAAGAGACGCCACGGATAGTAGATTGGAATGTCGAGGACATAGAACCATGCCGTTCCCAGATATGGGTCATAGCTAAACTGCGCGGCCACCCACTGCGTCGCGAACCAGATGCCACCTGCAATAGTGGCAAGCACTGAAAGTATGTGACCGTATAATATGCCCTGTGGCGACATGGAGTGACCTCAATTTCTATGAGGTCAAGTTGAGCTAAGATCAGCAGCTCCGTATAGTGAGGAAAGCGGGTAGAAATTTGAATGAAATAAGTGGGTTTGGTTTGAAATTCAGGTGGCTTACCTAGATTGTGTGGCTTGCGTGACAAGCGCAGGTCACAGGGCGCGTAGGCAATGATAATCCGAGGTGGAAATACAGGAAATTTTCTTCGCTACTCGACGGAGCGCTCATTCCAGAGTTCCTCTTAGTCATCAATCTCATCATCTTCATCCATGCCATAATGAAGATGGTGTGAAGTCGCCGCATCAAGCATCTCTCGGCGTGTCGAAAAATCTGAAACCTCGTCCTCATACAAGGCTTCCAATTCATCCAAGACTGCCATTTTCTTCTGATCGTTCCTCAGAGCAGTAATGTAGTCTGCCTCAAGTGCAGGATCGAACGACAATGGCTCAACGCACTCACGCAGAAACTTTGAGTTCGGACCAGTTGCCTTTTCTGAGACAAGGTACGCTAAAAGCTCCATCTGAAGAATATCTTCATTTTCAAAATCAAAGCTTCGGGCTTGGAAGATTTTTGACGCTTTCGACCCGTATTCTATCTCATAGGTATAGAGGTTTAGGCGGCGGGCCTCTTTCTCCACAATCTCGAACAACTGATTCACGATTTTCGATATCGTCTTACCGATGAACTTTCGGTGTCGCCGTTCGTTCTTCGTAATTCCGAATAAGGTCTTCGTGTCGATCTTTATGCCTAAGTGTTTTTCCAAAAAGCTGTTTAGGTCGTCTCGCTCTTGGGCCGCAGCGGTGACAGACTCTAAGCTATATCGCCCGTAGCGGTGCGACTTATAAAAGCGCGCAAGGATACTGATAAACTCATTATGAACCGAGCTTAGCTTCAGCGTGTGACTGCTCTTTAGTCTTTCCATCAGTTTTTGATGGCTGTGCGTGATTAGATCTTTCTCAAATTCGTCTTGGTCAACATCTTGGCCATGCTCGGTCAAAATCAGCGCAATTTTTAGCAATCGTTCGACACCTACAGAAACCGCATACAGAAACTCAAATGAGTCTTCTTCCGCAGCGAAATGCTCCATTCGATGAAATGTTTGAAGTCCATTGAATATGAAGCGGCCGGCGATATCTAATTCGGTACCTAGGTTAAAGTTTTTCCAGAATTCGGATGGTGTCATCAGAACTAACCTTTCTTCTATGCCCAAAAACAAGCATGCGGTAGTTTTCCGAGATAGTAACCGCCTACCACCTCCCGTCACACTGAACTTGTTTCAGGGTCCATTTATATA
>CAYUFN010000183.1:0-4173 GCA_964443965.1 uncultured Hyphomonas sp. | reverse complement strand
GGCTGTGGCTGTGTCGTGCACAGGTGAGGGGGAGTATTTTATGCGCGTTGCAGCGGCTGCCAGCGTGGCTGCACGGGTAAAATATGGCACAGATCAGCTCCCGGATGCCGCGCAAGGCGTCATTGATGAGGTCAGCCGCCTGGGCGGGCGCGGGGGGCTGATCAGCGTTGATGCGGCGGGCAATATTGCCACGCCTTACAATTCCAAAGGCATGAAGCGCGCGCTGGCTGACGCAAATGGGCGCTTTGAGGTGAAAATCTTCAGCTAATGGCCGGGACGATCATTTTCTGGGTGTTGCTCGGTCTGACCGGGTTTGCTTTCGCGCTGGCTTTGCAGATGCGTTTGATGATTGGTGTGGTCGTTGCGCGTGCTTTGCGGGCCAGAGATAAGACCCTGTCGGTCAGAGACTCCCGCCTGGCGGTCGTGAAAGCCGGCAATGGTGAGACCAGATCACCTGAAACGGATCATATTCACCAAACCTACCCCGACCAGATACGCCAACTTCGGCTAGCCCGCAAAGTGAGCATTGTGACGCCAATCCTGATCGTGCTAATTATCGCGGCTGGACGGTTTTTCGGGAAGGTTTGAGGCATGCGAGGTTATTTTGCAATTGGCGCGGAGGGTATTTCCAAGCCGATGAATCTGGGCGCGCTAATGCGCACCGCCAATGCGTTTGGGGCCGCTTTTGTCTTTTCGGTCAAGGCCGAAGACCGCACCAAGATCGCTTACAAGTCTGACACCTCACGCACCTTCAAGAACCTGCCTTATTATCAATGGGACAATCATGACCAGATGCATTTTCCCAAGGGCTTGCAAATGGTGGGGATCGAGCTGACAGACGATGCTGTTGAGCTGCCCGAATTTCGCCATCCTCGTATGGCTGCCTACGTGCTTGGTCCGGAG
Organism: uncultured Hyphomonas sp.; assembly: GCA_964443965.1. GTDB lineage: Bacteria > Pseudomonadota > Alphaproteobacteria > Caulobacterales > Hyphomonadaceae > CALLCD01. Next base: position 3,270 of record CAYUFN010000183.1, on the reverse strand, counting down.
CGGGGTAATCTGTCAGACGCAATGGTTGAACGCTGTGACCATGTGGTGAAAATCCCAACCAAATTCTGCATAAATGTCTCCTTGGCTGGCGCGCTGGTGATGTATGATCGCGTCCGCACCAGCGGTGAATGGCGCGACCGCCCGATCATGCCCGGCGGACCGAAGGTGGGGTGAGGGTGCTGAATATCATCAGTCAGCAGTTCCCCTTGCCCAAATTCCGCCTTACACTCTTGGCAAGGTTTTGGGGTTAGGTTGCGTTGACCAAGTGTAGCGGGATTTGTTCATGTCTTTAAAAGCGATGTCTTTGATCAGAAATCTAATGTTGGCAGGGGCCGCCCTTGGGCTGGCTGGCGAAGCATTGGCAGCGCCGACGGCTGTGGCGCGGATCAAGGATTGGGTTGTGTTTACCGATCAAGTCGATGGCGACACGGTCTGCTATGCGGCAACCGAGGCAACCGATAAAGCTCCCTCCAGCGCCGAGCATGGCGATGTCTGGTTCTATGTCACCAATTGGAAATCTGGTCGGGCGCGCGCGCAGCCTAGTCTGAAAGTCGGTTATGACCTGCGCAAGGACTTAGCCCCATCTGCTCAGGTTGGCCGTTCACGCTGGACCCTCTTTGCCGCCGGAAATGAAGCCTTTGCGCGTGATGAAGATGACCCACGTATTGTGCGCGGCCTCAAGCGTGGCTCTGAATTGCGCGTCGAGGCGGTCTCAGCGCGCGATACACAGGTTGCTTATCATTTCTCGCTTGCGGGGTCTTCTAACGCTATTGACCGGGCGGCTGCGGCCTGTCGGTAATCAAAGGCTCTGCATTGACCCGCGCTTAAAATTTAGCCAGCAAGACAGCCATGCCCATTGCCCGGATTCTTTTTCCTATCGCGCTGCCTGAGCCGTTTGATTACGCCGTACCCGAAGACATGGAGGTGCAAGCAGGCAGTTATGTAATGGCCCCGCTCGGCAAAACCACGCGTACAGCCGTTGTCTGGGAGGTGGTCGCTGATGAGGTGGGTGAGGGGCGTACGCTAAAATCTGTCGCGCATGTTTATGATGTACCACCGATGAGCCCGGCTATGCGCAAGTTCATCGCCTTTACAGCGCATTATACGGTGGCTGCGCCTGGCGCCGTGCTGGCGATGGCATTGCGTGCTAAAGGCGGTCTGAACCCCAGCCCGCGTGAGACGGTTTATCATCTGACAGGCGATGCGCCCGAACGCCTAACGCCTGCACGCGAAAAAGCTCTGGATGCAGCCCGCGCGCTTTGTCCGGCAGGGGCAAGTCAGATTGCCACTGAGGCGGGCGTCTCCAATGCGGTGGTCGGCGGCCTTGCCAAGGCCGGTGCCCTGCGGGCTGAACGGCAGGCTATTGATCGCCCGTTCCCTGTCCCTAACGGTAAGTTACCAAGCAAAAATCTGACGCCTGAACAAAGCGCTGCCGCTGACCAGCTGCGTGCAGGTGTGCGCAGCGCGGCCTATGCACCTTTTTTGCTGGACGGGGTAACAGGATCTGGCAAAACCGAAGTTTACTTTGAAGCCATTGCTGAGGCGCTAGAGCGTGACCCGGCAGCGCAGATCCTTGTTCTTTTGCCAGAGATTGCCCTGACGCAGGCAGTGCTGGACCGGTTCACAGATCGTTTTGGCGCGCCGCCTGCACCGTGGCATTCCGGGCTGAGCCAAAAAGAGCGTCGGCGCACATGGCGTGAAGCGGCACATGGCCGGGCGCGTATCGTCATTGGTGCGCGCTCAGCGCTATTCCTGCCGTATCAGAAGCTGGCGCTTATCATCGTCGATGAAGAACATGACGGCTCTTACAAGCAGGGTGATGGCGTTATCTATCATGCCCGTGACCTTGCTGTGATGCGCGCCAAGCTTGAGAGTGGCAGTGTGGTGCTCGCCTCTGCGACACCTGCACTGGAAACGGCAACCAATGCAGAAGCCGGGCGCTATAATGTGCTGAAATTGGCGGCTCGGCCCGGTGTCGCGCGCCTGCCAGATGTTGAGTTGGTAGACTTGAAGACCGATAGTCCCGAACGCGGAAGCTGGCTCAGTCCAAAGCTTGCCACTGCCATGCGCGAGACGATTGCGCGTGGCGAGCAAACGCTTTTATTCCTTAATCGGCGTGGGTATGCCCCTCTTGTAATTTGCAAGTCCTGCGGCGAAAGGTTGAAAAGCCCCGGCACGGAAAGCTGGCTGACGGAGCATCGTTATACAGGCCGTCTTGTGTGCCATGTAACGGGCTACTCCATGGCTAAGCCTGACAAATGCCCCTTATGTGGCGCAGCAGATAGTTTGATGGGCGTGGGCCCCGGTGTGGAACGCGTTGCCGAAGAGGTGCGCGTCTTATTGCCGAGCGCAAAGGTTGAGATTTTTAGCTCTGATACGGCGATGGGCGGGGAGGCGACACGTGGCATTGTCGCGCGGATGGCAGGCGGCGAGATTGATGTCCTCGTCGGCACACAGATTGTTGCCAAGGGGCATAACTTTCCATCTCTCACATTGGTTGGTGTTGTCGATGCGGATACAGGTATGAAGGGTGGGGATTTGCGTGCAGGCGAGCGAACATATCAACTCCTCTCCCAGGTGGCAGGCCGGGCTGGCCGCGCTGATAAACCAGGACGAGCGCTCATCCAGACTTATATGCCAGATAGCCCTGCCATGCAGGCCCTTGCGGCGGGTGACCGGGATGGGTTCTTGGCGATTGAACGGGAAAATCGCGCCATGCTCGAAATGCCGCCCTTTGGCCGCTTGGCTGCACTAATCGTTTCTGCGCCCTCTGCTGAGCAAGTTGAGGCGTTTTGCAATGACATTGCCGCACTGGCTCCCAATGGGGAGGGGGTAGATGTATTTGGACCTGCTGCACCGCCACTCTCTGTTGTACGCGGACGGCACAGGCGGCGCTTTCTTATTCAATCGGGCAAGATGGTGAACCTTTCAGCCTATATGGCGGCTTGGCGCGATGCGATGAAGGTGCCCTCAGCGGTGCGTGTGGCGGTAGATATTGACCCCTATTCGTTTATGTGAGGCTGGCCGGGCTATTTAAGCTTCCAGCTTTTGCACGCAAATCGCTAGCCCTTAAATAGCGGCGCATGATTGATCTGCGCGACGCCGCATACCAGCTCATGTGTGGCACCTGGCAAACTTGGCAGCCTGTGCCAGAGGATCGGGTAAGCGCAAATTTTGCATTTTCAGAGAGCTCTCAAAAATGCCCCGCGCCATTCGGTCGCGCCTGTAGCAGCAACCCCATGTTGTCATCACCTTTTTCTATTGCTAAGT
>CAYUFN010000182.1:0-4187 GCA_964443965.1 uncultured Hyphomonas sp. | reverse complement strand
AAGACATCGCATTTCTAGGCTTGTCTATGAAACGGCCTCAACGAGTTCCACACAGCTTGCACTTTTCAAAGCACGCTGCGCTGAAATGCCAACAGGATAAATTTCAGGTAGTTTCAACTGGCAAATCTTTCCCTCACCCAGTGGTATGTTCAGCACAACATCACCACGCTCTGCGCCGGGGGCCTTGGCAATCGCCTGCATGACAGCGGCGAGTTCATCTGGTCCCGCGCCAGCACCCAGGCGCACCTTCAATGTCTTCTGACCCAAGACTGTTAGTCTGGCTTCTTCAAGGGGCACCACGCGGGCCAGCGACAATCTGATCTCGTCTTCCTTCTTACGCACCTCAACCCGCACTGAAATGGACATGCCTGGCTCCAAACGCTCGCGCATATCTGATAGCATTTCTGGCATAACCATTATTTCGGTCTCTCCGGAGGGGTCTGATAGCGTCAGGAAAGCAAACTTCCCGCCCGAACGCGCAGGTTTCTCAACGCGGCGACGCACAACGCCAATCATCTCCATCACCATCCGGTCCATCGCCTTGCCAGCAACCTCATTGGCAAGCGTCAAACGCGACCGATCTACCGTTTCAAGCACATCATCAAGTGGATGCCCGGAAAGGTAAAAACCAACGGCCTTAAATTCCTCGTCCAACAAATCCTGCTGGTTCCACTCAGGGCGCTGCGGAAGCGCCGCCTTAACCGCTGGCTCGCTATCGCCAAAAAGGCCGCCCTGCCCGCCGGCTCTATCTTCAGCTGCACTGGCTGCCATGGCCGCCAGCATGGGGGCAGCAGCCAATGCTTGCGCGCGCTTTGGCTCCAGCGCTGCAAATCCACCCGCCTTGGCAAGTTGCTCAAATGCTTTCTTATTGAGCTGCTTTGGGTCTACCCGGTCTGCCAAATCATGCAGGTCCTTGAACGGGCCCGTCTTTTCGCGCTCTGCCACGAGATGCTTCATAGCCTCAAGACCTACGCCTTTAAGCGCGCCAAGCGCATAAACAACTCCGCCATCATGCACATCAAAGTCCGCCGTAGAGGAATTTATATCTGGCAGATGAACTGGAATTTTCAGCCGCTTAGCTTCCTGAAAGAAAGCCGCCAGCTTGTCAGTATTGTGCAAATCAAGGCTCATCGAAGCGGCCAGAAACTCAACTGGAAAATGGCACTTAAGGTAACCGGTGTGATAGCCAATCAGCGCATAGGCCGCCGCGTGCGATTTGTTAAAGCCATAACCAGCAAACTTCGCCATTGTATCAAAGATATCATTCGCTAATGGTGCTTCAATCTTATTCTCGCGCGCTGCACAGCCTTCAACGAATCGGGCGCGCTGCTTATCCATTTCTTCTTTTTTCTTCTTACCCATTGCACGGCGCAGCAAGTCCGCCTCACCGAGGGAATACCCGGCCAATTCCTGCGCCATCCGCATCACCTGTTCCTGATAAACGGGAACACCGTAAGTTGCTTCAAGAATAGGTTTCAAATCAGGATGCTGATAACGGATTTTGTTCGGGTCATCCTTACCATCGCAAAAGACAGGAATATTATCCATCGGCCCCGGTCGATACAGTGAAATAATCGCGATCACGTCTTCAATATTGCCAGGCTTTACGCGTTTGAGCGTATCGCGCATACCTTGCCCCTCAAGCTGAAATACGCCCAGAGTCTCACCGGACGCCATCAACTCGTAGGTGGCTTCATCATCCATACTGCGCCATTTAGGACAAACATCGCGCCCATCGCGGCGAATAAATTTCAACGCCTTATCTATCACCGTCAACGTTTTCAGACCCAGAAAGTCAAACTTTACAAGCCCTGCGTTTTCCGCCCATTTCATATTGAACTGACTGGCAGGAAGATCAGACCGCGGATCAAAGAAGAGTGGAACAAGTTCGGTTAGCGGGCGATCTCCAATCACCACACCCGCCGCATGCGTGCCGGCATTACGGTACATACCCTCTAGAGAGAGAGCCGTCTTGAGCAGTTCTCCAACACGGGGGTCTTTTTCCTTTTCTTCCTCAAACTTAGGTTCATCAAGAATCGCATCGGCAAGCTTTGGAGGGTTAGCAGGGTTAAACGGGATCAATTTGGACAGCCGATCAACTTGAAAATACTGCATCTGCATAACGCGGCCAACATCGCGTACCACCGCCTTGGCTTGCAATGTCCCGAAAGTAATAATCATGGCGACAGCATCAGCACCATATTTATCCCGCACATAGCGGATCACTTCGCCGCGCCTTTCCTGACAGAAATCAACATCAAAGTCAGGCATGGAGACACGCTCAGGATTCAAGAAGCGCTCAAACAGCAAGTCAAACCGCAACGGATCCAAATCGGTAATCAAAAGCGACCACGCCACCAAAGACCCCGCACCAGATCCACGCCCCGGCCCAACTGGAATGCCTTGTTCTTTCGCCCATTTGATAAAGTCCGAAACGATCAGAAAATAGCCAGGAAACCCCATGCGCTCGATAATGCCCAGCTCATAATCCAAACGCTCATTATAGGTTTCAATATCAGCATACAGCTTATCTGCTTCATCAAGGCGAAACTTTAACCCCTCTTCGGCTTGTCGGCGCAGTTCGTCCACTTCACCTTGCCCACCCTTGCCAGAAAAATTAGGTAAGATTGGCTTGCGCATTTCAGATTTCACTGCGCAGCGCCGGGCAATCTCGGCGGTCATCTCAATAGCTTCTGGCAAATCTGCAAACAACTCGCGCATCTCATCAGCTGTTTTTAAATATTGCGAGGGTTCAACCTGCTGGCGGTCCTCCTGCCCCAGATACTCGCCGTTGGAAATACACATCATTGCATCGTGCGGCTCAGCATCAGATGGTTTCATAAAGCGTGCATCGTGGGTCGCAACAATGGGCATGTCTTGCGCATAGGCAAGCGCAATCATGCCCGGCTCAGCAGCTATCTCATCTGTTCCGCCATGCCGCATCAACTCAACATAGCAACGCCCCGGATAAGCGTCCGCAAGCTCTGCAAGCACGTCACCAGCCTGATCAAACTTACCTTTCACACAAAGCTGGCCAATACGCCCTTCATGCCCGCCAGTCAGCAATATCAAACCGTCGGTCTTTTCAAGCAAGTGTTGTCTTTTCAGCCGCGGCGTCCCGTCATCAGACTCCAGATAAGCCTGAGAAGACAACCACATCAGCCGCCCATAGCCAACCTCATTTTGAGCATAGAGGCTGACGCGCGAAGTTTCCCCGCGCAGCACGTCTTCAATCACGTCAAAGCAGCACGCCATAATCGGCTGCACGCCTGCTCCTGAGAGAGCTTCGGACATTTCCAGCGCACCAAACATATTGTTTCGGTCCGTTATGGCGACCGCTGGCATATTTTGCTCAACAGCCCATGCCGTCAACGCCTTGGTCGTGATCATACTTTCCAGCAGTGAAAAGCTCGATCTTACAGCCAAATGTATGAAGGGTGATTCGCTCAAAATGCCTCTCCTTGAATTTAGAGAGTATGCCAGTTAAGCGCACAAGTTCGAAGGGCTCAGCCTGTGTAATCCACAAGCTTCCCCTCTTTAAGGGTCACAACACGGTCCATATGTTGGGTTAGCGACATATTATGCGTCGCCACTAACACAGCTGCGCCTTCATCGCGAACCATATTGATAAGCGTACCAAACACCCGCTCCGTCGTTGCCGGGTCTAGATTGCCGGTCGGCTCGTCTGCAATTATCAAACGTGGATCATTTGCCAGCGCCCGTGCAATCGCCACGCGCTGCTGCTCTCCACCAGATAATTGGCCCGGTTGATGGTGTCCGCGTTTCTCCAGCCCCATCTCAGTCAATAAGTTTTGCGCCTTTACCCGCGCCGCTTTGCGGCTCTTACCTGCAATCATCAGTGGCATGGCAATATTATCTTCAGCACTAAACTCCGGCAGCAAATGATGAAACTGATAGATAAACCCAAGCTTGTTCCGACGCATCGCCGTTAACCCGCTATCAGATAACCCGGTACAGCTCTCACCCTCCAGCAAAACCTCGCCAGAATTTGGCTTCTCGAGTAATCCCGCCGCGTGCAGTAAGGTCGACTTCCCAGAGCCAGAAGGACCAACCAGTCCAACAAGCTCACCAGCGTTCAGCGTGAGGTTTGTTCCTCTAAGCACCTCCAGCTCGCCCGCACCGGATGTATAAGTACGCACAATATTGCGTAGTTCGAGAACAGGTTT
>CAYUFN010000181.1:0-4208 GCA_964443965.1 uncultured Hyphomonas sp. | reverse complement strand
GCTTATCCTCAAAGGAGAGGCTGGAATCCAGACGCTCGGCCCGCACACCCAGTTCCCTTAAAGCATCAACCTGATCGGCCATAAGGGCAATCAGCGGCGAAATAACCAACCCAACGCCCTCTCGCAGGATAGCCGGTATCTGGTAACACAGCGACTTTCCCCCGCCCGTTGGCAAAACAGCCAAGCCGTCACGTCCGGCCAGCACGTCACGAATCACAGCCTCTTGTGCCCCGCGAAAAGCGTCATAGCCATAAACACGGTGCAGCAGTTCGCGCGCAGTCTTAAGATCAGGATCAAGAGAGTCAGCCATAAACAGACACTCATAGGAGTCGCTATCACGCAGCAAGGCTGCTTTGTCACAAAGATAAGGAAAACGCTCGTTTTCTTTAGCTTTCTATCGCCCTGCTAGGGCAAATTAGGCAAGGCATCCCGCACAAACTTAGCCCCCACTTGCGAGATGTGACTGCCATCAGCATAAAGCACACCGTCCACAGTCTGCACCAGGCAAACAATTTCCGGACACATTACCGGCACAGGGTCATGCAATGTTAACTCGCCGCGTTTTTCAGCCGCCTGCATGATTTTAAGATAGGGTGCGCGAACTTTTTCATGTTCTGCACGTGTCGACCATTCTGGCGCGCGCAACCAAGGCAACCTTATAGCTCTGGCGAGCGTTGCGGGCACATCAAACACATGCGTCGGCACATCCAGCATAATATGCAGCTCAGTCTGGTCTGCAACAGATGTCACAAATGTCGAGAAATACCGTTCAAAATCAGGATGCTGTGTGTGTGTTTCGCCACCATAAATATCCCAATGCGCCACAAGCACCGTTTGGGCTATGCGTCCGGTCTTTATCACGTCTAAAACCAATCTGTTTAACCGCTGGCAACGTTTGGCTCTATTAGCGCCCTTTTTGTCCCAAACCATACCCATTATAGGGGGGCATGCAGGTAATGTGGCAAATATTACCCGCGTAGCATTTTCTTCCGCCCGCAGCGCAAGTTCTGTGCGGATCGCAGTCAAATGACTATCCCCAACATAAAGAACAGTTGCAGCAGCTGAGTCATAAGCCTTGGATACACAAATCATTACCCGTTCATCCGCAGCCCCAAGCGCATATGGCTCAGCAGATATCTCAAACAAATCTGCCAAAGCGTTCAGGCCATCTTTGCACTCTAGCTTGTTGGCACGCGCATCATAATCTGTTGCCGCGATCGCAGCGATATCGCTGGAAAACCGATCAGGAAATCCACCCTTGGTGTGATACTGCCAACCAAGTGTTGCCAGAACAACTGAGCTGATCCCTACCACAGCCAATAAAGCAGTAGAACTTTCAAGCCTTTGCCCACGTCGGATAGGCGCTTCAACATAGCGCCAGGCCAGCCAGGCAAGACCAACCGCCAGCAGAATCACCAGCGCCAAAATCCCGTCCGGCGGCCCTGGCCATAAAATTTCCACCCCTTTTAAGAGCGGCCAATGCCACAGATAAAGCGCGTATGAGATCAGCCCAACCCCAACCAACCAACGCACTTCCAATCCACGAACGGGAAAAACCAGACACAGCACAGCCGCCCCAATCGGTAACAGCGAAAGCGCACTCGGCCACCAAACCATACGCGGCATCATAAGCGCCAATAGTATCAAAATCAGCAGGCCAAGCCACCCAAACCAGCGTCCTGTCGTTTCTGAAACTTTACTGGTCAGACCATGCTCATAAGCACACCATAGCAAAGCACCGCTGACGAGTTCCCAGACACGCAAATGCGTAACAAAGAAAGCCTCGCTTCTTCCCCCCGTAAAAAGAACGCCAACAAAAGAGAGCACCCAAAGCACACCAAGTAAATTCAGGACACCTTTTCTAAATCTAGTAAACCAGACCAAAAGAAGCGGATAGACAAGATAGAATTGCTCCTCAACCGCAAGCGACCAGCTGTGAAGCAGCAGATTATGCTCTAGCCCGTTATCGAAGTAATCCGTTGTTAGCGCAAAATACCAATTCGCACTCATGCCAATGGCACCAAGTGTCGTTCGCCCCAAATCGGCCAAGGCCTCTGCATCTAAGAGTATCCAGCCAAGCAAAAGTGTGAATGCCATAACCAGCACGAAACTTGGCCATAACCGCCGCACACGACGCAATAAAAATCCTTTATAACCAAATGTCCCTGCCGCATGCTCTGCCAGTAAAAGCCGCGTAATCAAGAAGCCAGAAATAACGAAGAACACATCCACGCCAATAAATCCGCCGGGCACGGCTTCAGGCCAAGCATGATAGAGTACGACCAGCAGCACAGATATACCGCGCAGGCCGTCTACATGGCGTAAATAATTGCCAGCTCCAGCCCTGCTCATCAGCATCCCTCTAATTGTCCGAGACGACTATTTTATTGAGCGCCTCGACCAGAAGCAAGTGCCGCTTTGCAACCTGCATCGGGTCTTTCGCATATCCTCCCCCCAGCACGCCGCAAACAGGCACCTGCCGCGCCATGCAGGTTTCAGCGACCATTGTGTCACGCGCCAACAAGCCACCATCACTGAGCGCAAGTTTACCCAGTCGATCATCTATATGAGGATCAACACCCGCATTATAAAAAACGAAATCCGGTTCGGCCAGGGTGAAAGCCTGTTCCAATACTTGCCGCAAGGTGGGGAGGTAAATTGCATCCGGCGTACCTTGTGGCAAGGCAACATCAAGATCGGACGGTGGCTTCTCGGTCGGCCAGTTATCAGCGCAATGGACCGATAATGTAAACACATCCTCGCGCCCGGCAAAGATGCGTGCTGTTCCATCCCCCTGATGAACATCCAAGTCAATCACAAGGATACGGTTTACCCCTGCGCTGCCCAGCATAGTTTCTGCAGCAACAGCCACATCGTTAAACACGCAAAACCCAGCGCCAGAGGCCGCTTGGGCATGATGACTTCCCCCCGCCAGATTCACCGCCGCCCCCGCAGCCATCGCAAACTTAGCCGCATACAGCGTCCCGCCAACAGCTGCGCAAGCGCGCCTGGCAATGGCCGGTGTCATCTCGAAGCCAATCTTTCGCGCTTCCTGCCTGTTCAGCGCAGAGGTTAACACACGGCTCACATAATCTGGCGCATGCACACGCTCGAGCGCTTCGGGGCGTGCAAGCTCCGGCTCAATCAGGGTGCGCCCTTGGCCCCGCAACAGATCAGCCACCAATGTATACTTGCGCATGGGAAAGCGGTGCGCATCACTAACGGTGGCAGCATCATAATCGCGATGGTGGATCAGCGGTAAATACATATAGCTATTGAGTGCAAGTCTGTTGCCAATCTGACAAGCAGCTTGTTTAAATTTTGTGTGCGGTAAAGCGCTTGAACCCCCCCCCACCATCTTGCTACCAAGACTACAGACGAAAGGTGAAAACATGATACGTGCTTATTTTTATCACTTTGGACGTTTATTGTTTGCTCTTCTATTGACCAGCTTGCTCCCCACAACATCAGCTATCGCCCAGAATGTCGGCGGCGTATTTGGCCCCGAAGTGACCCCCGGCAGCAAGGCGCTCGAATTCCGCACGGCCTTCGCCCCTCCTTCAGACGGACGCCCGGACCGGATCACAAGTCGTCTGCACTATCAGCAATCTGTGACAGATAATCTCCGTCTGCGCGCCGTGGTTCAGGGAGCAGATACAAATGTCAGCGGGTTTGATTTCGATCTGGTGCAATTTGAAGCCCAATACCAGTTTCTTGAAGATGATCGCCACGGCATTGACTCAGCCATACGCGTCGATCTGCTTATTAATGATGATATCGGCCCCAATCTTGTCAGCTTTAACTCGACCACTGATGTACCACTGGGCGATCGCTGGGTGTGGCGTGGTGTGGCTCTCGCACAAGTACAATTTGGAGATGATCGCAATGACGGGCTATTCCTGCAAACTCGTTCCAGCTTGCGTTACAAGGTCAACCCCGCACTGAACCTGCAAGTCCAGGTGTTCAATTTCTACGGTTCGACAGCTGATTTTCCTGATTTTCGTGATCAGGTGCACAGTGTCGGACCGGCTATTTCTGCCAAGCTTGGACAGGGCTGGTCAGTTGAAGCGAGCACACTGCTAGGGCTAACCAATGCCTCTTCCGATGTCGATTTCCGGATATTTTTGGCGAAAGCTTTTTAACACTCTCAATAAAACTTATCCCACACCTTCTCCTGCGCGTTATATTGCTCTTTCTTCTCTCAAGCT
>CAYUFN010000180.1:0-4258 GCA_964443965.1 uncultured Hyphomonas sp. | reverse complement strand
CTATAATACATTGGTTCTGAAGTGAAGACTTAGCATACCCGCAATGCATTAAAGGTTTGTTTTAATAACACGACCCGGGTTCATAATATTTTGCGGATCAATCGCGCGCTTTATTGCGGCCATGGTTTGGTTAGCTGCCGGCTCACGCCGCGCTGTGAGTTCGTCTCTTTTTAATCGCCCAACGCCATGTTCAGCCGAAATTGAGCCCTGATGGGCATTAACAGTCTCGTGCACAGCCTGCGTAATTTGCACAGAGAGACTTGCAAGCACAGGATCTTTTGCATCGGCAGGCTCGCAAGCTGAATAATGCAGATTACCGTCACCGACATGTCCGAATGCGACGATTTCAGCATGCGGCGTAATTGCAGTTACGGCCTTCGCGCAGTCTTCTAAAAAGGCAGGTATGGCAGACACGGGGACGGAAATATCGTGATTGATCGCCGTACCATAGGCGCGTTTTGAGAGAGGAATGGTCTCTCTGATCTTCCAGAAACTGGCAGCCTGTTGACCACTTGTGGCAATCTTTACATCGCTTGCCAGATCGTTTTCAATTGCACCAACTAAAGCTTGCTCCATAACGATTTCAGCCATCTCTGTTGTTGGCATTGAGATTTCGCAAAGGACACGCCACGGGCTATCAGATGGAGACGGGTCTCGTATATTAGTGTGATCTGCGCGCACCATTTCAATGGCGTTGGCTGGAATAATTTCGAAGCTTGTAACTGAGTCGCCGGCCAGGCTGCGTACATGCGCGAGGAGGGTAATAATATCATGCGGCGTTCGGCAGGTAATCCATGCGGTTGCCGTCTGCACAGAAGGGAAGAGCTTTAAGGTTGCCGCAGTAATGATGCCAAGCGTGCCTTCAGACCCGGCGAAAAGGTGCTTAAGATCGTATCCGGTGTTGTTCTTTCGCAAGCCTGATAAACCATTCCATATCTCCCCTGAAGGAAGGACGACCTCCAAGCCCAATATTAAATCACGCATCATCCCATAGCGTAGAACAGCCACGCCCCCTGCATTGGTTGAGATAAGCCCGCCAATGGTTGCTGTGCCCTCAGACCCCAGGGAGAGAGGAAACAGGCGATTGGTTCGCGCTGCAGCCTCTTGTGCCATAATCAATGGTGCGCCAGCCTCAATCGTGAGTGAGTTATTAAGTGGATCAATGTCCCGAATTGTTTTCATGCGAGTCATGGAGATACATATTTCGCCATGCGGTGTGCCGCCATCGACTAGTCCTGTATTACCCCCTTGCGGGGTGAGCGAGACGCTGTGTACGGCACAAAGTTTTATGAGCGCAGCGGTTTCTTCGGTACTGGCTGGTTTTGCCAGAAAAGGTGTGTGTCCCTGATACGTGCCCCGCCAGGGGCTGGCATATTGTGCGAGCACATCTGCTTCCTCGCTCCAGCCTGAAGGGCCAAGCAGTGATTTGGCGACGGTTAGGAACTGCGGGGGTAGTGTGCTCATAATTGAAGTCTAGTCTCGTTTTGCCGCGCGTGCCAATCGATCATTAATCGCAAGACCAAGACCGACCCTCGGGATAGGCGCAACAGCGATACGTGTTGCAACCGTATCTAGCGCGCGCAACATGGCAAACATATTAGCAGCAGCTTCGGTCAGGTTTCCTGTCGTCGAGAGATTCATGTGTAATTGATCAGGGTATGCTTCAAAAGGCCCGAATGCCAAATAGGCGTCGCCCTCAACGGGGCTTAAGGCATTCAGGCGTAGCGTTGCGTTTGGTGCATAGTGACGCGAGAGGGCTCCGGGTGCCAATGGCTGGGCTTCATCCTGAGTAGTGGCTGCATAGGAGGCAGCTACAAAAGCCCCTGGTCGGAGGAGTGTGGGAGGCTCTGTCAAGCAGGAAATAATAGTCGATTCAACGCCAACCGCGCAAGGACCGCCATCGAGGATAAGGTCTATTTTGTCTCCCATATCAGCTGCTACATGATCGGCGGTGGTTGGGCTAATTTTGCCGGATGGGTTGGCTGATGGAGCAACAAGCGGTTGCGTAAATCTGTTCAGAAGCTGCTGTGCAACTGGGTGAGCGGTTTGGCGCACCGCAATACTTTTTAGGCCCGCCCGTGCAAGATCGCAGACCTTACCTGCATCCAGAAGCGGCAAGACAAGCGTTAGCGGGCCAGGCCAACCACGTGCGGCAAGTTTCAGAGCAGTGTGGGACATATGCCCAATTTTGGAAGCAGTCGCGAGATCAAGCACATGAGCAATGAGTGGATTAAAGCTGGGGCGACCTTTGGCAGCATAAAGCTTTGCAACGGCCTCAGGGTTGGCCGCATCACAGGCCAGCCCATAAACGGTTTCAGTCGGCATGGCGACAAGCCCACCTGCATGCAGAATCTCTACAGCAATAGTTATATTAGCATCGGTTGGTGGCAGGATTGGCGCAGTCATGCCAGCGCTTTAGCAGGTTAACCCGTGATACGCGAGGCTTTCACAGCGACGGCAACATCAATATCGAGGCTGACCCAATCTCCGCCTGAGTCGCTGTCTTGTCCAAGGTCAAACGTTTCACGCGAGAGGCTCGTTGTGCCCATCATCGTAGCCTCGTTCCCCTCAATTGTAAGCGAGAAGGCGAATGGAACAATTGCCGTAGTGTCTTTAAGGGTAATTGAGGCTTGGCCTGTATAGCTATCTGACGTGGTTTGGAAGTTGGAAAGGACGATTGTGGCAGAAGGGAATGTACCTGTGTTGAACCACTCGGCCGCGTCAATCGTGTTGTCATAAAGTGGATTACCAGTCAGGGCGCTGCCGGTCTCAATGGTGACTTCGACATTATTTGTCTCAAGTGTGTTCTCATTCCAATGAATGCTGGCAGACCAGCTTTCGAAGACGCCTGTAAACTTATTGCCGTCATGCGTACCGGAAAACCGGATTTCAGAGGCTGAGGCGTCAACGGCCCAGTTTGCGTCCTGTGTTGTGCTCTTGATAGCTGGCGGGTTGCTTTGTGAGGACTGTGCAATGACCGGGCCTGCTGTGATAAGACCAAAAAAGGCGAGCGCACTCCCAAATGCAGTCAATGCACCTTTAGCGGGTGCCCGTGGAGGCGTAGTTTTTCCAAACAATCCAGGTATCATTCGTTTTAAGACGCCTTCTTCATCAATAATTTCATGTTTAATAGCTCCTACTAGGTGGAGCCCAAACAAAGCAATTAAAGCCCACGACAAGAGTTCGTGAACTTCTGCAAAGGTTGGATATATTGCTTGGCGCATTTCAAACGATAATTCGGCCAAACCAATAATATGTGGCCATGAGATCAACCCATAGAGTACTGTTGCAATACTGAATGGCGAGACAGAGACCATAAGCCACCCGGAAAGGGGCAGTGCAAAGCAAAGCAGGTATAGGCCAATATGGACCCAATGAGAGGCTGTTTTTTCAAGCGGCTTCATATCAGCGGGCAGGGAAGGCGGTTTGTTTTTGGCACGCCAGATAAGGCGGGCAATCATCAAAACAAGTATCGTAATACCAATTGATTTATGAAGTTGGAACATCCACTCAACTGGCCGCCCATTGCTGCCATACATGTTTTTCCCAAGTGCGATCATGGCGCCCAGCATTGCGGCGATCATCCAATGCAGCGTAATGGCGACAGCGGAATATCTACGCGAAGGAGCATCTATGGTCATATTTACTCAGCTTCCAAAAACTCAGCTTCAATTGTAATTGTCACCTCATCTCCGATGTTTGGAAGTAATGCTGTCATCCCAAAATCCGAGCGTTTTAGTGTGGCTGTGGCTGAAAAGCCAATTACGTCTCGTTCACCAAACCATGCAAAGTTGCGCACACCATTAAAGTTAATCGCAAGGGGGACCTGCTGCGTTACACCTAAAAGAGTCAATTCCCCGTTTACAATGCCGGACCTTTCGCCCGTAAGTTCGATGTTGGAGGAGACATATGTGATCTGGGCGAAGCGGTCTGCGTTGAACCATTTTTCGTCCATACGCAACGTTTGATCCCAATCCGGGCCTGATGGATGATCGGTTCGCACCGACAAGGGATTGATACTTGCCGTTAAACTGGCGGCGCTGGGCTGTTCTGCATCAAGGCTAAACTGCGCATCAAAGTCAGTAAAGCGCGCTGTATACTTCGAGAGCCCATTATGGCTGACGCGCCAAATCAGAGACGCGTGTGTCTCTTGTAGGTTGTATTTGCCCCGATTTACGCCCGAGATAATAAGTTTAATTGGTAACCGGACTGGCTCAGTGGTAGCGAGAATTTGTTCTGGTGCGGCGTGTGTTGTGTC
>CAYUFN010000179.1:3180-4330 GCA_964443965.1 uncultured Hyphomonas sp. | reverse complement strand
TTGCATATGGGCAGAGCAAATCGATCACTTTAATACCGGTGACGAGAATTTCGGATTCGGTTGACTGGTCCACGAATGCTGGCGCAGGTGCGTGGATCGGCATTTTTACCGACGTTTCAACAGGGCCGCGCTCATCAATCGGGTCACCGATCACGTTCATGATGCGGCCAAGCGTTTCTGGGCCCACGGGCACCATGATTGGTTCACCAAGATCAGCCACTTTCTGGCCGCGCACGAGTCCCTCCGTGGAATCCATCGCGATGGTGCGAACAGTGTTCTCACCAAGGTGTTGGGCCACTTCCAGAATAAGGCGGTTGCCATTATTGTCAGTTTCCAGCGCGTTCAGAATATCAGGCAGCTTGCCGTCAAACTGAACGTCAACGACAGCACCAATCACCTGGCTGATCGCGCCTGTGGCATTTGCAGAATTGCTCATCTTATAAATCTCCTTGGGAGCGGATTTTTTGGCAGCAGGCGCAGGTGCGCTTGCTGTCTTCGTCTGGGAATTATTCTGTGGGGCGGCTGTGGGAGCCGGAGCGGATTGTATGTCCGCAACTGGTTCAGCCGCTGGGGCTGTTTGTGACGTTGCTGGTTTGCAAACACCGCAAGGGCGCGTGTCTTTTTGGCCGAGCTTGTTGGCTGCCGTTTCAGCTTGCGCAAATGCATTGAACGGGCCGTGCCATTTATCATCGCCATTATCAGGATTGCCGCCAACGCCTGCGCCGTCATTACAATAGCGACATTCGCCAGTGTGGATGCGGGCGCGTTTTGAGCCAAAATTTTCGTAGATCCAGTAAGCCATGTCTTGCCTCTAAACCGCGCGCTTGCAGCTAATGGCATCGGGGCCATCTATAGCAACTTCAATACGGTCAGCATCAGCGCTTGTTTCGACAGAAGCAATCTCGCCATTTGGAAATGTCAGATGCAACATTGCCGCGCCGCTAACGGCGACCACTGCTTTACCATTCACGCTGGAAAGAGACTGGGACGTGCTGCCAATGACAGTAATTGTTGTGCCGTTTGAGCTGGAGGTCGAGCGATTTCCGCTGGCTGGCGCATCAATATGCTCGCCTTTGATTATCCGGCAAAGCCCTTCAAAATCAGCCGCCACGACAGTCCCCTCTTCAAGTTGCACTTCAGCTGTTACAGT
>CAYUFN010000179.1:0-3170 GCA_964443965.1 uncultured Hyphomonas sp. | reverse complement strand
GCTAAGCAAGATACGAGAAGAAGAGATAAACCGCGAAGCATAAGAGTTACAGCGCCTCCGCACCGGAGATGATCTCGATCAGCTCTTTGGTGATTTGGGCCTGACGGGCGCGGTTATATTGCAGCGTGACAGCTGAGATAATATCACCTGCATTACGCGTTGCATTGTCCATCGCCGTCATTGAAGCGGCCTGTTCGCCAGCGGCGCTCTCAAGCATGGCAGACAGAAGCTGCGTGTTGAGATAGCGCGGGAGCAATGTTTCCAGAATTTCCGTCTCGGATGGCTCATACTGATAGATCGCGCCTTCAAGGTCGATCGTCTCAATGCCTTCAGGCGGTGATGCCGGGATCAGTTGTTGCGCTGTCGGAATCTGGCTAAGCACATTTTTAAAGCGTGAATAGACGAGCGTACACACATCAAATTCATCGGCGTTGAACCGCGCTGTCACATCCTTACCAAACCCAATGGCAAGCGCAGACTGAGCGGAAGGGTTTTTAGCCTCAGATGTATCAACATGATCAACGAATAAATCGCCGTATTGGGAGCCGAGCTGCTCACGGCCCTTCTTGCCGACAGTTACTATTTTAACGGTCTTGCCAGCGGCACGCAGCTCGTCGATCGTCTGGCGGGCAAGTTTGACCGTATTGGTGTTAAAGCCACCGCAAAGCCCCCGCTCGGCGGTCATAACGATCACCAGGTGTGTTTGATCAGCACCAGTTCCTGACAAGAGTTTCGGGCCACCTGCCCCTTCACCCATTGCCCCTGTTAAATTAGCAACGACAGCCGCCAAGCGCTCCGCATACGGGCGAGACGCTTCGGCCGCTTCTTGCGCGCGGCGCAGTTTCGCAGCTGCCACCATTTGCTTGGCCTTAGTGATCTTCTGCGTGGACTTCACGCTGGCGATCCGGTTTTTCAGTTCCTTCAAGCTGGGCATAAGCTAAAGGTCCTTTCGTTAGCCTTGGCGTTAAGCAAACTTGCCTGTGAAATCATCAAGCACGGCTTTAATGCCAGCCTCAATATCTTCAGTCAGCGCTTTTTCCTCACGGATTTTCGTTAGCAGGCCTTCTTCAGAGCCGCGAAGACGGGCCAGAAGCTCACGCTCGTAACGGGTCACGGCTGATAGTTCTACACCATCAAGGTAACCGCGTGTACCAGCATAAATGACAACAACCTGCTCTTCCATTTGCAGCGGAGAAAATTGCGGCTGCTTCAAGAGCTCTGTCAGGCGAGCGCCGCGATTGAGCAGTTTTTGCGTGGCCGCATCAAGATCGGAGCCGAATTTCGCAAAGGCCGCCATTTCGCGGTATTGCGCCAATTCCCCCTTCATTGAGCCAGCGACTTTCTTCATCGCCTTCGTTTGCGCAGCTGACCCCACACGGGAGACAGACAGACCCACATTCACCGCAGGACGAATGCCCTGATAGAATAGATCTGTTTCAAGGAAGATCTGGCCATCGGTAATCGAAATGACGTTGGTTGGGATGTAGGCAGACACGTCATTAGCCTGCGTTTCAATGATCGGCAGCGCCGTCAACGAACCAGAGCCGTGATCTTCGTTCAGTTTCGCCGCCCGTTCGAGCAAACGTGAGTGCAGGTAGAACACGTCACCTGGATAGGCTTCCCGGCCCGGCGGGCGACGCAGAAGGAGCGACATCTGGCGATAGGCCACGGCCTGCTTGGAAAGGTCATCATAAATGATCAGAGCGTGCTTGCCATTATCACGGAACCACTCACCGATTGTACAGCCTGTAAATGGTGCAAGATACTGCAGTGGTGCAGGCTCAGAAGCTGTCGCGGAAACGACAACGGTATAATCCATCGCGCCGCGCTCTTCGAGCGTTTTTACAACCTGCGCAACTGTTGAGCGCTTCTGCCCGATCGCAACATAGACGCAGAACAGCTTATCGCTGTCATCCTTGGCGGCATCATTGGTCGCCTTCTGGTTCAAAATCGTATCAATACAGATTGCGGTTTTACCTGTCTGGCGGTCACCAATAACAAGTTCGCGCTGGCCGCGGCCAACCGGGATCATGCCGTCAATCGCCTTGACACCTGTCATCATCGGCTCATGCACAGATTTACGCGGAAGAATGCCCGGCGCCTTCACATCGACACGATTACGCTCAGCAACATTTGAAAGCGGGCCCTTGCCATCAATTGGCTCGCCCAGCGGATCAACAACACGACCGAGCAGCCCCATGCCAACCGGCGCAGACACAATCTCTGAGAGGCGCTTAACATTGTCCCCCTCTTTGATGCCACGGTCATCACCAAAGATAACAACCCCAACATTGTCCGTTTCAAGGTTAAGCGCCATCCCTTTGATGCCGCCGTCAAATTCGACCATTTCACCGGCTTCGACATTATCGAGGCCATAAACACGGGCGATACCATCGCCGACAGAGAGAACCTGGCCAACGTCAGAGACTTCCGCCTCGACTCCAAAATTCTCGATCTGGTTTTTCAGGATGTCGGAAATTTCCGCAGCTCTGATATCCATGAGCGTTAAGCTCCCTTCATGGCAGTGTTCAATCGTTCAAGTTTGGCCTTCAGGCTCGCATCGATCAGTGTTGATCCAATACGCAGCTGAATGCCGCCGACAAGGTCTTCATCAACCTCGGTTGTTAGTTCTACGTCGCCACCAACAGCTTTGGTGATAATCGTTTCAATGCGCGCACGCTGCGCCTCATCCATAGGTTTGGCAGTGCGGGCCACAGCGCGCTGGACGCCGCGCTCTTTGGCGTAAAGCGCATCAAAAGCTGCTTGTGTTGCCGGAATATCAGCTGCGCGGCCATTTGTGGCGATGACACCAAGAAAACGTGTCAAAAGATCTGATAAACCGCCTTTCTGAGCAAGCGCTTTGAGCGCGGCAGCTTTATCTTCACGGGAAAAAAGCGGGGAACCGATCAGGTGGGACAAATCTGGGCTTTGCGAGATCGCATCTGCAAAGCCAGCAAAGCTCTGGTGGATCTCAGCGAGCGTATCGCTATCTTTTGCCATATCAAACAAGGCTTTAGCGTAGCGGCGCGCGGCTTCACTGGTCAGGGACGAGGTTTGTGCCAAGGCTTATATATCCGTCTCTCAAGGGGTCATTAGACCCAAAAACATGAAAAGTCTGCCCGGGCTCCGTAATTAAGAGCCCAAACCCAACATTGCGCGCGACTTAGCAC
>CAYUFN010000178.1:2820-4378 GCA_964443965.1 uncultured Hyphomonas sp. | reverse complement strand
ACGCCGGAAATAGCGGTACAGGCGCTGAGGGATAATATTGTGAGGTTGGGGTAAGAACGAGATGGATCTAAAGCTAGCGGAAGAATGGTCAGGTGAAATTTCTGGAACTAATTCCGGTGATTTCTTTCTACAAATAAACTGCACAAAAGAAGGTAAACTAAGCGGGTTGTTGCGGATCAATGATCCGACCTATGGATTAAACGTATACAAAGTGGCAGGTCAATTTGATGGGATCATGCTAAACTTAGTTGGCAGCCCAACAGCTTCAGATCCCAATACCCAATTAGGAAATATACGGGTTAGAGGTGCCCTTCAACCTAGCAATAGCATTGAAGGAAATTGGGAATCCGCCATTAGCACAGGCGGTAAATTTTCCATGACACCGCATAGCGCCCAGAAAGAAACATTAAAAAATATTTCTAGTGATTCTGTCGGTGAAAACAATAAGCCAAACACTTCCGAGAAAACCTGTCCAATATTAGCTTTCTTGGGCATGGAAACATGGAAAATATTTAGCGCTGTTGCGATAGCTATTATAACAGCGCTTTTAATTAAAAAATTTGGCCTGAACCCTTTATCCTAAACGTCTTTTCGCCCGCTCACGGCCCATAAGCGCCAAAATCACCCCCATATCCGGACCATAGCCGCGTCCGGTGAGTGCCTTGCGCAGGGGCATGAAGAGGCCCTTGCCTTTGCGTCCGGTTTTTTCTTTTAGAACACTTGTCCATTCGCGCCACGCACCTTCGCCAAACTCGGTATCCGGCAGAAGCGCGGCGGCTTGCTTGATGAAGTCCGCATCCTCTTCGGCAATGTCTGGCGTGACCTCGCCATAGACGACCTCGGCCCAGCCCGCCACATCCGCCAGCTTGTCGCAATTGGCTTTCACCGTTTCCCAAAAGCGCTCATCTGCCACCGCACGGCTGTCAATCGCGGCCAAATCATCACGCACCGCCGCAAACGGCTTCTCTCGCAAGAGCTGGGCATTTAGTCCTTCCAGCTCTTTCTCGTCAAAGCGGGCAGGTGCGCGACCAATTTTGTCAAAGGAAAATTCGCCAGCCAGCGCTGACAGGCTCTCTCGCGCTTCAACATTATCGCTTGTGCCAATTTTTGCCAGCAGAGAGCAGATCGCCATCGGGTCGATCCCATCTGCCCTGAGAATGTCCATAGAGAGGGAACCTATGCGTTTTGAGAGCGCTGCGCCATCAGCCCCAATAAGAAGTGGCGTATGCGCCATGGCGGGCGCTGTGCCGCCAAGGGCGCGGAAGATTTCGATCTGCGCGCCGGAGTTGGTCACATGGTCTTCCCCGCGCACAACATGTGTAATCTTCGCATCAATATCGTCCACCACGCTCGGCAGCGTGTAGAGATATGACCCATCGCCACGGATCAAAATTGGATCAGACAGGCTGGACGTATCAATGCTTTGGGGCCCGCGCACAAGATCGGTCCATTCGACCCGCCCACCGGACAGTTTGAACCGCCAATGCGGTGCGCGCCCTTCGGCCTCGAGCCCGGCCTTGTCATCATCTGTTAGGTTAAGTGCCGCACGGTCATAGAC
>CAYUFN010000178.1:0-2810 GCA_964443965.1 uncultured Hyphomonas sp. | reverse complement strand
GTCATAGACCGGTGGACGCCCGGACTTCATCAAAATTTTGCGTTTGCGGTCAAGCTCTTCACTCGTTTCGAAGCAAGCATAAAGCAGGCCCATCTCGCGCAGCTTGTTGGCGGCAGCATCATATTTATCAAACCGATCAGACTGATTAAACGTTTCAACCCATTCAAGGCCTAGCCATGTCAGATCTTCTTTCAGCCCCGCTTCATAAGCCTTGGTTGAGCGCTCGGTATCTGTATCATCAACCCGCAGGATAAATTTTCCCCCTTGGGCAGAGGCAAAGAGCCAATTGATTAAAGCGGTGCGCACATTGCCAACATGCAGCTTACCTGTGGGTGATGGCGCGAAACGAACAGTAGCGGTCATAATTTCAGGTGTCCCTTAAAGTCTATTCTGCTTTCGACATCAAATCGTGCCATTTGCCAAGGTATTTTACCTTTTCAAGGGACTCAGCTAAGCAGAAATACGGGGAGAAAAAATATGAGACATCCATTCATTCAATTCACAGCAATCAGCCTGTTGGCCCTAGCCGCCTGCTCAGAAAGCATCGAAACACCATTGGACTTACGTCAGGAAAGCGAACCCGCCGCAGAAACAACAGACATAATAACGCCTGCAGCCACCCAGCAGGATGACAGTGTCTATGTATCAAATTTCTGGGCTGGCGAGTACCCTGATGGATTTGCCGTTGCCGCAGATGACGTAACGGTTAATGCACGCAGCGAAATGCATGAAGACGTGCCGCAGAATGTCACCTGCCCGCTTCTCAAAAACGCGAATTACCATCCATGGAACTTTTTGCGCAGTCAAACAGACGCGCTTGAGTTCAAATCTATTATTCAGAAGACCACCATCACGATGACGGCAGACCTTAATATTGAAGCTTCCGGTGAAACCGAAGAGGCCGCAGGCCCCCTCACGCTAAAGGCTGGCGATACGCTTACATATTTGAGTTATATCGGAGAAGGTTTCTTCATCGCAGAATATGGTGACAAGGAATATTCCTTTCAGGAAGCTGAATTTTCAGACGCGGCTACATTCGAGAAATCGACCGTTCCAGACCAGCAATGGGTGAATGTTAAGTGTGCAGATGAAGCTGGTACGCGCGCATGGATCTTGCGCAAGGATGTGATCGATCAAGAGGGTATTACGGGCACGCAAATCGCAGCTTATGGGGAAACTTTTGATCTTGATGACACAAGAATGGCAAACGCCTTTTCGCCCTAAGTTGGGGTAAGATTCTAACCGTTTCCAAACCCGATGACGCTTGCAACAAGCGGCAAGTCTGCCATTGTTGCGATGCCGGGCTTGGCAGCACATACGGCAGGAATGGCGTTGACCGCATGCATGGCCGTGGCCACGCTGGCCGCGCGAACGTGCTCAGGGAATGGCACATCGCGTGTAAAACTTGCCAGATTTAGGAAATGTACTTTCTGTGACGGGTCGCCCTCTAGCGTCATCGTCCATCCCATATCCGGGTTAGGCCAATGTTCAGGGTAGGCCCCGCCAACGGTCCAATATGTTTCAATTTCAATCAGGGACTCTCCGCCTCGCTTGCCCGACCAAAGCCAGCGCTGCGCACCAACCGTGCCAGCTTTCAACTCGCGGTCAAAGATCAACGCGTCACGCGGCGCAGGCAATACCTCAACTTCAGCCGTCACCTCATCCAGTCCGGCGTTCAGCTTATCGCCTAACATCCAGATCATCTCCTTGAAGATACCAGAGTTAAAGTTGATAAAGTCATTGGCATCCTCGGAGACGTTTTCGAGCGGCCCACCAAAGCACATATTATCGAACGTGATGAAGGTGCTCTCATAAAAGCTCCAATCGGCGCGCTCTTGCAGCCGGATATGTTCCAGCTTGCGCGTCATACCGGACATTGTGAGCGGCAGGATACCGGATATCCAGCCGGGGTTCAGCCCCGCGCCATGCACCGTGGATTGCCCCTTCTCGCAGGCCGCCTCAAGCTTTGCCAAGTCTGCCGCCGGAAGCGCACGCGGATAGAACAGGAACGCCGTCGTAACGACGTTCTTCCCGCTCTCCAACAAGGCGCACACTTCATCAATATCGGTGTTGCGTGGCATATAGGCGACGCAATCGGCTTCCATATCAAGGATCGCCTGAATGTCAGTCGTTGCCTTCACCCCGCATGGCGGACGCCCGGCCAGCTCTGCAGCGTCTGCCCCTTCTTTTTGGGTATAATAGCACTTGCATCCGACGAGATCATATTCGGGCGTATCGAGAATTGCCCGAATGGACTCCGTGCCTTGTGCGCCTGTTGTCCATTGGATGATTTTGAGGGGGGTGTCAGTCATTCGGATTCCAACCTTGCGATTTCATTCTCAACCATCATTATTTTATCCTGTTTTCCTTGCTTAGCTCGGGGGATAACCGTTAATGCACTGAGCAAACATTTACTCGCAACTGGAAGAACATCCCGATAGAGTGGTAATCTCATCGGGCCAGTTCTCGGATATCGCAATCTGTTCCAAGTCGCCGCTTTGCGTCCCCCTTTTCCATCGTCCATCCAAAAGGCATCGGCATCTCGGATCAGCTCCAATACATCCCGGTCACTGTTTTCAAACTGGGCTGCAATTTTATACGGTTTATAGCGAAGCGCCTTTGTCAATGATTTTCGGATGTCATGACCCGCTTTTCTCAGTTCATCCTCTTTAGCGCCACCCAGTAACATAATGGATTTGAATGACAGCTCGATAGCAATTGAGAAAAGATATATAGATGGAATAAAGGGCACATAAGCTTCGCCAAAGTTGCATTCTCGCTCAGAAGCGATTGCTGCAAGATTGTAATCC
>CAYUFN010000177.1:0-4414 GCA_964443965.1 uncultured Hyphomonas sp. | reverse complement strand
AGCGCTGGCGGTGTTGTCGGCAGCGTCGTTATAAGTGCCGATTTTGACGATCCGGTGGCTGTGCCCGCACATGCGCTCAATCCAATTATTGCGACTGTCCCGAGTAGTAATTTAATGGACTGTTTCATGTAACGTCTCCTACCCAAATACCTTATGCTCGCATCCGAGCATAGCCAAGTCACATCAGCATGCAACACATTGTGGACAAGGCAGTATGAATACAGCCTGAGCAGATGTGAAAGATAGCGATGTAGCGTCTATGGCTTATCGGAAAGATTGATCCGCTCGTGCTGCAGGCGAAGGTCACCTTGTTGCCTTGGGATTGCCCAGTCAGGACGTGCGCCCACAAGCGTGTCTCCCTGCGGCCCCAGGCCAAAACGGCTCGCCAGAATGTCAATGAGAAATGCCTCATCCTCGACGGGGAATGACATAGACAGGGAAATATTCCGGCAAGTTCGGCCGCTGCAGGTCATGCTAAGGGTTTCATTAGGGCGGTTTATATTTATGCCGTTAATGGACAAAGCCGTCAGTGTATCGCGCCCCCAAGAGAGGGTGAAGCGATCCGTATCAGGGCCAACCACCTCAACTTCTGCCGTTCTTATGCCGTCAACAACTCTGTTTTCGATGATATTTGCGTCCAGTTGCGCGTGAAGAACAGGCGCAGGGGCAATCTGCCTTGGGCCGCCGAAAACGGGAAGGCTACCAGTTTCAAACGACGCTGCTGCAAGCATATCCTCGGGAACGAAATCACGGCCTGAGACGCTCCAGACAGTTTCTTCAAAACGTGTGCTTTGAATGTGTGTAATTGAAAGGGCCCGTGGCGCAGCAGCGCTGTAGGCCGGGACCAGGATGCTGGCCACAAAGCAGGCAATCATAATACCCACAGTGCCGACAAGCGAGAGCCAGAAGGTGCGTAGCAGGGCAGTGTCTCTTGGCCAGATGAGCGGTGTGATAAAGGCAAACAAAAGCACTATGATGAATGCAAATAGGGCAGAGCTTTCGATAAACAGGCCGCTTTCGCCAAGTGCGGTGAGAGGCAGAGCGATGATAGCAAAGAGTGCCGCGCCAAGACCTGCGCAGCTGTAACCAATCAAGTCCTTGCCAAATAAAAACCCGATAGATGCAAGAATAAATATCGCGAGTGGTAGGGCAAACACGATGGTTGCGCCCTGAACTGTGAAAAATGCAATTGTTCCGAGAATAGCGGTCCACGCCCAGCTGGCAGCCAGCAGAGTTTTGGCTTCGCCTGCGCGTGTCATAAAGGTGTAGATGATCATGGTGCCGGCCAGTGCGGCGCTGGCATGCAACCCCCTTAAGGCGATTGGATAGGCTGCACCAAAAAACCGCTCAGGCCGGATCAGATCCACGAGCATCGTTGCGCCAATGGCTAGCCCAAGGCCAAGCCCGAGAGCAAGCGGAGGCACGAGAGTAACGCGCCAAAGCACTGTGTTGTTTCGAGATTGCCATAAAACTGCCAAGGCCAGAAGCAGACAAAGTACAAGGATAATAGCTGTGACCAAAGGGGTGAGGGTAACAATAAAATAGCCCAAAATATCAACATAAAGAACCTGAATTTCTGGCTCATGCCCTGTTTGGTCTAAAAAAGTCTCAGTGGCTGCAAGTCCGCTGGCTCCAAGATTGAACAGGGCACGCTTATCCATATTGGCCAGATTATCGCCGGGCGTGTGGTAGAAAGCGACATCACCTGCATAAGCAAGATTAGCTGCGTCAACTGGCAGTGACAGGAACTCCGTCATATCGGTATCATTTGGTAACAGCTCATAAATGTCCGCATTGAGTGAGCTTGCAGCAGGTAAACGTGTCCCATTGTCCAGAATTTTCAGGTCATTTGTATTCGGGCGGCTGGTTTGTATAAGCGCGGAAAGCCCGCTAATGCCGCGCGCCTCCATATTCACTACCGCGCCAACCTTATTTGCCAACGGGTCTTTCTCGACAAAAAGGTTTGCCCCCATCAGTCCAAGCTCTTCTCCATCGGTAATGAGCACGAGCAGTGGTCGTTTAAGGTCACGTGTCTTCATCAGATGAGCAATCTCAAGGCTTGCGGCTACGCCTGCGCCATCATCAGAAGCACCCGGCCCAGCTGGCACGCTGTCGTGATGAGAAAGGACCAGTACGGCATTGGGCCCCGGCTTTGTAACCCAGAACGCGATATTTTGCAGCCGGGCGCATCTCAGGCGTCGCCACTGATTAACACAGTGAAAGTCATCGCGAATAATCGGCTCAAATCCGAGCGCTTCAATCTCCGTTATTAGCCGCGCGATCACTTGATCATTTGCGTCACTGTCGACAGGGTGGGGTGTTTCATCGCCGAGTATCCTTGCCAGCCGTGCATAGGTGCGTTCTGTGTTGAACGCATGGTCGGGATTAACCGCCGGAGGCTGTACCAGCGCGCTGCGGAACAGATAGGCCAGAAACAATAGGGTCAGAACTCCTGCCAGTTTCAGCGTTGCTGCCAAATCTCTATTCATGCGCGATGCCTCCATGGCTAAAGGGTCGACGAGAATCAGACAAAGTGCAAGTCAACTGAGCCCCTGTGGCAAGCTGGCTCTGTTCAACGGCCTCATGACGCATTAGAACAGGGCTCATAAAAAGGATGCTGCTATGGACATGACGCTGGATGCAAACCGCCGGAAACTGGTTTTCCGTGCCTGGCGGCGTGGTTTCCGTGAGATGGACCTCCTGATGGGCAGCTTTGCCGATGAGCACATGGCCAAACTGGATGATGAGGGGGTTGCCGAATTTGAGCGTCTGCTCTCGATTCCTGATTGGGAAGTCTATGCGTGGCTGATCGGGCAAAAACCTGTGCCGCCAAATCATCAAGGCCCGGTACTGGACCAGTTGATCGCTTTCCGTTACGCAGCCCAGCCTGGGTGATGTTCATTCCGGCGATGTGCGTCTGCTTTGGCTGATTTGGTGCGATCATGAGTGCTCTTAACCTTCTAACAAAATTGGCCGGCTCCTCCCGCTTTTCCGGGGCACCATTTGGGGTCGATATCCAGGCGTTCTGTTCTGCTTTAAAAGCGCGAGGCGGCGTTGGTGTTTATGTTGCGCGTGATGACCGTGTCGCAGAAGCAGCCTTGCGCGTGGCGAGCTTCATGGCTCCTACTTTGGAAGCTGTCTCAATCCCTAACTGGGATACCTTGCCTTATGACCGGGTGAGCCCAACAGCAGGTGTTGCTGCCAAGCGTTGCGCAGGGCTTGCCCGCCTTGCCCAAGGCGTAGGCGAAACACCATTACTCGTCATAACGACCGCTGCGGCGCTGGTGCAAAAAGTACCAGCGGTCGAAACCCTTAAACAGGCCAGCTTGTTCGTGTCTGTCGGGGATGAGATTGATCAGAAGGAATTAATCGAATATCTCACCATTAATGGTTATGTCCGCTCTGGCACAGTGCGCGAGCGTGGGGAGTTTGCCATACGCGGCGGATTGATTGATTTGTTTCCACCGACTGCAAAAGAGCCAGTGCGGCTGGATTTCTTTGGCGATACGCTAGATGCCCTGCGCAGCTTTGATCCTGAAACACAGATTTCAACAGGTAAGCTCAAAGCAGTTGCCTTTGCGCCGGTCAGCGAGATTCTTTTTACTGACGATGTGCTGGCTGAGTTTCGAACCCGGTATCTTACCGCATTTGGCGCACCGGATGGTGATCCAATGTATGAAGCAGCGCGTGCGCGCATCCGCCGGCAAGGTCTTGAAATGTGGTTGCCGCTTTTTCATGAACGCCTTGATACTTTATTTGACTATGCAGGTTCTGAGGCTTTATTCGGGCTTGGGGCGCTAGCCGCAGAGGCTGCTGCCGAACGCTTGGGGCAGGCCGAAGATTACTTTGCTGCCCGCAATGAAGCTGCTGGCGAAGAGCGCGCAGCTCGGGTTCTGGCACCCGGCGCGCTTTACTTAACACCTGGCGAGCTTGAAGCAGGATTATCATCAGGCGCATCGGCACGCTTTGTCGCGACTAGTGACAATGGCGCAGACCTTGGTGGTAAGACTGGACGGAACTTTGCGCCAGAGCGGACACAGCCGGATACAAATATTTTCGAGGTGACAGCTGCTCACGCCAAAGCCAAACGCTCAGAGGGTAAAGCCGTGGTCTTTGCTGCATGGACCGAAGGTTCGGCTGAGCGTTTAGTGTCCGTTATGGGAGATCACGGGCTAGAGGGGCTGACGCGAGTCTACTCTGTGGAGGCAGCTTTAAAGGCTGGGCTTTGCGTTGCTGAATTGCCTGTTGAAGCCGGGTTCGAAACGGCTAATCTGGTTGTAATTGCTGAACAGGATGTGCTGGGAGATAAGCTTGCCAATCCACGCCGCAAACGGAAAACGGCTAATTTTATCGCCGAGGCGGCGTCTCTTACACAAGGGGATCTGGTCGTCCATGTCGAGCATGGTGTTGGGCG
>CAYUFN010000176.1:0-4501 GCA_964443965.1 uncultured Hyphomonas sp. | reverse complement strand
CGCGTAAGTGGCGTGCCATTGTATGGCGTAGAGAATACGGATTAACGTCCTGGTCAAAATGGCAGCGGCTACGGTGTTTGCGCCAGGCATTCTTGATGCTGGCAATCTGGCGCCCTTTGTAAGTGATCTGCTGTCCGTCTTGGACAAACGCTACGAGCCGCTGAGGCAGTTTCACAACCGGCCTGACCTTCTTGGTCTGCTTGCGACCTCTGGGATTTAGATCAACAATACCCGCCTCAATATCAATCTGGTCGCGATGTAGGTCCAGGATTGCTCTTGGTCGGGCGGCGGTTCCAATTGCCCATACAATGAAGCGCCGTAAGTGTTCAGTTTCCGCGCTATGATAGAAGAGCCTTAACTCCTCCAGACTCATTGGGCGACCTTTTGGCTCCGCTGACCCGACTTCAATGGCCGCAATAAACGGTGCTCGGCTTATCTCGCCTTTCTTCCAGGCGCGATTCACAGCTGATCGGCCATCAGTGAGGATGCGGTTGATATATGACGCGCCTCGGCCTCCCTCAGCCAAATGAGCTACAAACTGATCTATGCGGGCTGGCTGTGTAGCCTCTTCCAGTGTCGCGTCTGGGCCGAAATATTCCAGCCACCGGGTTAAGTTAATCCGCGCAGCCTCGTGGCTCGCGTTAAATCGTGCATGCTTTTCATAGTAACGCAGCAAAACTTCGGACAATAATACCCCCTCAAGCTCCTGCTTCTTCGCTGTCTTCTCGGTAATAAACCATGCCGTCAATTTGTCCTTGGCTGCTTCAAGATCTGTAACGCCGAGCGATGCGCGACGCGTGATTTTTCGCTTTTCATCGTACCAGTATCTGTAGAGCTTATCAGACCCATTCCGGCCTGCGATCCAGTATTCCCCAATACGATAGAGTGGCTCTGATCCTCTGCCCATTTGATGCCTCCAATCATGTAATCTGCGATGTGTACCCCCAGGTAAGAAATCTTCCGGGCACTCATACGAACGCAACCGATTCTGCCTGCTAAGCGGATGTCTTTCAATGTCTTGGGATGCAAATCTAAAAAAGCAGCTGCTTCTGCCTCGCTATACTTTTTGTACAGCAAGATGCCATTGTCTTCAGCAATGACTTTTTGAAGTGTTTCCAAGTCTGTCTTTCCCCTCGCGAAACTTGTCTAAATCCAAGCTTACAACACCCGTAGCGTTTCTGTTTACTCCGTTTAGCGGATCAATATCATTAACCTCTGGAACCAAAGCGAACGCGCGCCCCAGATTATTTGTTGTGATTACTATCGTACCCAAACCATCATCCCGATTGACTAAAGCGCCATTTAAGGGAGTAGAAATGTATTGATCTATAAGTTGTCTAAAAAGACTGTCTTCTCTTGCGTCATACAATTGGGCTAACACACCACGCAACTCTGAGAAGGAGGAATCAAGAGGATCATCGGACACACTGAATGATCCGGAAAGACCTCCATCAGAATTTTCAACAAATGAAGCCTCTCCAAAACGGATATGTTGATCGAGAATAAGATCAATGAAAGAACTAGCCATATTTTCTATATCTCCGACTACAGTATATCTTTTATTCTTAGCGGATATACTAAACTGATATTGGTAGCCTCATCACGGGCTGCACATATTCGCCCCATCTTGGCGCCGCCATGTGCATCCAAAAAAATGCGCCCAAACTCACTGACAGGTTCCAACTCAACATGCACAATTGCAGAGCGCCGACATGGTTCAGGACGACCAATCCGCAACTCTTCAATCCCCAAAACAGATACTTCGTATACTGGTAGTTTAATACGGCCTATTGATTTGAATCCCTCAAAGTTTGACCTGTAGTCCTCTTTCAAAACTCCAATCACCAAGCTACCAGAAAATGCTTGTTCATCAATTTGCAAAAATCCGCTTTTAGCAAGTGTTCTTAAGAAATTTAGTTTCGCCTTGTTGCTGACCTCATTCTTGAGATAGTGGCGATTTGAATAAAGCCCTTCTAACTCATAGCACTCGTAGGCAACGATTATAGAAGCTGGACAGTCAACCGTTCCCCCTGCATAATCGAATGCTATGCTCCTTGGTGATTCATACTTACGAGCAATTTCTTCACCAACAATCTGGGCAACCCAACCTTCAACAAATTTTCTATTATGAAAGTCGTACTCTCTATCTCGAATTGCTTGTCGTTCTAAGTATGCATTTAGTTGATCCTCCACTACCTCACTGGATGGTGAATCTTCAGACGGCGCACCCTTAACTTCAGGGCTATCGCGTCCGCCAGAACAAGCTGCCAAAAGCAAACAAAAAAAACTAATAACTGCTCTACAAAAAAACTGTCTCATGAGCCTCACCCCATCCTCTCCAAAACCTCTCCATCCACCAGTTGCGAGAGCACCGGATGCATATGCGCGCGTTTGCCACCGGCTATTTTGTGGAAATTCATCAGCACTTTGCTCGTCGCTTCTTTGCTCGGCGCGATGATGTCGAGCAGCCAGATCGTCTCTCCAGAGCGCCAGTCATCAGCCGCCAGCCGCGTTGGGAAGACGCTCGCCTTGATCCGCTCGCGGATTTTGGCATCCACTTCATCTGAAAGCCCATATGGCGATGCCTTCTGTACGCGCCAGGCCGTCTTTGCTCGGCTTGCTCTGCGCAATCGCAATCCGCTCCTTGACCAGTGGGGTGAGCGCAAAAGCCTGCAAATCTCCAACAGACAGGCTCGCATAGCGCGGCACCGTGCTCATGGCGAGCGCGACCTCGGCAAAACGCGTCATCACCGTAGTACGCAATTCATCCACACGCGCTTTCAGAAGGCCAGCAGCCTCGGTTTCTGAGCTTTGATTGTCTTTTTCGGGCGCAATCGCGCCGTCTGCCTCTGCCATGTCAAGCACTCCCTCATCATTTCAGCCTGTCGGCGAGCGCACCTCTCCTGCAGGTTCACTCGTCACCATCAATCTCGACTGAGAACAGACCCTCTTCTTTTCAGAAACTTCGGCACTCCACCACAAACTTGCCAAAATTCCTGAATTCACTCTGAGGCCCCTACGGAAACTGTCAACCGCTAAATATTAAATTCTCGTTCGTAATGCACAAAACTCAAACTTTTACCGGGCGTTCAGGAATTAACCTTACTCAAACAATAATACTGGGCAGTTTGGCATGGATACTTAGAGGGTGTTTCAGAATGAGCTTCAAACACGCCCTTTTGGCCAGCATTCTAAACCTCTGCATGATAGGGCCAGCGACCACGCAACCCATTACGCTGCAGGATCTGTTTTAGGGAGGGAAGGACAGGGAGCTGTGAGTTTTCCGCCCTGTTGTTCTGGTAACGACCGACTTCCTAGCGGCGGACGTTTCTTATGTCCTTCATTGCAGCGCAATAAGCGTGACAGCGATCCGTCACGATGACTTGCGCTTTTACCATCTGACCTGCACAGAACACTTCCCTATGCGGAGGCTTGCGCTTTTACGACCACCACTTGTCTTGGAAGTTCAATTCTAAAGATAGTTCCAGTCGATGATGTTTTCAAAAGGTGGATGCAGCCCCCCAGATCCTCTGCCATTGCTGCGCTTGATCGCAACCCTAAACCGCAGACATAGGCTTTATGCTTAATTGTTCGTGAGACTGTCGGCCAATGTTCTGCAATAATATTATCAGGTAATCCAGGTCCATCATCACAAATGTCAATCGTTATCATATTTGCGCCGACCGTCACATCGATCAAAAGCTCACGCCCACCAGACCGTCGCTGGGCTGCAAATGCGTTGCGTATGAGATTCACAAGGATACGGTGGATCTTCGTATGTTCATTTGGGTGAACAACAACCGGATCGCCCCTGAGCGTACAGTTAATGCCTGATTCTATGGCGAGCGGCTCAACATCACTCAAGGCGGAAATCACGACATCTGTTGTATCGTCATGTTCGCCTATCCAGAAAGGTACGTCACCAACTGCCTCAGCGCAGTAATTCGATATCCTATCTACGATCTCATCAAGCTTCTCATAACGGCGGATCGTCGTACGGTCTCCGTTTCTCATAAGGATTTCAACTATCAATTTCGCTGATGTCAGCATCCCATTAATGTCATGTGCTAGTGTTCTTAACTCAAACTCCGTTTCAGGTGTGTACATCCTCAATACCTCATGGCGCATACAATGTGACACCACATTGTTTGATGCTTGCCTCTACGGTAACGGGTATCGGTTCTGAACCCTACTGAATTGACCTGAAGCGCAGTAGATTTATCTATATTTATCTAAATATCTTTGAATAAATTGCACTTTTTATATTCCCATGTGTCCAAGGCTACCTGCCTTAAGGCTAGTAACCTTGCCCATATAACAAAGATAATTTCTGCGGCCCAGACACGCTCACACGTATTTCTGCAGGTTTTTACAGGTCTCTTTAGTCGGAATTCCGATGAAGCGCATCTAAGCTTGTTTGCATACCGCTCAATCCCGGGCGGATAGTTTTGGCCCGCCGCAATAGATCAGCCTTGCAGGCGGCTTATTTTGGAGAATACAA
>CAYUFN010000175.1:0-4548 GCA_964443965.1 uncultured Hyphomonas sp. | reverse complement strand
TTTAATGAGGCGAGTAAGGCACGGACACGGCGTGCATGATCAGCCGGCGCGTAGACTGACTGTGTATCTGGCTTATCCGAGCTGCCAAACCCTAGATGATCAACGCTGATGACTCGCATATTCTGTTGCAGGTCGGGCATAATTTTGCGGTACATCCAGGAGGAGGTTGGCACACCATGGAGTAGAACAAGCACAGGCCCGCTGCCGTGGTCTGTATAGGCAATTTTTCCTTCATCGGTCGTGAATGTCAGTTGTTGATCTCTGTGATCCTGATAAGTTATTGGGCTGATGTAAGCTGTCGTCAGCTTGTTTCCCATTATGGGCGGCGTTGGTGCACGATTACTGCATGCTGTGCTGGAGATACCAAATACGATCAAGCTGAAACTTGTAAGAATGGTTGTGCGAAAGGGAGACATCATGAATTGCCTTTATTTTATAAGAGCTAATCAGCTTATTGCAGGCACCGCAAAATAAAAATGCATTGGCTAAAGAATTGACGTTCGCTTCGCGCACGCCTAGGTGCGCAGATATGAAACTTCTATCTGGCCTACAAACCATTGCTTCTTCTTACGATGCTATCCTCTGCGATGTTTGGGGGGTTATCCACAATGGGCGCAATGCTTTTGAACCTGCCTGTGAAGCGCTCTCGAATTTTCGTGCACAAGGGCGGCGGGTCATCCTGATAACGAATGCGCCTGTACCAAGTCAGCAAGTGCTTGCTTATATGAAGCCATTGAATATCCCCGCAGACGCTTTCGATGCTTGTGTCTCTTCAGGTGACGCAACCCGACAAGTGCTTGCTAAAAATGCTGATAAGGCACTTTGGACACTCGGCAATGATTCTGATTGGGAGCATGATCGTTATCTTTATGAAGGGCTCGATCTCAAAACAGCGGCAACACCGCAGGAGGCTGGAATTGGCCTCTTGATCGGCATGCGCGATATGTTGGCCGACCATCCTGAGGACTATCGTGACGAGCTTGCCAGGATCGCTAAAACAAGACTTGTACTTGTCTGCGCCAATCCTGATATCCAGGTGCGTATTGGTGACAAGCTGCATTGGTGTGCAGGTGCACTTGCGCAAATTTATGAGCAAGAAGGTGGCCATGTAATTTATCCGGGTAAACCGCATACTGCCATATATGAGCTTGCTTATGACAAATTGCGTGCGCTTGGTGTGGACCTCAACAAGGAGCGTATATTAGCAATTGGTGATAGTCCGAAGACAGATATGCGCGGCGCATTCGCCCAAAAGATTGATGGACTCTATGTTGGGACTGGGCTGGCTGAACATAGCACTGATAGTCAAGGGTTTAAGCAGGAAGTTCGCGCCCTGCTCGATGCACATAATGTCAGCGCAGCATATGCGCAGCCACAGCTTCGCTGGTAATGGATTGCTTTTAGATGGCGATACAGGCAAATAGACCTGTGTAAAATTGCAAGATTATGAGTTTCGCTATGAGTCATCCAGATACTAATTATTATGAAGACCTTGAAATTGGTCAGGCGCACGAAACAGTGCATACGATCAAAGAGGAAGATATTACGAAATTCGCTGAAGTTTCAGGGGACTACAACCCGCTACACATGGATGACGCGTTTGCAGCGCAGACGCCGTTCGGTCAACGGATTGCCCATGGCGCGCTGACGGCCTCCTATATTTCCGGTATTCTGGGAAACAACCTGCCAGGACCGGGGGCAATTTTTACAGGGCTCTCTATGAGATTCCGGCGTCCGGTTTTTATTGGTGATGAAGTCACAGTCCGTGCTGAAGTTTCTGAAAAGACTGATCGCGGAAACCGCGTCACATTGAAAGTATCCTGCATTGTGAACGGAAAACGCGTTATCACAGGTGAAGCGCAAGTGGTTGCGCCAAGCCGGGAAGCTTAGCTTTCACGCATGGCCGTTTATGCCGACTATCGGAATATCCCTGACGCGGCGCGTGGCCTGGCCATAGCGCTTGGGAATTTTGATGGCATTCATGCCGGGCATAAAGCAGTCATTAATGCTGCGCGCGCAAGCGGTTATGGTCTTGGTGTTGCAACCTTTGAGCCACCCCCGCGTGCCTTGTTTCGCCCCGAAGATCCGCCTTTTCGTATCTATACACCTGAACGCCGCAATAGAGCCCTTCTAGAAATTGGTGCACAAGCTGTGTTTGAGCTGCCATTTAATGCCGATATGGCAGGCATGACAGATGAGACATTTGCTCGCCATGTGATTGCAGAAGGGCTTGGCGCTGCGCATGTGGCCGTTGGATTTGATTTTCGGTTCGGACGTGGGCGTATGGGCGATGCGGCGCGGCTTGCTTCGCTCGGCCGGGCTCTTGGTTTTGGTGTGACAATAGTCGAGAAGATTGAAGCGCTTGGCGACAAAGCCTCCTCGACTGCTATGCGCCAAGCCCTGCGGGCGGGTGAGCCGGAAAAAGTGGCCGCGCTTTTAGACGGGCCATGGACGGTGGATAGTATTGTCGAACATGGTGATAAGCGCGGGCGCGAGATTGGTTTTCCAACAGCAAATATGACCCTTCCAGCAGGGCTTATTAACCCCCGTCACGGCATATATGCAGTGCGCGCGCGGATTGAAGGCGAGGACCTATGGCGAGATGGGATTGCCAATTTCGGGCGAACGCCAACAACCGGCCTGCGGGATCCATTATTAGAGACCATGATTTTTGATTGGAGCGGTGACCTATACGGCAAACGATTGGATGTCGCTTTAATTGCTTTCCTGCGTCCAGAAGAAAAGTTTGACAGTCTGGATGAGATGATTGTCCAGATGCATAAGGATGTTGATACAGCGCGCGCCTTGCTAGTGACACGTTAACTTAGGCCTGCTAAACCGCGTTCCATGAACAGAGCGATACGTAAAATTCGAATTAGCAGCCCGGTCGCGCACTGAGATAAGCTTGCGTTGGCCGGGGACTTTCATTGCTCGCCCTGATACATTTTACAAAACTGATTCGAAGACGCAAAATGACCGACACACCTGAAAAAACACGCGATTATAACGAGACTGTATTCGTCTCAACCGAGCATACTCAGTTTCCCCAGCGCGGCGGCTTGCCCAAGGCTGAACCGAGATGGATTGAGCGCTGGGATGAGATGAAGCTTTATGAGCAGATGCGCGCGGATGCCAAAGCGCGTGGCGCCAAGCCATGGTTGCTTCATGATGGCCCGCCTTATGCCAATGGTCATATCCACCTTGGCACGGCGATGAATAAGATCGTCAAAGATATAATTGTGCGTTCCCACCAGATGACCGGTTGGGATGCGTCCTATGTGCCCGGTTGGGATTGTCACGGCCTGCCGATCGAGTGGAAAGTAGAAGAAGAATTTCGCGGGAAGGGGCGGACCAAAGATGGTGTAAGCCCGGCTGAGTTTCGTGCACGATGCCGAGAATATGCTGGGGGCTGGGTCGATGTGCAGGCTGCTGAGTTCCGTTCGCTCGGTGTGGAGGGGGAATGGGATAATCCGTATTTGACCATGCGCCCCGAAAGCGAGGCAAAGATTGTCTCCGAGTTCCTTGATATTGCGATGGGTGGACGCCTTGTGCGCGGCGCAAAGCCTGTCATGTGGAGCCCGGTTGAGAAAACCGCACTGGCCGAAGCGGAAGTGGAGTACCACGACCGCAAGGTGCCGGTGATCTGGGTGAAATTTCCGATCACTACTAATGCGATACAATTTTTAAAGGGAAAC
Source organism: uncultured Hyphomonas sp. (assembly GCA_964443965.1). Taxonomy (GTDB): domain Bacteria; phylum Pseudomonadota; class Alphaproteobacteria; order Caulobacterales; family Hyphomonadaceae; genus CALLCD01. Next base: position 853 of record CAYUFN010000175.1, on the reverse strand, counting down.
CTTAGTGATGAAACTAGAGCTATGCCCATGGAGCAGGCTTTAGCAGAACCAAAGGAAGATTTAAGAGATGCCTCGGTCGTTATCTGGACGACGACCCCTTGGACGATCCCGGCCAATCAGGCGATCGCTTATAATCCAAATATTGATTATGCGCTTTACGAAGTCACCGAGGTGATGACTGAGGAAGAACTTGGCTTCCCACCATATGCCGCTGCGGGAGACAAGCTGATTCTCGCAGAGGCGCTCGTTCAAGCTGTTATGGACGGAGCGAAAGTAAAAAGTTTTGCAAAAGTGCGATCTGTTCCGGCTGAAGAACTTGCTACATTAGCCCCCGCACACCCTCTCCATGCTGATGAGTATTGGTCTACCCCGCGCCCCATGCTTGCAGGCGATCACGTTACTGCAGATGCCGGGACGGGCTTTGTCCACACTGCGCCCGCTCATGGCGAGGATGACTATAATGTCTGGATTGAAAGCGGGCGATCATCACGCGATATTCGTGACATTGTGGACGATGGTGGCTGCTACCGCGATGAGGTGCCGCGTTTTGCTGGCCTCGATATTATCCGCACCTCTGGCAAGAAGCGCGGGGAGCAAGGCAAGGCGAACCAAGAGGTTATCAAGGCGCTTGCGGAAAGCGGCAATCTGCTTGCGCGCGGGCTGACTACCATCCGCGACGCACACTCATGGCGCTCGAAAGCCCCCGTCATCCGCCTCAACCGCCCGCAATGGTTCGCGGCTATCGACAAGCCCGTGGGCGACGGGAAGGACACATTCGGCACCACGATCCGCCAGCGGGCGTTGACCGAGATCGACAATGTGAACTGGACGCCGCAATCGGGCCGCAACCGGC
>CAYUFN010000174.1:0-4635 GCA_964443965.1 uncultured Hyphomonas sp. | reverse complement strand
CTCCGCGCGGAGCTTTCAAGCGGTGCTGCCTGAAATCCGGCAAGTATGACGGCGCGAACCGACACGAATATTGGCGGGACTAGGGGGCCAGTACCCATAGCCTGCCAACACCTGCACAGGCAGGTGTCCAGAGGAATGACGAACCATTTGCACGATGGCGGAACTACGCTTCATAGATACCCGCTTTCGCGGGTATCTACGGAAAGCGTTGGAGCCATCAGCCCGCGAAGCGGGGTTCCATCGCTTTAGCGGGGAACGAGCATAAAGCCCTACTTCTTCTTCGGCGGTTGCTTGCGTTTGAAGACAAGTTCAGTCTCCGAGGATGCTTTCTTGTCGAGCTTATAACCGTCGGCATTGAAGTCTTTGAGGCCCTCGGCGCGGTCTACGCGGTTTTCCATAATCCAGCGGGCCATCGCGCCGCGGGCATGTTTGGCATAATACATCAGCGCGCGCGCCTCGCCATCTTTCACGTTCAGGAATTTCGCATTGATAATCGTCCGCCCAAGGGCTTTTTTATCGACCGCTTTAAAGTATTCATTCGAGGCGAGGTTCATAATGGTCGCGTCGTCATGGCCTTCCAGATCAGCGTTCAACTGATCGGCGATGTTTGTACCCCAAAAGTCGTATAGGGACTTTCCACGTGGGTTTTCCAGCTTCGTGCCCATTTCAAGCCGGTAAGGCTGGATCGCATCCATCGGGCGCAAGACACCGTAAAGACCAGACAAGATTCGCAAATGATCCTGCGCATAGGCGAGCGTTTCATCAGGCAGGCTTTTAGCCCCCAGCCCCCAATAGACATCGCCATCAAAAGCAAGACCTGCCGGCTTGGCGCTGTTACTTTTATTGTCGAGGTTAAACGCCTTGAAGCGCTCAAAGTTCAGCTCGGCCAAATTATCGCTGATATGCATCAAGCGTTTCAAGTCTGCTGCGCTTTGCATTTTGGCCACTTTGGCAAGGGCACGCGTGTCTTTTTTCAAGCGCGGCTGTGTAATTTCCAGGCCTGTCTCGGCTGGATCCATGTTAAGCTTTTTTGCAGGGGAGAGTAGTGTCAGCATAGGTCGTTTCCTTTCCTCCTAACATCGATCCGGCCAATCCGGATCTGTATGCGTGGGTGACTGATGGAGTTGATTTAACACTTGCTGCGCAAAATTCAATCCAGCTCTCAAAAAGTTCATATAGCTGTGTATGGCCCTAGTCCAGCACGCGGCCCGCCACCGCATCGAGCTTCTTCACCAAAGCCGGGTCGCGCGCTTCGGGGGCGGTGATAATGGCATAATCAAGCGCTGTTTCGATGCCCTGGGCGCAAGCGGTGCGTGGCGTATCACTCAACATGCCGGCAAGTGAAGCGATCATGTTGGCCGCAGTCTCGCCATTTTGCTTCAGGATGCCGAGCACAGCCTCAACAGAGACCGCCTCGATCGCCTCACGCCAGCAATCATAATCTGTCACCATCGCAACGGTTGCATAGGGCAGTTCAGCCTCACGGGCGAGCTTAGCTTCGGGCATATTCGTCATGCCGATCACATCACACCCCCATGCCCGGTACATGTGGCTCTCAGCGCGCGTGGAAAATTGCGGACCCTCCATAGCAAGGTAAGTGCCACCGCGATGAACACGCGCGCCAGCCGCCTCAGCCGCATCGCCTGCAAACCCGGAGAGCCGTGCGCAAACCGGGTCTGCCAGTGAAACATGCGCGACACACCCTTCCCCGAAAAAGCTTTTCTCGCGCGCAAACGTCCGGTCGATAAACTGGTCAACAAGTACAAAATCTCCCGGCGCATACGCTTCACGAAGCGACCCTACGGCCGAAACCGACAGGACATCACTACACCCGGCCCGCTTGAGCGCATCAATATTGGCACGATAGTTCACGCTTGAAGGCGACAGGCGATGCCCGCCCCCATGACGCGGCAGAAAAACCAGCTCGACACCTCCTATACGGCCACGCTTTAACGGCGCAGACGGCACCCCCCAGGGTGTATCGACCGTTTCCTCGCGGATCGCCTCAAGCCCCTCAATATCGTAAAGGCCAGAACCACCAAGAATACCAAGTGTCCATTGCGTCATGATTTTTCATCCTTAAACGTAAACCGCCCCGCCAAGGACAAAATCCCGGCGGGGCGATGGAAAACATTTTAACTGTCGCTAGTGTTCGACATCACGCCAAATCTGGTGGAATGAGAACCAGAGTAGCAATGCCAGAATGGCCAGAAACGCAATCACTTTAAGACCGGCTGACTTGCGGTTAACCTGTTTAGGTTCACCCGCCCACGCCAGAAATGTAGCCACATCAGACGCCATTTGTTCAACTGTCGCCTCGGTGCCATCGATATACTCTACACGGCCAGCAACAAGCTGTGGTGCCATGGCAAGAAAGCCACCCGGCGGAATGTGGCGCGGGTCGCCATCCCACTGCGCCGTCGTATCGCCCGGGAAATATGGGTTGTAGTACTGGCCGGCTGGTTGTGTGAGTGTGCCATGCAAGTCACTACCAAATTCATCACCATGATGACCCCCGCCATGGCTTTCCCGGGCTGCAATCATTTCATCAGGGAAAACCAGCTCCCCGTCGAAAATCGCCTCCGGGTATCCGATCATTAAAGAATAGATATAGCTGGCTCCGCCATGGCGTGCCTTGGTAATCACAGACAGATCAGGCGGCAATGCCCCAGCATTAGCTGCGCGCGCTGCATTATCATTGGCGTAAGGTGAACGGAATGTATCAGCCGGAGAGGCCGGGCCATAAATTTCATCGCCAGCATCATCAAGGCCTTTATAAACCTCATCTTCAGCAGCGAAAGCCTTAACCAGCGGGTTTTCATTCGCCGGATAATCAGGGTCGTAAAACGGCCCCCCCTTTTCACCAAGGTTACGATAGCTCAGCAACTTCATGGAGTGGCATGCAGAACAGACCTCACGGTAGACTTGATAACCGCGCTGCATGGCATCCTTATCAAACTCACCAAAAGCACCATCAAAGCTCCAGCCTGTTTCGGGTGGGTGAGCGTGCTTTGCTCCACCTGCCGCATAGGCTCCAAATGCCAGGCCAAGGCTAAGCGTTGCCACCGAGATTTTGCGTAGAAACGTCATAAGGCTTCTCCTATTCCGCTGGCACGGCAGCAGGGGCCGTTTTTGATTTTTTGAACACTGATTTATGGATCGAATCCGGTTCATCTTTAGGTCGCTCGATCAGTCCGAGAAGCGGCATAATCAAGAGGAAGTACAAGAAGTAATACAGCGTCAATGCCTTGGCGACATGGATATAACGCACCGCTCGGCCTTTTTCGACACTGGGCTGACCTGAAAGACCACGCTGCTCCATGGCTGCTTTAGCCTCATCATAATCATCATAATAGGCCTGCGCTGCTCCGTTACTGTCAGTATATTCAACAACCAACCGATCTGGCGTCATTTGCAAGCCTGCAAAGACATCATCAGGGCTTTTTGCACCACAAACACCAAGACCGAGACCAACAGCGATAAATCCATAGAAGAAGTAGCGCGCCGTCGGGCGGTAGCGCATCGACTTCACTTTGGAGGTATCAAGCCACGGCAAGACAAACAGCAGGGCAATCGCGCCAAACATTGCGATCACGCCCAGCAGCTTAGCGTCGATTGGTCCAAGACTGAAATCAACCGCTCTCAAAATAGCGTAGAATGGTAGCATATACCATTCAGGAACAATGTGTGCCGGTGTCACCAATGGGTTGGCCTCAATGAAGTTATCGGTGTGACCAAGAGCAGCCGGAAAGTAGAAAACAACGCCAGCAAACAGGATCATGAAGACCACAATCGCAAAACCGTCTTTAACCGTGTAATAAGGGTGGAAAGGCACAGTGTCTTTCTTCACATCCTTCACTTCAACGCCGGTCGGGTTGTTATTGCCCGGCACATGAAGCGCCCAGATGTGCAAAATTACGACACCAGCAATCATAAACGGCAACAGATAGTGCAGTGAGAAAAAGCGCTGAAGCGTTTGGTTGCCGATAGATGGCCCGCCAAGCAGCCAGGTCTGAATCGGCTCACCCACGATTGGGATCGCACCAAACAGACCGGTAATCACGTTTGCACCGTGGTAAGACATCTGTCCCCAAGGTAGCATATATCCAAGGAACGCGGTTGCAATCATTAACAGGAAGATCACACAGCCGAGCACCCAAAGCACTTCACGGGGTTCTTTATAAGATCCGTAATAAAGCCCGCGGATCATGTGGATATAAACCGCCAGAAAGAACATTGAAGCGCCATTGGCATGGATGTAACGGATCAACCAGCCATACGGCACATCGCGCATAATCCGTTCAACCGAGGCAAAAGCCAAATCTGTTGTCGGCGTATAGTGCATGGCCAAAACAACGCCTGTCAAAATCTGGGTGGCCAGACAAAACGCCAAAATTCCACCAAATGTGTACCAGTAGTTCAGGTTCTTTGGTGTTGGAAAGTCAACGAAGCTGTCATAGGCCAGACGGACCAGTGGCAGACGGCGGTCGAGCCATTTTTCAAAGCCGGTGCCCGGCACATAAGTCGATTTATGTTCGCTCATCAAACTTACCCCTACAGCGAAATGCGAATGACGGCGTTCGAAACATATTCATATTTCGGAACAGGAAGGTTTTTCGGCGCAGGCCCCTTACG
>CAYUFN010000173.1:0-4741 GCA_964443965.1 uncultured Hyphomonas sp. | reverse complement strand
CGCTTAGCCTCCTCGATGGTGGCAAAGCGCGTGTTGCCGAGCCCGACGGCAAGGGCGGTTGGCAGGTGAACCAATGGCTGAAAAAAGCTGTGCTTTTGTCATTCCGTCTTAACGAGAACAGCCTAATCGAAGGTGGACCGGGTGCGGGTGGTACGTGGTGGGATAAAGTACCCTCAAAGTTTGAAGGCTGGCGTGCGGCAGACTTTAAAGCTGCTGGCCTGCGCGCGGTGCCGCCTGCCTCTGTGCGGCGGGGCTCATACATTGCCTCTGGTGTTGTTTTGATGCCAAGCTATGTGAACCTTGGCGCCTATGTTGATGAAGGAACGATGATTGATACATGGGCCTCTGTTGGGTCGTGCGCGCAAGTGGGTAAAAACTGCCATATTTCTGCAGGCACGGGCATCGGCGGGGTGCTTGAGCCGCTACAAGCGAACCCGACTATTATTGAAGATAATTGTTTTATTGGCGCACGTTCGGAAGTGGTTGAAGGTGTGATCGTGCGAGAAGGTTCTGTCTTGGCTATGGGCGTATTTATAAGCCAATCAACCAAGATTTATAACCGTGCAACGGGTGAAATCATATTTGGAGAGGTGCCGCCTTATTCAGTAGTGGTGCCAGGCATGCTACCCAGTAAGGATGGTAGTCATAGCCTTGCTGCAGCCGTGATCGTCAAAACAGTTGATGCGCGGACACGCTCGAAAACCGGCGTTAACGAGCTGCTACGCGATTAGGGGTCCCAGCGGCTTGGACCTATTTGGATTGCGGGTTGCCCATCCCTAGGTCAGGCATGTTAGCGATGGAGCCGATAAAGTCAGTTCTAATTGGAATCTCATAAAATGCCTGATGATATAAAGCAGGAAAGCCAGCGCCCTGAAATGCCTTCAGAAGCTGGTCCTCTTGGCAAATACAAAGGTCAACGGCCGCCTGCACCAGATTGGTTTGAAGCGGCTATATCTGCGCGCTATACAACTCATTTTGTTGAGCGTGATGGTGGGAAAATTCATTACCAAACTTGGGGTGACAAAACCAAGCCGGCCTTATTGTTAACGCATGGCAATGGCGCACATGCCCATTGGTGGGATTTTACAGCTCCTTATTTCACTGACAAATATTACATTGTTGCACTAACCCTGTCTGGTATGGGTGATAGCGATTGGCGCAGCAGCTACGATATGGATACATTTGCCAGCGACCAAATGGCGGTTGCTGAAGATGCTGGCCTTTTCAGGCAGGCTGAAAAGCCAATTATCGTCGCACACAGTTTTGGCGGGTTTGTCTCTATGTATACGGGGGGTAAGTACAGTAACAGGTTTAATGGAGTTATTATTATTGATAGCCCTGTTAGGCCACCTGAAGAAGACTTCGAAGGGCCGCCACGCCGCGATCGTCCAAATAAGGTTTATACCTCGCTTGAGACTGCGCTGGGACGCTTTCGTTTGGCCCCGCCCCAGCCATGTGAAAATCATTATGCAATGGACTATATCGCACGTTACAGCTTACGTGAGCTGGATACACAGACGGGTGGGCCCGGCTGGCAGTGGAAGTTTGATCCGTCTATCTGGCGACGTTTCGATATGGGGGACACGCCACCCTCAGAGATGATTAAAAGGATTACTTGCCCACTTGCTATTATGCGCGGCGAGGAAAGCGGGATTATGCTTGACCCGGTCTGGGCGTATATGCAGGAACTCGTTGGTCCAAAAATCCCCTTTATCTCCATTCCTCATGCACACCACCATGTTATGCTTGACCAGCCTATTGCGTTTATTTCTGCCCTACGGACACTCTTGGCCAGTTGGCGCACCTAAACTGATTTCAATGTGACACGGACTGCATAAACCCATAAGAGACCTATCATGCCCGCGCTCAGCAGTAATGGCGCAAGGGGATTTGCCTCATAAAGAAATGCGCCGATCAAAGGTCCGACCACAAAAGCCCAGGGCGGCGCCGAAGAGAGAACTGCGGCTGCACTGCCTTGTTCCATTGGCGAGACAGAGAGTGAACCGAGCGCGTTAGCTGCGGGCACAACAAGAGCTGCGCCAATGCCGACAATAAAAAAGCTGGCGCATAGCATCCAGAAGGGCGTGAGGAAGGCTGCGAAAATGTAGCCGACCATAATTACGACTAGCCCGGTTGGGAGCATTCTTCGTGGGTTTGGATTGTGTCTTTGCACATAGCCAAACTGTACGATGACCATGGCCAATGCCAGGGCGGCAAAGGCCAGACCTGTGGCACCGACGGCCAGTTCGCGCTCATAGCCGTATCGATCAGCGATCAGGAAGGCGAGTGTCATCTGGATCGCGCCAACAATACAAAAATAGGAGAACAAAAACACGATATGCGGGAAGATACGCTGATCACGTATTTTTAGCGGTGTTGGGCGTACACTGCCAGGCCGCGTCTTGCGTGATTTTGGCAGACCAAGTGCGAGCACCAATGCGCAAACCCAGGAAAACACAATCGACCCCCAAAGCGGCGCAAGCGCACCAAATGGGGCTAGCATTGCTGCGCCCGCTGGACCAACAATTGATCCGATACTCATGGCTGTTCCCATTAAGCCAAGGCCTGCTGCCCGTGTGGTTGGTGTTGTCGCTTCAATCATGGCACCCATTGAGGCGGGAAACATGCCCGGCGAGAGCAGGCCGAAGCTTGTGCGGATACCTGCCAGCATAAAAAATGTCGTTAGACCTGTCACCGCGCCAGCAAGGGCCGCATTCAGTGCGATTGCAAACACAGCATTTGTCGTACCTGCAAAAAAAAGCGAAGCGACCATGACGCGTTTACGGCCGAACTTGTCGCCCCACCGGCCCCATATGGGTGTCATTAAAGCAAAGAACAACGCAGACGTGGTTAGAATGCCTGCGACCTGACCTTCACTTAGCCCAGCATCACGTGCGAGAGGGGTGACGACGACGAAGTTGATTGTCATCCCAACCCCCATCGCTACAACACCGAGTGCAATAATAGCGGTTTGCAGGCCGCTTAGCGGGCGTAGCGGTTGTTCCTGAGTATGAGCAGTGGTGGCGGCCTCCGTCATTTTGTATAAGTCTCCTGATAACATCATGACATACGCCTATGCGCTCTGCCTGCCAAATTGTGCCCTAAGGGAAAACAGCCAAATAACATAGAAAAGCAGGTTTAACCCTCTAAAAAGCTTGTATCTGTATATTTAAAGCTTCACATGCTTGAGACAGTCTAAGGAGAGCGCCACGTGTTCGTACAAAACCCCATTCTCTGGCTCGTTAGTAACCTTGTTGGGCTCTACATGCTGGTTGTATTTGCCTATATTGTTACACAATTGCTTGTGCAGCTTGGCTACGCCCAGCGTAGCCACCCTCTGACGGTCTTTATCAATAATACCGGATTAGCACTCGTTGAGCCCGTCTTGCAGATGATCCGCCCGCGCCTTCCACGGACAGGTAATCTGGACCTTTCCCCAATCGTATTGATTATTGGCCTTCAATTTGGTGTCATGACGCTTGGCTGGACGCTCGGCAAGCTGGGGCTTGGTTAAAGACGCGGTGAAATGCGCGTGCGAATCATCTAAAGACAAATGTTTAAGAAAGCGGTGAACCCTCCTTTGCCGCCAGACTTCAGGAGTTGATGGGCCATGAGCGCAGAACGAATTGACGGAAAAGCGGTCGCCGCCAGTGTGCGGGCCGATGTTGCCAAAGCCGTTGCCACGCTGGCAGGCCAACCGACGCTTGCGGTCGTTTTGGTCGGCGAAGACCCGGCCAGCCAGGTTTATGTCCGCTCGAAAATTCGTATGACCGAAGAGGTGGGCATGCGGTCGGTCCATCATCGTGTGTCTGAAAATATTTCGCAGACAGAGCTGGAGCATCTGATTGCCTCCCTGAATGAAGATGACGAGGTAGACGGTATTCTGCTGCAATTGCCTTTGCCCGGTGACCTCGATAGTGACGCAGCAATTGAAAAAATAGATCCGGCCAAGGATGTTGACGGACTGACCGAGGCCAGTGCTGGTCGCCTTGTGCTTGGTAAGCCGGGGTTAACGCCATGCACGCCAACAGGGTGTGTGATTCTGGCGAAATCCGCTCTTGGGGACGACCTTTCGGGTAAGCATGTGGTTGTGATCGGTCGCTCCATCCTTGTTGGAAAGCCTGCTGCGCTTTTGTTCCTTGCTGAGAATTGTACAGTGACGATTGCCCATTCCCGCACGACAGATCTGCCCGGCCTATGCCGGACGGCGGACATTTTGGTGCCCGCAGTTGGCCGCCCTGAAATGGTTGCAGGTGACTGGGTCAAGCCCGGCGCTTGCCTGATCGATGTTGGCATCAACCGTATCGATGCTCCGGAAAAAGGTGAGGGCAAGACGCGCCTTGTGGGCGATGCAGATTTTGCAAGCTGCGCTGATGTGGCTGCTCATATCACACCAGTACCTGGAGGCGTTGGCCCTATGACGATTGCTTGCCTGCTGCGCAATACTGTGCTGGCTGCGTGCGCCCGGCGGGGCTGGCCTGTGCCTGAAGAGCTGTAAAGCTGGCGCATCATTTTTGCCTCACGGGCCGGGGGCCCTCCGGCGGGGCGGGCTGGCCGCCCGGCGCGTGGTCACGCTTGCGAGCTGCGCTCGGTATCTTGCTTTGATGCTTATGACTGGACATGGGCTCCCCTTGCATTCTTGTTTGTCCCCCGCGTCGGCTTCGCCTTGCGATGGAACGCCGCTTCGCGGGCTCATGGCTGTTGTTTTGCGCCTGATTTCCTTCTTGCGTCTTTGCACGGC
>CAYUFN010000172.1:1824-4748 GCA_964443965.1 uncultured Hyphomonas sp. | reverse complement strand
TGGATATGCAGGCTTTGCAAATTCGTTTTGGCGAAAATAAACCCTGGACATCAACGGCATTCAACTTGCGTTAAGGCCAGGTCTTGGAGGATACTCTTATGAAATGGAGTATTGGTCATGGCGTTTTCTCAAAAGCACTTTTTTAGAGCTAGCCTGTACATGGTTGGCCTAATTGGGTTTGGAGCCTGTGCTACGCCGGGCATTGATTACACCGCCGAAATTGCACCGGGTAATCCACAAGCGGCCCAAATTCGTAGCGTTGCCGTGGAGCGTTTTCGCGGACCACTGGCTGGCTGGTACGCTGATCAATTTGAGAACATGCTTGGGCAGGCGAACTTTAACGGCCAGCCCTGGTTTCAGGTTGGCTTGTTCTCACGTCAGTCAAATGTGGAGGGCGTTTATGCTGGAGAGATCGCAATAGATCGGCCATATGTGGATGAGCGCTATCACACCTATTCGACATGCGTTGAAAAGGACGATGAGACCAAGAAGTGCCTCAAGAAAAAAGATATTGAGAAAGTCTGCCTGGATTATTCAATTGATGTGGCGGTGACGCCGCAATTGCTGGACATCAAGACAAATAGGGTTGTGCATTCGAAAACTTATTATGCCAGTGACAGTGAGCAGGAGTGCTTTGAAACCGGGCATGTGGAATACCGCATCAGGCGCGGGCCAGGCGATAAGGGCAGGGGTAAGTACAAGTTTGCTTATGAGGATTATCAGGCGCCCGGTTATCGATTAGGGGGTGATCGGATTATCGACCGGATTACGGCCAATGCGCTCAATAGTACAATTTGGCAGGCGCGTCAGGATATTGCCCCCTATAATAAGCAGGTACGCGCCAAGATTTTGGCAAAGGCTGAAAGCCCCGCCGTGCAGTCTGATCCGCGTTTCAAGCTGGCTGTTGATGGCATTCGTAATCAGCAATTGGGATATGCCTGTCAGACTTTTAATGAATTGGCTGGTGAGTATCCTGATGCACCAGCTGTATTGCATAACCTTGGAGCCTGCGCTGAGGCCAATGGTGAAAGTCATTCAGCGCAGGGATATTATGCTGATGCAGCCGCAGCCGCCCATGCGATGGGGGAGGCTCCTGCCAAGCGGATTATGAATGCGCTTGAGCGGATTGCAGGGGCGCGTAGTAACGAAGTTGTACTTGATACGCTCGTGCCCGGAGCATCTTAAGGCGTGGCGCGTATTTTATTTGTTTGCCTTGGCAATATTTGTCGTTCGCCAACGGCTGAAGGGGTGATACGCCACTTTGCGATGACGCGCGGCAGCGACCATGAAATCGATAGTGCCGGGACGGGTGGGTGGCATGCAGGCGACCCACCTGATGCGCGCATGAGCGCTGCTGCGTTGCAGCGTGGGATTGACCTGTCTGCCCAAAAAGCCCGGCAGGTGTGCGTAGACGACTTTTACCGCTTTACCCATATCTATGCGATGGACGCGCAGAATCTTGCCGATCTTGAGGCGATTAGGCCCAAGGATGCGCGCGCAGAGCTGGCGCTATTTTTAGGAGAGGGAGATGTACCTGATCCTTATTATGGTGGGCCGGACGGGTTTGAACATGTGCTTGATCTGGTTGAGGCGCGCTGTGCAGATTTATTGGAAAAGCTTGCTTAGCACCTAGCGAGGCTTGTCGGGATCGGGCTCAGTTGAGATAAAGGTGTATGAGGAAGTTTTCTGATATTTTGAAGTTTGCCGCCGGGCATCATGGCGGCGGGAAAGCGGTGCTTGTCGCGTCTGAGAATAGTCACCTTATCTCTGATTATGGGGCACAGCCTGCTGATCGCTTATTAGCGGTGATGACGCGCTGTGTGTTCAATGCTGGGTTTAACTGGAAAGTTATTGAGGCCAAATGGGATGGATTTGAAGCTGCCTTTGAGGGGTTTGATCCAGGCAAGCTTGCTTTTTTTGGTGATGAGATGCTGGGTAATCTGGTGTCTGATGAGCGCATTGTGCGCAATGGGCAGAAAATTCGTGCAACGCTTGAGAATGCAAAATTTATCAGCGAGGTCGAACGCGAGACGGGCAGTTTTGCAAAATATCTTGCCGATTGGCCAAGCGATGATCAGGCGGGCTTGATGGCATGGCTTGGCAAGCGAGGGGCTCGTCTTGGCGGAGCGACGGCGCAATATTTTTTGCGCTTTTCCGGCTGGGACAGCTGGATTACGTCGCCGGATGTTTTAAAGGCAATGGTGCGTGATGGTGTGTTGGATAAACCTGCAGCGACAAGTAAAAACGCCCTGAAGCTGGTTCAGGACGCCTTTAATCAGTATCATGAAGAGAGCGGTTTGCCCCGATCACAGATCAGCCGAATTCTGGCGATGAGTCTTGGTCGCTAAAACCTATTGGCCGCGCCGCCCAAATACACCAAAACGGCGTTTGCGCGATGTATTTTCAACGGCTGGAGACTGTGTAGGCTGCGCCTGATTTTGAACATATGTTTGTTGCGGCTGTGTGAGCGCAGGGGCCTGGCCGCGTGTTTCCGGGCTTGGAACATCGCTTAAACAGAGCGTAGCCTGTTCTGACAGGGCGTTTGGATTGTAGACGGCCTGTTCTGCCAACAAGCCCATTTCCTGACCAATTTCGGTGTTTGCGTTGCGGCCAGCTGCCTGTGCCAGGCGGTCCGCTTCGGTGCGCCAATAGTATCGGGCTTGCTGGGCAACTTCCTGATTTGACCAGTTTGGCGCGGCGCGCGCCATCAGGTGAAGCGCGGCGCGGCCCCGTATTGCGCGCCGGGGCGGGGGTTTTTGGGGGGGGGTGTTATTGAATGTGTGGTTTCATGCCGGGGTTGGGGGTATTGACGGGTGGGGGCGTAGGGTGGTGAGGGCGGTGCGGGCTCTCGATGATTTTTCTTTGAAAAATGCATCTGCCGCTGTGGGGCTTGGGCTGTTTGGCGGGGGTGGACGCATTTGCAT
>CAYUFN010000172.1:0-1814 GCA_964443965.1 uncultured Hyphomonas sp. | reverse complement strand
ATTTGACCAGTTTGGCGCGGCGCGCGCCATCAGTTCAAGCGCTGCGCTGCACTGTATGGCGCGCGGGGCAGGGCTTTGTTCGGCCGGGATAAACCCGGCTTGTTGGGCGATGGCCAAACTCGTAGGAGCAGCCAGACCAAGTCCGATCAGAGCAATAATCGCTAGCGGTGTGTATTTTCGTTCTACCATAAGACAAGCCTCAGTTTGGTACATTCGCCTATTAGGCGTGCAAACTGAATGCCATACACGGTTTAAAGCTTCTATGAACAGCCAGCTTATTCTTCCAGCTTGTGTGCATTCAGCGCTTGTTTCATTTTATCCGCCTGATGCGCTGCAGCGACCTTTTGTTGCTTTGTTCTGCCGAATTTGGCGCGATTCTGCTCAGATTTTGCCAATTTCACTGCTTTTGCCTTCGCTTTACGGGCCTTGTTGAGGTTTATTGGTGTGGGCATGATGGCTATTTATTTGCTTCGCGCCATTGTTCCATCGCTAGAGAAATGGCGAATGTTTCACGATATTTCGGGCTGGAAGCAGGCCGAGGTGGTTTCTGTGAGGTCAATGCCATGATCTCAGCCAGCTTGTTATGCGCCGCACCTGACTGACCAGCACCTATATAGGCGTGTAACTCAACAATAGCGCTTGATAGCGGATCATGCGCACTGAGCACGAAATAAGGTTCATCTTCGGCTAGCTTTGAGTAAGCGTCAAATTCGGACGGATTGGCTTTGGAGCCGGTCGGTGCAGACATGTTGTTTCTCTCTCAGATTGTTCTGGCAAAAGTGATTCTGTGCTTAGATTACCCCAAGCAGCGGCCAAGGTCAGCCATTGGAGGTTGCCTAATTTTTATGTTCTTTTGTCTAAGATCCCGTACGTTCTAGGTTGCTACTCTTTCGCGGAGTTCCTCAAAGGTGCCCAGTGCACAGCTACCTATAACCAGACCTGATGCGCCGGACCTGTTAGAAACGACGTTCACTGTTTCACCGGTACAAAGATTTGGCACGCCATCAATCTGATATCTCAGGGCGCTGCTATCTTTTGTGGCTTGCTCACATTTGCTTGTTGGCCTGTTCAGATAATAATCGTTCGCACCGACGCGCACTAAGAGTAGGGTTTCGCTGAGTGCCTTGATGCTGCGAATACGGCGCGTGGGCACGCAACTACTTGTTTCGCCTGTGGCTTCAAACCTGGCAAGCGTTTTATCAGCTTGGGGTGAGAGGACACCTTGATTGCTTGCTTCGGGCACTGTTGAATTGGTGCAAGCTGTGACAAACGAAACTGCGCAAACAAAGGCCAGGTGGGGTTTTGTAAGCATGAGTTTGTTCTCCTGTTTGAGTTAGATGAATGTAGACATTAAGCTGAACATCTTACTTGCCCAGCGTTATTGGCCCGGATAAGCAAATCGTGAATGGGTGTGAGCACTTATTGGTATTTAGTCTTATTTTCTATGATGTCTAAAGCATAAAGCGTTGAAATGGGAGCAAAGCCCTTATTTGTAAACAGGGTGTGAGCGCCTGAATTACTGACACCGCTTTCGAGCATCAACCGTGCAACGCCAGTCTTGCGGGCCTGATGCATGAGAAAGTTGAGCAGAGCCTCACCAACTCCGTGCCGTCTGGCTGCTGGTGTGACAACCAGGTCTTCAATCGTCCAGTACTTCTCATGGCCATTATGACTGGGTTCTATCACGACGCCGCCAAGGAAGGCATTTGTTTTATCACTTGCCTGTACGAATAGGCGATTTTGCATCTCCGGGTCATTAAGGAAGAACCCGGTGAGCGCCTCGGCGGCATCCTTGTTCCAGGTTCTGCCATCGG
>CAYUFN010000171.1:0-4749 GCA_964443965.1 uncultured Hyphomonas sp. | reverse complement strand
GATATGACAGTCTTTGAATGTGCGTCCGGGGGCGGGCTTTAGCTTTTCAAGTGCGGCGATGGCCTCAGCGACATGTGCCCCTTGCGGGAAGCTGGCGAGGTATTGCTCATAAGCGCTGGCGCGATTAGCGGTTTTGGCTTGCTGCCAGGCAGCCTCATCAGCTGCAGATGCCTGTAAACTAGCGATACGTGCCCGCGCTTCATCTGCATTGGCGCCGGCCGGGTGCTTGGTGAGATACCGCTCATAGCTTTCAACTGTGTTTTCACGCGCAGCGTCTTCCCAATCACCAGCTTCTTGTGCGGCGCGTTCGGCAGCATCCTTGGCACGCGCTTCGGCGGCCGCTTTGATCTGAGCAATCTTTTCGCGAGCCTGGCTGGCGTATAGCCCTTCAGGCCAAGCGCTCAGATAGTCTTCATAAGCGGCCAACGTGTTGCGGGTGAGGGTGTTTTGCCAGTCGCGCTCATCATATTTATCGATCTCAGCCTGCGCGTCTTCTTTGTGCTTTCCATCGGGAAACGCTTCAAGATATTCGCGGTAGCCTTCGAGCGTGTCCTTTTCCAGAGCGCGCACCCAGGCTTCATCGTCGCTGAGTGGCTTATCTGGTTTTTCTTCAGCAACGTTTTCTGTCTCTGCGTCATCTTTATCTTCAGCCTGTTCAACCGGCAGATCTTTAGGGATAACCACTTTGGAGGCGAGCCACAGCGCGCCGCCGCCAACAATAATCAGCGCAAGCGTTGCAACGACATAGCGCCCCCATGGGGCACGCTCTGGCTCTTGGCCGAAATCATCATCATCGTCGTCAATATGGTCGTTTAGATCGTTCATGCCTGATGGCGTCCCCCAAGGCGCAGGATGAGATTATCCAGGCAGTATTGACCTGCCTCATTGAGCGCGCGTTCTTCTTTGGATTGAATGATTGATTGGATCAAGACCAGAACCGCAGACATGATAAGCGCAAGCAATGTCGTGGTGAAGGCCACACCTAGCCGGTTTGTCACCTGAAACAGGAAATCCTCAGATTCTGCATTAATCGGAACCCCGGCATATTGTAACGCAAACATGATGCCCATTACGGTGCCAATAAAGCCAAGGGAAGGGATCAGCCATACAATGTAACGCAGCGTAGAATAGCGCAGATCAATCTCGTGCATATAAAGTTCAAGGGAAGAGTTCATTACCGAGGTTGCCTGCTCGTTTGAACGGCTAATACGGAACTGATTGATGGTCCGCGTGATCATACGCGGGAGAAAGGCATCTTGCCCGTATTTACGCTTTTCCACGCGTTTGATGATTTTCGCCAGCTCCTCATCGCCAAGCAGCGTATCGCCAATTTGAAGATAGTCGCGCTTCAACTGGCTCTCTTCGTCACTGGCCGCGCCCCACCTCAGGAACAACTCACCAAAGCCGATGAAAAGAGCCACCCACATCACATTCTGGATTGTAAAAGGCCAATAGCTCGCATCCGCATCAAGCAAAATTTCGACGACCTGCGCAGGGGCAGTGATACGGATAATGCCGATCAACACAATCGCACCGATCAGCGAAAATGTGAACACGAATAAGCGCTTAAACAGGTTGGCTCGGTTTTTCATCAGATTACACTCTCTTTTCGTCTCTAATCACATACGCCATTTGTCGGGGAAGCAAGCGCTAAAAACTGTCCACCGTTTTGCTCAGACAGGCGCTCCATGAACGCGATTGTTCCTCTGTAGTCAAAATAATTGCCAACAACGACCGTATGTATCTCCTTTCGGCCCCCATTCATTTGTGTGATTTGGCGGGCCAGCTGGCTTGGGTTCAGGCCATTATTGGCGCGTGGGTTTGGCAGCCCATCACTGACCAGAAAAATTGCTTCTCCTGGCCCTGCCAGCATTCTTTCAAAAGCATCCAGCATCGAGGCAGACCCTCCAAAGCGGCGGCTCAGGCCTTCTGAGAAGCCAATGGCCTCGCGTCTGGCAGCGCCTGTGCCCCGCCTTAGTCCGCCACCGCCTGGCCAATCTTGTATACGTGCGCCGCTATCTGTCTGCTGAAAACCGACAATTTGCAAACGATGGTCTTCCTGAAGTGATGAGATAATGCGTTCCATTGCGCGGTTAATTGAGTCCTCGTGTCCGCCCATGCAACGGTTCATATCGAGCGCAACCACAATATCATTTTTCTTTGTTTTCATACCTAGAAAGCGGAAGGAAACAATGGATGTCTGCTCTTTGGGGCCCGGCTGCTTTGCGATTGGCTCTGGTACTTCAACAACGCGTTCGGCTTCTGCCTTCTTTTCAAGTAAGGCTGCTTCTGCTGCACGCAGGATAGACAGCAGCGCTTCTGCATCGCTCTTGATAGCAGACACATTTGAGGCGGCCGCAGATCTTTTGGCCTCAAGCGCTTTGCGTTGTTCTTCTGTGGCGACAACGCTATTTTCAGCGGCGCGCAAAAGGTCCGCGATCGCGTTTTCCGGTGTGCGTTCCTGAATTTCTTTTTGGTAAAACGGCATCAGCACAATTGTTAGCAGGGCAAAAGCGCCCATAGCCGCAGCGAAAAGATCAATCGCTGAGAGAGAGAATATTTCAATCTCGCGTGAGGGACGACGCTTCATCGGGCTTTCCCCACAAAGTCCCCGCGATTGCGCCGGGCTAATTCTTGCAAGAACAGTGTCAGGCGCCGATCCTGTGTATAGTCGCCAATGGCGACGGTGTGAATTTCGGCGCGTCCGCGATTTCGGTTGGTGATATTCGCGATGATTGAACCGGGTTGACCGTCATCAGGGGCACCATCACTCATCAGTATGACGGCTTCAGGTGATAGGTTGAGGGCCCGAACGAGTGCGACTTGTGTTGGCGTTCCTCCGCCGAAGCGGCGGGTCATCCCGCTCACAAAGCCTTTGGCCTGCGTAATTGTTGATGCACTTGCGCGAGCCAGGCCGCCTCCATTTGGAAACGTGTCAAAGGTTGGCCCGCCGCGATAGCCAATAATCGAAAACTGATTGTCCGGCTTCATCTGGTCGAGAACTTCATTGAGCGCTTCGGTCACCTTGCCACGATGGTTGATCATTGAGCCGGACATATCGACCAGGATGACGATATTTTTCTTGTCTGTCCCCAGCCCCAGAATAGAGAACTCTACCCCGCGATTAATGCTGCGTGGAGGTTCGGGGATCGGTTCTGGTACGGGTTTGGGTACAGGCGGCGGGTCTGGGATTTCCACCTCGGCTGTTTGTTTTAGTACTTCTTGAAGCTTGGCTTCGGTTTCAGAGATTTCTTCCTCTTTGGTCCTGTATTCAAGGTCAAGCAAGCGAATTTCAGCGCGTATAGCACGGATCTTGGCGAGTTCTGTCTGTGAACTGGAAGCAGCTTCGCGTCTACGTTCTACCAGTTCTTCGAGCTCTTCAAAAGAAACGTCTGTCCCGCCCTTATTATAGTATGGAAAAAGAACAAGTACGATCAGGATGAATGCGCCCAGCGCGGCCGCAAAAAGGTCGATGGCTGACGTGGAAAAAACAGAGATATTGCGCTGGCGGGATCTCATCGAAATATGCGAAATATCCGAATGATGTTTTCTTGTCTCGTCCGGCGGGCTTGTTCGCGCGCGCTGTCATTCAGGTCATCAGCAAGCAAGATTGCGCTGGCTATTGATTCTGCGCTCATCTCATTGTTGATAATATCGTTGGAGCGAGCAAGGCGGCCATCAAGGTCGCTCAAAAACAGAGCTTCAATTTGGTCAACTTCACTTTCAAAGCTGGCAAATTCGATATTATTCCGCGCGCTAACCAAAGAGCGCGCATATGTAATGACAGCGTCCGAATGCAAGGGGTCTTTATCTGCTTCAAGCCGATATAAGGCATCTGCAACGACTTGCCGTAAAAAAAGCGCGTCCTCTCCTATCACCGTATTTAGCTCTGCTGTTCCAAGCGCGCTATCATAAGCTTTCAGGCTAGCCACTTGCCCAGAGATAAAGCGCTCACATGTTTTCGAGAAGGCGATCAGATGCCCCATTTGTGCGACAGCAAGGCTGGGGGCTGCCTGTCGTAAGACCGGGTTTGCAATCATTTCGATCACTTCGGGAATTGGTGTTTCTGCCGGAACTTCGCCTTCGCCATAATGGGAAAGCGCGCGGCGAAAGGCCGGTGTGGCATCTACACCCATCTCTTCAATAAGGCGAAAAAATTGATAGCGCTCTTCATAGCCGATGTCGGGAAACCCGGTTAAAATCGTTATACACCGTTCCTGGTTTTCAGCCTGCTCAAGGCTAAGTACAGCGTCCTCTTGTGCCCAGACAGGCAAGGCCATAAGCGCGCAGATACTGAGGTTAAGAACTGTGCGGATCATAAGCGCTTATCCTCTGGCCTTTCCAAATGCGCCTAGCGCAGCGCGTGGGGCATTATTTGTTGTCTCGGGGGAGATTTGCTCGGCGGGGGTAACAAAAGGGGTTGGTGCGCCTTTTCCTGATGGCGCCCGCCCGACATCCTGACCATTTTCATAAAGGCGTAAAACATCTGCCTGACCCGCGCGGCTGACGTTTATGACGCCATCTGGCTCGCCATTTATAAAGTTGCCTTCTAGCGCTGTACTGCCGAGTTCGCCGTGACGGATCATGAAGCCTGGGCCATTGGGCTGTCCATTGGCGGCTGTGCCGTAATATTCAATAGCGTTGCCGTCTTCATACTGAATAATACCGACACCGGTGCCAGAACCAACGCCACCATCGCATTCGCCTAGCCAAACACCCGCCGGCTCAGGATGGGTATGAGAATAGCCG
>CAYUFN010000170.1:0-4813 GCA_964443965.1 uncultured Hyphomonas sp. | reverse complement strand
TAAAACGCTGGAGAAGTCTAATTATCAACCCATTGGTTTTTCGGGACCATTACCCAGTGAGCTGATCATCATCGCAAGAAAGGACAAGAGCGAACTCTGTTCCACTAAACCGAGCTGGCGCTCCGCAGACGTCTTGAATAGAAGATTGGATACGTTCTGCGACAACTTTTAAGAGTTGATCACCACCAACCTGCCCTAAAAGGGCATTTATGCGCTTGAACTTTTTTAATAGGATCAAGACAAGCCATATCTGTTGCCCCGAGTCAGGGGCAACGTGATGCTGTCTGGTTAGCTCTTGCTCTAACCTCTCAAGGATTGCTCGCCTATTCGGTAGTTGAGTCAGACTGTCCAATTTGGATAGCCGAATTACGCGATCCCGCTCATTTTCAATATCTAAGATGTTCTGTTCCAGCTTTACCTGAGCTGCGACAAGAGCTTGATTCACATTGAACAATTCTAGAGATTTGTCCTCGAGCAATTTTTCTGCATTTTGACGTGCCTGTCTCTCGCGTTGAGCTTTGCGACGCAAGGCGTCGGCGAGCATATCGCCTTTTTTGAGGTTAGCGCCATCGTGCTTCATGAGCGCGTGATCTCAAAACGAGTGAACTTATTCTCATTCTTATTAAAGGGCTCCATCGATATTGAGACGTCCTCTCCAAAGTGCCTGGCAGTGCCAAGTAGCAACCCAAAAGCTAGCTCTTCTAACGCTCTGGCCGAGTGGTAATCAATTACCAACTTCTCTTTTGATCGTGAGACTGTGAAAAACTTTGGAAGCTCTGCATCAGGATAGAGTTTGAGCACATCAACATGTATGCGGTTCTCTACAGTTTCAACAAAATCGAAATAGTCTATCTCAGTATAATACTGCGGGTAATCTCGCCTGAAAGAAACCGCCAGCTGTTCGCCAAACTGTCTAATAATTTTAGATATCTCTAAACCGGTGAGTGAACTCATTGCGCTTATCAATCTGATCAACTCTGAGCAAGGATAAGTTCCAACACTGGTGTAAGCCCCTTCGGATTCAACACCGCTGTTTGCAACAACATTTTCAACAATTACCGGTCCATAGACCTGTTCTAAGTGGTCCATAAATTCGGTAAATACTATTCCCTTCACGCAAACCTCCTGCACCTTATTTGACAAATACATGGGAGAATTACATTTAGAATCCCTTAATTCTTGAGATTGATTGGTTTTTGGAAGTCCCAGTGTAATCTATTCGCATTTATCGGAAACACTGAGAGCCCGACTTTGAGTTTTACAAGCCGATGAGGCGCGCGCCTTTAGGTATCGGGAGCGAATAGTCCTCAACTGGTTTGGTTTTGCGCAGCAAAAAGCCCGGAGCGACATGGTCGTTCCGGGCTTTTTTTATGGGGTAGGGGCGCTTGTCTTTAAGCGGCCTGAGCAGCCTTTTTAGGCTTTGGGTCGCGCAGCACATAGCCACGGCCCCAAACGGTTTCGATATGGTGCTGGCCGCCGGTTGCTTTTGCAAGCTTTTTGCGGAGCTTGCAAATGAACACGTCAATGATTTTTAGCTCTGGTTCATCCATACCGCCATAAAGGTGGTTGAGGAACATTTCCTTGGTCAGCGTCGTGCCTTTGCGCAGCGAGAGCAGCTCGAACATCTGGTATTCCTTGCCGGTGAGGTGGACGCGGTCCTGGTCAACTTCAACCGTTTTGGCATCCAGGTTGACGAGAATTTCGCCCGTGCGGATCACGCTTTCAGCGTGGCCTTTTGAGCGGCGCACAATGGCGGTGATCCGTGCGATCAGCTCGTCCTTGTTGAACGGCTTGGTCAGATAATCATCTGCGCCATAACCAAGGGTTTTGACCTTGGCTTCGATATCAGTGTTACCTGACAGAATAAGAACAGGCGTGTTGATACGCGCCATTCTCAGCTGCTTGAGAACTTCATAGCCGGAGATATCAGGCAATGAGAGATCAAGAATAATGATGTCGTACTCGTATACTTTTCCCAGATCGACACCTTCTTCACCGAGGTCGGTGGTGTAGATGTTGAAACCGGCAGCTTTAAGCATCAGTTCAATACTGCGTGCAACAGCTGTATCGTCTTCAATAAGTAGGACGCGCATGTTCCTCTCCCGAATCAGTGCCAGATAGTCTAGCGTTAACCATTCAAAAGTTAACGGGCTGATCCTACTGAAAGGTTAACAGAGCCGTTAAAATGTAAATGCGATATGCTTTATGCTTTCGCAAGTGTGATCTGAGATTGATTTGAGGATTTGGGCAAGTGCTTTAAATTAATGATATTGGTACAATAGCTGAGAGTGTAAAAAAAATTACTAAAATATTGCATAATGTATTAATTTTAATGAATTTTTTGGTCGTTTCGTTTACGCTTGTCGGGGGTGGGAATGCCGAAGAAACCAGCTATGATTTGACCACACCAGCGGCAACTGTTGCCGACATTCCGCCTTGGGGAATAGATTTAGGAAGTGTGCAGCAAAATATTGCTCCGGGTGATAATTTTTATCAATTCTCCAATGGAAATTGGGAAAAGTCAGCGAAAATACCTGATGGTAAGTGGTCGATTGGTGCCCAGACGCTTGCGCGTAAGCGGACTAATGCGCTGATAGAGCGGCTGGTCGACGATCTGCTGAGGCAGGACTGGCCTGCCAAGAGCGATGAGGCAAAATTTGTTGCGGTCTATCGGTCTTACTTAAATGATAATCGCAAAACCCGGCGCGGCCGGGAGCCACTCAAGCTGTTTTTACACCGGGTGGGGGATGCCAGATCGCATGAGCAAATTGCCGCCTTGCTGGGCAATTATCAGCTTGGGGCAGGCGGTCTGTTTGATCTTGTTGTCAGAATAGATCCTGAAGGAAAGCGGGCTTATCTGCCCTCTCTGGAACCTGCTGATCTTCTGCTTGGGCGTCCACTGGTTTATCTACGAAGCGAGCCGCATTTGCAGACGAAGCGTGAGGAGGGTGCGGCGCTGTTGCGCAAGCTTTTGCGGCAAAGCGGCCAAGTTTGGATGCCGCAGGCGCGCGTGGCCGCAGTGCTGACGTTGGAAGCGGAAATTGCTGCGCTTTACCCTGATCGGGAAATACTGAGGAACGTTTCGCAGGACCGCATTTTTATGTCCCTTAAGGACTTGCAGACGGCAGCGCCATCTTTTCCCTGGGCGGCCTATTTCAGTCAGAGCGGGATAACAGATACCGACCGTATTCATGTGCGCATTGGGCAAAACCTTGAACGATTGGGAGAGCTGTTTGCAAATACAAAAGTATCTGTCTGGCGTGATTATTTGCGTTTGCGACTCATGTCTGAACATGGCGCTTTACTGGTTGACCGTATCGCCCGAAACGCAGAGGCTTTGGAAGCTGTGCGCCTAGGGGTTACCTATGTTCGCCCAGATGCGCGCGAACGTGCCAGAGCGCTAGCTTTGCGTTTGGTTCCTGATGTGATTGGCCGCAGCTATTTGAAAACACCGGGTCTTGAGGCGCGCATCGCAGACGCAAAAACGATTGCGGAGGCTATTCGCGGTGCCTTCCGGTTGCGGATTCAAACGGCTGATTGGCCAACAGAGGTAACTAAACGGCGCGCATTGGCAAAATTAGATAGCGCGGCTTTTATGATTGGCGCACCGCCCAATTGGAATGATTATTCTGGTTTCACCCCTAATGAACAGACGCTTTTCGAGAATGTTTACTGGAAACAGCAAACGCAGAAAATATCTGCGTTGGCACGTTTGAAACAACCCGCAGGGGAGGCGCGTGAGAGTATAGAGACATTGCGGTCGCGCGTGTTCTTTTCTCCTCTGCAACTTGGTGCCTATTATTTGCCACGGCTCAACACAGTTATTATTCCAGCCAATTATCTTCAGGCACCTTATTACGATCCAAATGCCGATATGGCCGTTAATTTTGGGGCACTGGGCACCACTATTGGACACGAGCTGGGACATGCCTTTGATGATCAAGGCTCGAAATATGGCCCGGATGGGCAGTTAGAGAACTGGTGGACAGCCAAAGATCGTGAGCGTTTTGATGGGCTGGCAGATCGATTGGTTGACCAGTTTGCGACCTATGAGGCGGTGCCGGGCATTGGGGTGAACGGTGAGCTGACATTGGGGGAAAACCTCAGCGACCTTGTAAGCCTGGGCGTTGTGTATGACGCTTATGAGCGGATGCGCCAGAAGCGATCTGAAACGGAGCGAGTGCCTGATCGCAAAGAGGGGATGCGACGATTTTTACTGGGCTATACGCAAAAGCGTCAGTCTCTACGGCGTCCGCATGTTGCTTTTGAACTGGCCCTAACAGGCGTTCACAGCCCACCTGAACACCGCGTCAATGGGATCGTGCGCAACCTTGACTATTGGTATGAGGCTTTCGAGGTTGGCCCCGAGCATGCGCTTTGGTTGCCACCTGAAGAGCGTATCAAAGTCTGGTAGAACCTGTCCTGTGAGCAAGTACGGTTAAGCGCGTAGCTCTTCACTCGCCCGGTCACCGGTCAGTCCCTGTGCGATTGCGATGATATCCTGCACAGGCTGGGCTGTTGGATCCAGTGAAGTCAGTGTTTTTTGACGCCTGATTGCATCTCGCACTTTTTCGTCACGCATAATGGTGCCACCCAGGCGCGGACGGAACCCCAGGAAGGTCTCGCAGGCTCTGGCGATCGCTTCATGTGTGCGCTGACCGGAGGCGCGGGTTTCAGCCTGATTGATTGCGATAACGGATTCGACTTTGGGCGCATAACCGCGCAATACTTTGATAAAGGCGTAGGCATCTGTCATGGAAGTTGGCTCATCAGTGATGACCATCAGAGCTTTATCAGCGGCCCGGGCCAGGCG
>CAYUFN010000169.1:0-4848 GCA_964443965.1 uncultured Hyphomonas sp. | reverse complement strand
ATGTGTATGCGAGTGATTGGCAATGATATGCCCCGCCTCTGCATAAGCCTCAATCCGCTTGCGTCCTTCATCTGTGTCCAGCCCGCGCGTCGTCACGAAGAAAGCAACCTGTTCAACATCTGCCTCTTGCAAGCTCTCAATCAGTTGGCGGG
The DNA here is from genome assembly GCA_964443965.1 of uncultured Hyphomonas sp. Lineage (GTDB taxonomy): Bacteria > Pseudomonadota > Alphaproteobacteria > Caulobacterales > Hyphomonadaceae > CALLCD01. Next base: position 4,696 of record CAYUFN010000169.1, on the reverse strand, counting down.
TGCGTGCCTCACCTGTGGAAAGTACATTATCTCCTGTTGGCGCATCATCAAACGTCAGCGCAATACGCTTTGCCGTAACCTCTTCAGGGCCATCAATTTGTGCATCTGATCCACACGCCGCCAATACAAGAACGAATAACGCTCTACAAAGAGCCTGTCTCACTCACTCCTCCTCCGGTAAATACGCTTCGACAAATTTCGCCAGACGCTGCGCGATGACTTTTACCCCGTCGCGTGTGGGGTGCAGGCCATCGAGCTGTATCAGGCTAAACTCGCCGCGCACGCCGCGCAGAATATCTTCAAACAATGGCACATTATATTGCGCAGCAAGCTCGGGATAGATCGCTGCATACTCGGTTATGCGCGGATCATCATCGTCATTTCCCCCGGCATCCACACTTGCCAGGATTAGCGCAATATCATCAGCCTGCGCACGCGTAATTATCGTGCGAAGATTCTCGCGCGCCTGCTTGGCCGGGATATTGTTTAGGAAATCATTGGCCCCAAGCGCCACGATCAAGAGATCAGGCATAACAGAGGTAACAGACCAATCATAACGCGCCAGCCCGCCAGCCGTTGTATCACCCGAAACACCCGCATTGATCACATCAACCTCAAAGTTTTTGCCCCTCAAAATGCGCGCAACTTGTTCGGGCAAAGCTTCATCGGCGGCCAACCCAAAGCCAGCGGTCAAACTGTCACCGAGCATAACGATCGTAAACCGCTCGCTTCTGGCCGGTGCCGGCGTTTCAGCCTGGGCACTCACAGGCGCAGCAGCAGGCACATCTGACACATTTGCCGCAGGGGCGGTCTCTTGTCCGCTGCAGGCTGCAAGCGCCATCATGATTATCAATAAAAAGTATATCTTTCGCATTCGCCTTGCCTCTTCGTTCATCATAAGGGATAGAACGGAAATCTGCCTTTGCAAATATATGGACTTAAAACGTGACAGCTACGCTCAACCTGACCGATGTCCACCTGACACTTCCAGCCACCTCTGGCCCGGTCCACATTCTTCGCGGCATTGATTTTACAGCCGGTAAAGGTGAAACCGTCTCTATCATTGGCCCGTCAGGTTCGGGAAAATCCTCGCTAATCTCCATCGGTGCAGGATTGGAACGCGCCAGCGCAGGCAAAGTTGAATTACTCGGCACAAACCTCGCAGGGAAATCAGAAAACCAATTGGCCCGTCTGCGTCGCGGTCGCGTTAGCCTCGTCTTTCAAAGTTTCCATCTTCTGCCGACAATGACCGCGCTTGATAATGTCCGTGCGGCGTTGGAAATTGCAGGGCTCGACAATGTTGAAGCACGCGCAAAAGAGGCACTCGCCGCCGTCGAACTCTCTGACAGGCTCACGCATTATCCCGGCCAACTTTCAGGCGGGGAACGCCAGCGCGTCGCCGTGGCGCGCGCCATTGCGTCCAACCCGGAACTTGTATTTGCCGACGAACCGACGGGCAATCTGGATACGAAAACCGGCGAGGCCGTGGCCGATCTGCTCTTTCGTATCTGTGATGAACGCGGGGCCACTCTGCTGCTGGTGACACATGACCGTGAACTGGCCAAGCGCGCCAGCCGCACAGTTGAAATGCGCGACGGGCATCTTTCATGAACCGGCTGCCCTTTCGCATTGCCGCGCGTGAACTGGCCGGCGGCCTGACCGGCTTTTGGGTTTATCTGGCTTGTATTGCGCTAGGCGTGTTTGCCATAGCAGCGGCCGGATCTGTGACGCTTGGCTTTTCCAACGGGCTGAAGGCTGAGTCCAAAACATTGCTCGGCGGGGATGCGTCTTTCTCATCTGTTCAGCGCCGCGCTTCACCTGACGAACTTAGCTGGCTGGCCGCACGTGGACAGTATTCGGAAAATATCAATATCAACGTTATGGGTGAAGCTGGCGATGTCCGCAGGCAAGTAGATGTGCGCGCAGTCGATGAGCAACACCCGTTGATTGGCGCACCAGCCCTTTCTGGAGGTGCAACAGACTTACGCACGGCTCTGGCCTTTGAGAATGGCCGCTGGGGTGTGGCGGCCACCGCGTCTCTCCTCGAAAATTTTAACCTGCAAGTTGGTGACAATATTGATCTTGGCCGTATCCCGGCCACCATTCGCGCCCAGCTGGACAAAGAGTCAGACGGTATAGGGCAGCCCGGCACTTTTGGCCCCGGTGTTACCATTGACCTTAAAGCCCTTGAGAGCTCAGACCGCCTCTCAGACGGCAGACTTTTCCGCGCCTCCTACCGCCTTGTCCTCGATGATGCATCAGCGGAAGATACATTAGAAGAAGCGGCTAAAGACGCCTGGGGACCAAACGGGCTAAGCTATCGCGGTCCGGAAGAAGCTGTGGACGGCCTGCAAAACCTCCTCGGCATGCTCAACGATTTTCTCTCCGTTATCGGCATTGCCGCATTGATCGCAGGCGGCGTCGGTATCTCGCAAGCCAGCACAGCCTTTCTGGAAACCCGCATCCCCTCCATTGCTGCCTTTAAGGCGCTAGGCGCAGAAGCCAGCACAATTGGTACAGCCTACCTTTTACAGCTTGGTGCGCTGGCTTTGCTTGGGGCCTTTATCGGCATTATCCTTGGCGCCGCCACACCGTTTGCGATTGCACTCTTTTTAGGGGACCGCATACCGCTGCCGACCATTTTACAAATCTATCCGGCACCGCTTATCCGCGCGCTCTTGCTTGGCCTGCTAACAGCGGCCATTTTCGCCTTGCCGCCGCTTGGTCGGGCCCGCGCAACACGGCCTGCAGCCCTCTTTCGAAATCTTGGCGAAGATGACAAAACCAAAACTCCTTGGCCTGAACGTATTGCAGCGGGGGTCGCCGCAATCGCCCTTATAGTACTTGCTGTTTGGTCCAGCGAGGAGCCACTCGTCACAATCGCCCTTATTGTGGGGGCTTCTTTTGCCTGGCTGATTCTGCTCGCTATGGCGCAAGTCATCCGGCGGCTGGCCCGGGCTGCTGCCAAAACGGCTAGCGGCATGACGCGGCTCACCCTTGCCAATCTCGGCGGGCCAGGGTCACTTGCCCCAACCATAGCGCCAGCGCTGGGCCTTGGGCTGGGTCTGCTCGTTTTCGTCGCCTCTATTCAGGCAAATATTCTCAATCAGGTGAACGAAACCACGCGTGCCAACCTCCCCTCACTTTTCTTTCTTGAAATTAAAAATGCGGAAATTGATCAGTTCGATCAGATCATGGCCGCCCAAGGCGTTGCCGTGGATGATCCTGAAAAGTATCGGCGCGCACCTCTTATTCTTGGGCGCGTCACACAGATAAAAGGTCAACCCGTCATCCCCGAAAACGTCGCTGAAGATGAACGTTGGGTTGTCGAGAATGAGCTATTTATGCCCTATGTTGGCGCGCAGCCACCCGAGGCAGACATTGTCGAAGGGGAATGGTGGGTGCCAGATTATACAGGGCCCTTGCTTGTATCTGTTGAGACCGACGCTGCACGCGGTATGAGTGTTGGCCTTGGCGACTCTATCTCTTTTCGAATCTCCGGGCGCGAAGTGACCGCCACCATTGCCTCACTGCGCAATGTTGATTGGGGTGGATTTGGTGCCAGCGCAACGACTAGTTTCGTCTTTTCACCCGGTACGCTGGAAGCTTCCAATCCGCAACACCGCGCCATTGCCCGCACAGAAGAAGACATTGAAGCCGACATTGTTAAAGCGCTTGGCGCGGTGATGCCGGATGTCATCGTCTTCCAGACCCGCGAAACACTTGAAGCGGCTGTTCGCCTGCTCGGCAATATATCGGTCGCAATTAATGCCGCGGCCAGTATTGTGATGCTGTCAGGCCTGCTTGTTTTGATCGGGGCCTTTGCGGCCATGGCGCGCCAACGACGTAATGAAAGCGCTTTACTGAAAACATTTGGGGCAACGCGTGGCGGCGTTCTCGGGCTGTATGCAGGCGAGTTCGCACTTTCTGGCGCAGTGGCAACCCTGTTTGGTGCCCTTATGGGAGTCGGCGCAGCATGGCCTGTTGTAACGAGGGTTTTTGAGGCTGAGTGGATTATGCCTTGGGGGGCGATCCTGATCGTGTCATCGTTTGCCATCCTCGCGGCAGCCCTTGGCGGCATCATCGTCGGTATAACAACACTCGCGCACCCGCCGGCACGCGTGCTACGGTCAATTTAGGATAGCATAGCCTTAATAGCCGCGCTTTGAGCGGCCCAGCATATCACCAAACGCCATCAGTGTTGCCTGGCCAACCTGCCACGGCGTTGGGCGGTGTTTGTGCGTATAGCGCGTATAATCAATACAATTGGACCCGGTCAGGCTGTAAGGCTGGCCAAGCCGACGTCGCGCGCGGGCTTCAATTTCAAATGGGTGCGCGTCTGATTGCAAGCCATGCCGATGCAAATGCTTCCCTTTCCTGAAAGCCGTCAGGCTCTGTTCAATCACACCGCCACCGGCCCTTGAATTGGAGATCACCGTTCCGCGTAAGGTGACCACACCATAATGCCGCAACACACCATTAAACCGGATGGAAACAATCTCACCGGCTGGTAAATTATGGCGGTCATCAAAATAAGTCATTTTATCGATATACAATAAAATACAATTCTATGCAAGCTTTTCTGCCAAGCCGTTCGCATAGGCCGAAATACTTCCCGCCCCAAGACACACAACCATACCGCCCGGCTGGGCCAGCGCTTTAATATCTGCTGTTAAATCATCGAGCGATGCGATCG
>CAYUFN010000168.1:0-4881 GCA_964443965.1 uncultured Hyphomonas sp. | reverse complement strand
CCACTTGGCATACCTCTCATCGAGGTGACGCGGCACTATGATGAATGCGTGTGGCCGTACACACAGCGTGGCTTTTTCGGCTTGAAAAAGAAGCTTCCCAAAATTCTTGGCGAACTCGGGCTGGCTTAGAGCTTGTTAAGTACCGCTCTAGCGCTGTCTAAGTACGCTGTCTGTTTATCATCGCTCATCTTATCCCATGTGCGATACATTTGCGCCATGCGCGGGTTGCCCGCCAGTTTTTCGCGGTTCCGGACAAGAAAATCCCAATAAAGCGGATTGAACGGGCAGGCGGTTTTGCCCGTTTTCTCTTCGACTTTATACGTGCAATTTTTACAGTGGTCGGACATTTTGTTGATGTAGTTTCCACTTGCCGCATAAGGCTTGGAGCCAAGAAGGCCGCCGTCGCCAAACTGACTCATGCCGAGCGTGTTGGGCAATTCGACCCATTCATACGCGTCGGCATAAACCGCCAGATACCATTCGTGCACCTCTTTTGGGGCGATGCCTGCTAGTAGTGCGAAATTTCCAGTCACCATCAAACGCTGAATATGGTGGGCATAGGCCTCTTCTTTCGTTTGCGTAATTGCCGCGCTCATGCAAGCCATGTCAGTCTCGCCTGTCCAATAGAAATCGGGCAGAGGTTTCGTATTGCCAAAGAAGTTCTGCTCGACATAGTCTGGCATTTTGAGCCAGTAAATTCCGCGCACATATTCACGCCAACCAATGATTTGCCGGATGAACCCTTCTGCTGCGTTAAGGGCCGCATGACCATCTTGCCATGCGGCTTCAACCCTTTGACAGACAGATAATGGGTCAAGCAACCCGGCATTGATGTAGATCGACAGGACCGAATGGTAGAGGTATTTTTCTCCCTCCAGCATAGCATCTTGATAGTCACCAAAACCAGGAAGAGCGACATTAATGAAGTGGTCGAGAGCGGCTTCTGCTTGGGTGCGCGTGACAGCAAACCAAAACGGCGTCAGATCGCCAAAATGTTCTGTAAACTGCTCGCCAACAAGTTTCAGGACATCGATTGTAAGCTCATCTGGTTCAGTGCGTAAGGGAGAGGGCATAAACAGATCAGATTTGGCAGGTTTGCGGTTTTCAGAATCAAAATTCCATTTCCCACCAGCGGGCTTATCTCCATCCATAAGCAAGCCAGTCTTTCGGCGCATCTCGCGATAGAAGTATTCCATACGCAATTGTTTGCGTCCGTCGGCCCATTTGTGAAATTCTGTATAGGAACAAATAAATCTATCATCGGGCAGAATTATTACAGGCAAAGAAAGCCTCTCTTGCCAAGTTTCTATATCTGCCCGCACGCGCCACTCGCCAGGCTCGGTGACATAAATACTGCTGCAAGCATGCCTGCTGAGCGCACGGCCAACTTCTCCAGCGAAGGATCCTGAATTTTGAGGGTCGTCCAGTTTGACATAATCGACCTTCCAGCCAATTCTTTTCAGTTCACCGGCGAAGTGCCGCATGGCTGAAAAAAGGAAAGCGATTTTCTTTTTATGGTGGCGCACATATGTAGCCTCTTCGGAGACTTCGACCATCAAGATAATATCAGTCTTTTGATTAGCTGCAGAAAGCGCAGAAATCGCCCGTGTCAATTGATCCCCGAGGATAAGTATAAGATTTGCGATCGAAACGCCCTCTCTATCTTCATGAAACATGGAGCATATCCTGGCTAACTCGTGAAGCGAGACAAAGTGTAACTGGGGGCGCATTGTCCGTTTGGGTGAGACACGCTCTATAGCATCTATGAGAGCGTCTGACAGGTCTGTGTCACATCCATTTCATCCGCTTAAACAGGATGAGAAGGCCGCCTGTGACGAGTGTTAGAAAGCCGGAGAAGGCCCAGAAAGCGTATGGGCTATCTGTACCCGGCATTCCGCCAATATTTATCCCGAAGAGGCCGGTTAGAAAGCCGAGTGGCAGGAAGATGGCTGAGATAATAGCCAGCACGAAGAGGCGCTGGTTCATGACCTCTGCACGCTGTTCAATTATCTGTTCCTGTACGACAATAGCGCGCTCGCGGATCGTGTCGAGATCCTCAGCTAGCCTCGTGATCGTATCTTGAACTTCACGCAAGCGCAGCCTGCATTTGTCTGTCAAGAGCGTGTCGCCCTCTCGTATGAAGTCTGTCACGGCTTCGCGCTGTGGCACAATATAACGCCGTAATGTAAGCGCCGAGCGCCGAAAATTTGACAAGGCGAGTTTTGGTGCGGGTGTGCCTTCATCGAGAAAGTCGTCTTCTAAAGCTGACATTTCATCATCAAGTTTGCCCACCAATGGGTCCAGCCTTCGGGTAAGTGTCTCGGCCAGTGACACAACCAGAGCACTATTAGACGAAGGCACATCGCCTGCAAGGAGGCGTTTTTTCATATCTTCTATGGCTTTTATTTTGGATGACCGGGTGGTTATGATGATAGTATCGTTGACCCAGATACGTAGTGAGATCAGATCTTCCGGGTCTGCCCCTTCATTCATATTTACGCTGCGCAAATTCATAAGGACGCCGCCATTATGGGCGAAGGCCCGCGGGCGGGTATCATCCTGTGTGAGGATACGAGCAGAAATAGGGTCCAGACCCGAGTGTCCGCTAAGCCATGCCTTTGTTTCTTCAGACAATCGATTCATGTGTAGCCAGCGCCGCGTGCCCTTGACTGGCATTGGTGCATTCTTGACATTCGCCCAATTGAGAGGATGAATCTTTCCAGTTTCTGTGATGTCGAATCCTAAAATAAATGGATCTTGATTGCTATCGTGTGCTGGCTGCATAGGATTTATGCCTCTCCGTTATGACGCATGCGTTGAAGGGCTAAGCAGGTTCCAATCAACTGTTTCATCCTCACCACTTTTATCCTTGTGTGCCTTTGTTAAGTTATGAATGGCGCACGGTCCCACTTCATAACTGAAGTATAATACCAACTCATAAATTTGGTAAGTCAAAGCCACATAGGATTAATCGCGGTGAAGGCGGCGTCTTTAACTCCCTTTTATGATGGGTTCCGTATCCTGAATGCAGCATCAGTTCTCATTCTTGGGTATCAGTGTGTGACCTTTGGTCTGGAGTGTCTGTATGAGCTACATCTGCGTCGCATGTGTCAGCTTCGGGCATGGATTTGACATTCAAATCGCGCTGTGGGAACGGAATCTCAATGCCCATTTCCCGGAAGACTTCGAACACCGCAATTCGTATCTCGTTTTGCACCGGAACGCGATCTTCTGGTGTGCGTATGAAAAGCCGCAATTCGAAATCAATTGAACTGTCCCCGAAGCCTGCGAAATAAACTGAGGGAGCAGGCTGTCGAACGACCCTTTTATTTGCATCTAAAGCTGCTTGCAAAATAGCCATGACCTTCTTTGGGTCTTCCTTGTAAGCGGCGCCAATTTTTATAGTGAGGCGCGTAAATTTGTCTTTATGCGTCCAATTTTTAACAGATGATGAAATCAGCTCTGAATTGGGGACAATGATAGAGGCGCGATCAAAGGTTTCAATTTCTGTTGAACGGACGCTGATCTTCTTGACAACCCCTTCGCCGGAGGTAACGACAATCCAGTCGCCAACCTTGATTGGACGTTCAAAAAGCAAGATTAAACCAGAGACGAAATTGTTAACAATCGACTGCAAGCCAAAACCGATACCAAGAGACAATGCACCAGCAATGATCGCAAAGCTTGCCAGATCAAGACCCATCATCGTCACGCCTGCAAGCGTGGCTATGACAAGGCCAACATAACCAATGAGTGTGCGAAATGAGTTGCGCACACCGTCATCGAGCTTGGCTTGCGAGAAGACGCGCTTATCGGCGCCGCGCTGGATAAACCGTGTGATGAATAAGATCCCGGAAAAGGTGAAGATTGCAAGGAGAATTTGCGAAATTGAAATTGTGACCGGGCCAAGTCTGAAGCCGAAAAAGGCGTCATTCATAAAGTCACGAACTTCTGCCCACTCCATACCTAAAAGCGTCATAGCGGCGGGCATTACGGCAACTAGAAGCATAATATCGAACACAATGCCGATCCAGAAGAAAATCAACCGTTCGCCGCTTTCCTCAATCATATCATCTGCTTGAGCGCGCTGCACCGCTTTGCGCCGATAATGATTTACTGCCTCTTGTATCAGTGCACGAATAAACCACGCCGCGCCTATAAGGCCTGCCATGTAGAAAATACGCGTGATCGCAAACTGTCCAAAGGCGCTATATCCAAGAAGTGTTGTAATAATGATGATAATAGCGAAGGCTTGTCCGAGCGTGCGTAAAGCATTGAAATTGCCTCTCGCCTCTTTGGCAAAATCTACGTGATCTTCCTGCAGTATCCAGTTCTTTTTTCGGCAAATCATATAGAGCAAGGCAGCGCCCATAATGGCGATAAGGCTGGCTTGAGTTTGCGTCAGCTCGCCAGTTATATTCACCAGCTCTGTGCTCGCATGAAACAGGGCGTCAAAAGCGAGAAGCCCTGCCGCCAGCCATGCCAGGATGCGCAGTGAGAAAGCGGCACGCGATCTGACCGGTATAAGGCGCCAATCGCGCGCCTTTGGTGCAAATATAGCGGTTGTAATTCCGTCGACCACAAACAGAGCGACGATGATAAACAGCACAGCAGTGGCAAATTTGTCAAATTCCAGACTAACGAAGCCAAGGGCTCTGGAGGTTTCCAGAACAAGATATCCGCCAAGCATGCCTGGTACGACACGGGCAAGCACGCGTGCACCAGCGACCGCTGTACGGCTTGATTGTGTTGCTCCTAAAGATTGGAGGCGCGAAACAATCCGGGTGTCTGTCCATTTGCGTACGGGCCAGAACAATAAACTGGCGAGGAATATGGCAGTGCCCAGCCCGATAAAGCGTCCCCATTCAGGTATGCCAGCAT
>CAYUFN010000167.1:0-4897 GCA_964443965.1 uncultured Hyphomonas sp. | reverse complement strand
ATGCCGCCGATGATCTGCCTGCTGAGCTTGCTGCAATACCGGCGGTGAAGCCGGGTAGCCGAGGATGAGCTAATGGATAAAGAGACAAAGCAAAATGAGGTTCCGCCACTGCTTCTGTTTGCAACGGTTATCCTTTTTGTCGCTTACTTTTTTGGATATGCTTCCGGCAAAGGGCTGGCTGAGAAACATAATGCGCAAGATGCGCGCAGGATCGCGCCGATAGAGGCTTTAGGTAGATGACAGAGCGTATCCGCCTTGGTGTCAACATCGATCACGTCGCCACAATCCGCAATGCGCGCGGGGGGAGCCATCCGGACCCGGAGCGGGCTGCGGCGCTTGCCACTGAGGCGGGGGCGGACGGGATTACTTTGCATTTGCGCGAAGACAGGCGGCACATCAAGGATGATGACCTCGACCGGATTCGCGCAGCGACCGATTTGCCGATCAATATGGAAATGGCCGCAGCGCCGGACATGCTGGAGATCGCCCTGCGGTTCAAGCCGGAAACAGCGATGTTCGTGCCGGAAAAACGTGCTGAACTGACCACTGAAGGAGGGCTTGATGCAGCGCGTCAACACAATCACTTAGCTGAGTATGTGCGTAAGCTGAAAGAGAATGGCTCGCGGGTGTCTATGTTTATTGAGCCTGACCCTGTGCAGCTTTTGGCTGCCCATCGCATGGGCGCTGACATTACCGAGTTTCACACAGGGCGATATGTTGAGTTGGCTCTAGCAGGTGAGGCTGAGCTTGCGCGGGCCGAACTTCATCGTATCCGCGCCTGTGCGGAAGAGGCTGCGCGCATTGGCGTTGAACCACAAGCCGGGCATGGGCTGACCTTTGGTACAGTCAAACCTGTGGCCGCCATTGCCGAGATTACAGAGCTGAATATTGGCCATTTCCTGATTGGTGAGGCTGTCTTTGTGGGGCTGGGTGAGGCCGTAAAGAAAATGCGCGCACTTATGCATGAGGCACGCGAGGCATGATTATCGGGATTGGTAGCGACCTTTGTAACATTGAGCGGATCGATAAGGCGCTTACCCGCTGGGGGGATCGGTTTAAAAAGCGTGTCTATACAGAAGTTGAAATTGCTAAAGCCGACACACGAAAACTTCAGGCGGAAACCTATGCAAAACGCTTTGCCGCTAAGGAAGCTTGTGCCAAGGCTCTTGGTACGGGCGTTCCAAATATGGGCGTTCACTGGACCCATATGGGCGTTGTGAATAAGCCGTCGGGGGCGCCGACAATGGCGTTGACCGAAGGGGCGGCTGCCCAATTGGACAGGATGACCCCTGATGGTATGGAAGCCCACATTCATTTAACAATAACAGATGATTATCCCTGGGCGCAGGCATTTGTGATTATTGAGGCTCTGCCAAGGGTTGCTTCATGAAACCGGCTAAGCCAAAGCGTAAACGCTTGCGCAAAACGGGTCAGGCTTCGGCGTCTGCACCACGCTTGTCAGCGCCTGTCTTGGAAGAGTTACAAGAGAGGCTCCGTTATGTTTTTAAAGATCGCAAGCTGATCGATGTAGCGATGACACATTCCAGCGCACTTGCCGGACAGAACAAAACAAAGCATTCAAACCAGCGATTAGAGTTTTTAGGGGACCGTGTACTGGGGCTTGTGATCGCAGAACGGTTATACGAACGCAGACCTGGCGAGCGCGAAGGGGGTTTGGCCCCGCGCCTTAATCGCTTGGTCAATAAAGGCGCTTGTGCCAATGCCGCACGGCGTATGAAGCTGGGCGAATACCTTATTCTTGGCATAAGTGAACGTGATAATGGCGGCGCAGATAAAGAGAGTATTTTGGGCGATGTGTGCGAGGCTGTTATTGCTGCGCTTTATCTCGATGGCGGGCTGAAAGTTGCGCAAGCCTTTATTGAACGTGCATGGGCAGAGCAGTTTGCCGCGCCGGGTGACCGTATCAAAGATGTTAAAAGCCTTTTGCAGGAGTGGGCGCAGGCGCATGGCTATGCTTTACCCGCTTACGAGGCAGTTGACCGGACAGGGCCTGACCACGCACCTGTTTTTAGTGTGTCTGTTCGCGTTGGCGCTGACGAAAAAGCAATTGGCAAAGGGGCCTCCAAACAGGAAGCTGAGCGCACAGCGGCCGCAGCGCTGCTGAGTCGACTTGAAGCAAAGAAGAGATAATGAACGAAATTAAAATCAATCGTGCTGGCTTTGTCGCCATTATCGGTGCGCCCAATGCGGGCAAGTCCACGCTGACCAATTGGCTGGTTGGTGGCAAGGTGTCGATCGTGACGCATAAGGTGCAGACCACGCGGTTTCCGCTGCGCGGTGTTTTTCAGCATGACGACGCACAGATTGTGTTGATTGATACGCCGGGTATTTTTCGCGCACGCCGGCGGCTTGACCGGGCGATGGTGAAGGCGGCCTGGTCTGGGGCGAATGATGCTGATGCTGTGGTGCATATGATCGATGCGGCGAGCTGGGTTGATGAGCGCAAAGGCGAGAAACTGACACCGGCTCAAAAGCTTTCGATTGAGGATGATCGCCGCGTAATCGAGTCTTTACAACAAGCAGAGCGTAGAGTGTTTTTGGCGCTAAACAAAATAGATTTGTTCCCCCATGATGAAACCCTGCCATTGATCGCTGAATTGAAAGATACCGGTGTTTATGAAGAAATTTTCTTGATATCTGCGTCCAACGGTGATGGCGTGGATGGGCTGGTCACCGCACTTTCCAGCCGTATGCCAGCGGGAGTAGCGCTCTATCCAACCGATCAGTCTGCAGATGTGCCTTTGCGCGTTTTGGCCGCTGAAATTACGCGGGAAAAACTGATGCTGCGTCTGCATCAGGAGCTACCTTATCAGTTGATGGTGGAAACTGAGAGCTGGAAAGAGCTAAAGGATGGTTCAGTGCGGATCGAGCAGGCGATCATTGTTGGGCGTTCTGGGCATAAAGCGATGACGCTTGGCAAGGGCGGCAAAACAATTAAAGCCGTCAGTACAGCTGCGCGTGAGGAATTGTCCCAGATACTTGATCGCAAGGTGCATTTGTTTTTGTTCGTGAAGGTAGATGAAAATTGGCAGGAAAAACGCGAACGTTATGTCGATTTCGGTTTGGAGTTTGATGTGTGATTAGCTGGGAGGATGAGGCACTTGTTCTGGGCGGGCGCCGCTATGGAGAAGGCGGCCTCATTCTGGATGTGTTGACAGCCACACGCGGGCGTCGCGCAGGGCTTGTTTATGGTGGAGCCTCACGCCGACGTCGGGGGCAATTGGAAGCTGGCAATACGGTTGAGGTTACATGGTCTGCCCGTGAAGAGGCACAGCTTGGGCGATTTGATGTTGCTGATGCCACGAAAGTTCGCGCGGCAAGCCTGATGGATGATGGTGATGCGATGGCTGCAATTGCCTGCATGATGGCGATCTTGCGCAGCGCGCTGGAAGAGGGGGATAGTCAGGCATCGGTGATGTATGAGGCGACAAGTGTTGTGCTGGACATGCTTAGCGAGCCTTCAGTTTGGCCGGCGCTTTATGTGCGTTGGGAAATGGGGTTGCTGGCGGCTCTTGGTTTTGGCCTGGATTTGACACGCTGCGCGGTTTCCGGCTCGAATGATGGTTTGACCCATGTCTCGCCACGCACGGGGCGAGCGGTGAAGGGATCTGAGGCCGAGGATTATGTCGACCGGCTTTTCACACTGCCCGGTTTTCTCATTGAAGCAACCGCGCCTGTGACACCGCAAAGCATCGGTGATGGATTGCTGTTGACCGGGCATTTTCTGGAGCGGCGTCATTATGACCTGATCAACAAGCCGCCACCAGAAGAACGTGACCGGATGATAGCGCGGCTGGAGCGGGCTGGTGCTGTCCTGCTGTCAGATTAGACGCGCCCTAGAAACTGATTTAGCCCAGTCATGAACGCCGTAAACTGATCATGATGCACCCAATGGCTCGCCGCTGAGATTTCGGTGACCGTCGCATTTTGAAAATGCACAGCACGGCCATCTTTTTCCGGGTTTGAGGCCCAGGAATTGGCGCCATAGACAAGCCATGTCGGGCAAGTAATGCGCGCCCAGAGAGCTTCAAACTCAGCTTGGGTAATATCAGACGGGGACCGTCCCATGCCAGCCGGGTCATAGCACCAGCTGACCGTGCCATCGGCATTGTCCTTAATGCCATGCTGTGTGAGGTGGGCAATCTGTTCTTCTGATAAGTGTCCGTGGGCGGCGCGCATGCGGGCCGCGGCTTCTTCGTAATTGGCCATAGTGCGGGCCGTGCGGCCTGAGAGCTTTGCGCGCTGCGCGACCCAGTTTTGCAGACGGGTTTCGAGCTTTTCCGCGCGGCGTTCCTCTTGCATTTTGGGTGACGCACCGAGGCCTTCAATGGCGACCAATTGCATAATCTTCTCTGGATAGATACCGGCATAGCGTACCGCAATATTGCCGCCAAGCGAATGACCAATCAGCGTGAACTGATCAGCCCGGTCGCCATAGACCGCTTTTAAATGCGCAACCAATGAAGCCAGATCGAAGACGTGATCCATAACGCTATATTCACCATCGCTGACATGTTCGCTGGCCCCATGCCCGCGCAAATCATGGGCGATCACGCGATAGTCGCTGGCCAGTTCGCGAGCGACCCAATCCCAGCTGCGTTTCTGGTCGCGTCCGCCATGTACAAGCAATAAGAGCGGCGCTTCCCTCTTCCCCCATGCAGCATAAGAAAGTGTCAGGCGCTGGGACGGGAAAGTGTGGAGTGTAGGGGAAGTGTGTGTCATTGCCCGCTTTTAGCCGCGTAACGCAACGAGAGGGAAGGGGTGTGGGGCTTATTTATTTGGGTTGCTTTGCGTCTTGTTTTGCTTCACGGGCCGTGGCGGTGGTTTATGTTTGCTTCCCGCTGGCGCATCTTGTTTTGCCTCACGGGCCGGGGAC
>CAYUFN010000166.1:0-4945 GCA_964443965.1 uncultured Hyphomonas sp. | reverse complement strand
GTGATGGCCTTGCGCCATCTTTTTCGTTTTCGCGCCGAGTGCCAGCGCCAACATTTGATGGCCGAGGCAAATCCCCAATATCGGCAGGCCAGAATTAACAATGGTACGGATCGTTGCACCTGAGCGTTCAAACGTCGCTGCCGGGTCACCCGGGCCGTTGGAAAAAACCACGCCATCAGGCTTTAGCGCCAGTATGTCTTCAGCCTTTGTATCTCCGCTAACCACCGTAGCGCGCGCACCAACAGCGGCAAGATTGCGCAAAATATTCTTCTTCACGCCAAAATCCATCACAACAACATGGTGCTTGGCGTCGCCCCCTTCGGCAAACCCGTCTTCAAGTGTCCAAAGGCTCTGGCTATGCGCATAAGGCGCGTCTTGTGAGACGTCTTTGGCCAGATCAGCCGCTTCCAGTCCGGCCCAGCTACGGGCAGCTTCCTTGAGGCCTTCAAAATCAAATTCACCATTTGGGGCATGCGCGATCACCGCTTTTGGCATCCCTTGCTCGCGGATACGGCGGGTCAGGGCGCGTGTATCAACCCCTGAGAGCCCGATGATGCCGTTTTTGGTCAGCCATTGCGCAAAGGGCAGGTCTGCGCGCCAGTTTGATGGCGGTGTAATCGGTTCGCGGAAGACTGTGCCCACTGCTGCTTTTGCAGCAGCTTGGGTGCTGTCTTCATGATCACTGGCATTTGCGCCGACATTACCGATGTGCGGAAATGTGAAGAGCACAATTTGCGCGGCATAGGAGGGGTCAGTTAAAATTTCCTGGTAGCCGGTAATGGCTGTATTAAAGCATAATTCACCTACTGCGACGCCATCTGCGCCCCAGCCTTTGCCCAAAAATATGCTGCCATCTTCAAGGACGATTGCACCTGTTGGTTTCGTTTCGGCTTGATAACGAGGTGTCTGTGCCATATCTGTCATCCTCTGCGGCATGTTTTTTGTCTGTTAATCTTATAGGCAAACAATGCGGCAGTAAGGGGTCTACCCTTGGCACGTCAAGCAGGAATGCTTTGCGGATGGAGTTTTTTGATGATGGCTGATGATCTGGGCCAGCAAATATCGCTAAGAGTGCGCCTTGAAAGTGCTCTTGAAGCTGCAAATGAAGATGACCGTGATAGCATCGAATCGGCAACACTGCGCCTGATTCTCTGTGCTGTTGACGATCGTGATGTCACCGCACGTGAACGGGGTGAATGTGGGGGGTGTCCTGAAAAGGTCATGCAGGACCTTCTCCAGACCATGGCGAGCCAGCGCAAAAGCTCTGCCAGAGAATATGATGAAGCGGGCCGTATCGAGGAAGCTGAGCGCGAGCGAACCGAATTGGCCGTTATTGAAACCTTTCTGCCCGAAACGCTCAGTGGCGCGCCCCTTCAAGAGGCCGTTTCTGATGTGATTGAAGAGCTGGAAGCCACAAAATTAAAAGACATGGGCCGCTGTATGCAAATGCTCAAAGAGCGCTATCCAGACCGAATTGACACAGCAAGCGCCAGTAAAGCCATTCGCGAGGCACTAAACAGCTGAACCAATCTGACCTCTCGTCTGGTCTCGTGGTGATTAACGGTTTAAGTTAACCCGATGAGTGGAATTCGCCTGCCTGATGGATTTATTGAAGAGTTGAAAGCCCGCGTGCGGCTCTCGACCGTGGTAAGCCGTAAGGTAAAGCTAAAAAAACAAGGGAAATCCCTTGTTGGCCTGTCGCCGTTCACAACGGAAAAAACACCCAGCTTTTATGTCCACGACACTGAGGGGTTCTTTAAGTGCTTTTCTTCAGGCATGGGCGGAGATGTTATCAAATTCGTTCAGGAAACAGAGCGGATGAGCTTCATGGAAGCAGTCGAAAAGCTCGCTGAAGAGGCTGGCATGTCCTTGCCCCAGGCCACACCGGAAGCCAAGGAAGTCTATGATCGCCGTTTGCGCCTTTATGATGTGTGCGAGGCAGCTTGCCAGTTCTTTGAAACCAGCCTGCGTGGCCAGCATGGCGGGGAGGCGCGTACCTATCTGCAGAACCGTGGCCTGCATGCAGAGGTCTGGGGCCGACATAGGCTTGGCTTTGCGCCGGATGAATGGCGTGCGCTGATCGATCAGTTGGGGCAGAAGGGCTATTCGAAAAGCGAAATTGTCGAAGCTGGCCTTGCTGTGCAAAAAGAGGGTCAGGCCGACCCCTATGACCGCTTCCGCGGGCGCGTCATCTTCCCGATTGAAGATGCGCAGGGCCGCGTGATTGCGTTTGGTGGGCGCGGACTTCAGCCTGATGCCAAGCCAAAATATCTAAATTCTTCAGACACCCCGCTCTTTCACAAAAGCCATGTCCTCTACAGATATAAACGCGCGCGTGAAGCGCTGGGACATGGGGAAGGCGGCGGGCTGATTGTTTGCGAAGGCTATATGGATGCGATTGCGTTGACAGAAGCTGGCTTTGCTCACGCTGTGGCACCGCTTGGAACAGCGCTGACAGAAGATCAACTCACGCTGCTCTGGCGCGTTGGACCGGAACCTATACTTTGCTTTGATGGTGACGCAGCGGGTCTGCGCGCAGCTTATCGCTCGATTGACCGGGCCTTGCCGTTTTTAGAGCCAGGGAAGTCACTCTTTTTCACGCTACTGCCTGACGGGCTTGATCCTGATGACGTTATTCGCCAGCGTGGGCGTCAGGCGATGGCTGAGATGCTACAAGGCGCTATGCCACTTTCTGAGCTGCTGTGGCGCCGTGAGCGTGATATTGATGCCATCAATACGCCAGAGCGCCAGGCAGGCCTTGAGCAACGATTACAGCAAGCTGCCGCCCGGGTGCGCCATCCAGGAGTTAAATCAGCCTATGAGCGGGATTTACGCCGCCGCATGAACGATCATTTCTGGCAGATGCGGGCCGCCCGGCGCGGCAAAACCGAGGTGTCGCAACTCAAAGCCCAAGCCAAGGTGCGTGGGCTGGGGCTCATCATTCGCGCCATTGATAATCCAGACCTGGTGGAGCGTGGCGGGGAACTTCTTGCCGCGGCTGATTTCCCTGATGAGGATGTCCGCGCCCTGCGAGATATGATTTTTGACCTGATTCATTCAGACGCCCCCCTTGACCGGACGAGCGTGAGCGCCCATTTAGAGAAGTCTGGACGGACCCGCGCTTTAGAATTGCTCACAAATTACCCGACAGCCCCTCCGATCGATGCCGATGGACCACAGGGCCGGGATTGGCTTATCGCCCTTGAGCAACACAATGCATCTGATGGTTCTGACGATGATGGCATGATTTATGCCGGGGACGACGCAACTGCGTCGGTTTCGGCGTGGAAAAGACATCATCTACAAGTGGCGGAGCGACGGGCGCTGCGTGCACGCGTGAACGAGGCGGCAGAAGAAGCAGATCAAACTTAGCGGACTTAATCATTTTTACTGAGATCATGATGTCAACGCACATGACGCATGACTCCAGGAGCGACAAAAAACATGGCAACAGCCAAATCTAAAGCGACAGCGAAAACAGCCAAGGCAGCCCCAAAGAAAACGGCGGCAACCGAAACAAGCGCCAAAGCAGCCGCGGCCAAGAAACCGGCGGCTAAAAAGACTGCGGCAAAGAAGCCGGCTGGGAAAAAGCCACCAGCCAAGGCATCTGCGACGAAGACAACCGCGGCGGCCAAGAAACCGGCTGCGAAAGTCCCAGCCAAAAAGGTGCAGAAGACAGCCAGCGAAATTGCCAAGGAAAAAAATCAGGCTGTTCCGGTTGAGCTTCAGGGTGCGCCTGTTCTTGATCTTTCCAGCACGAATGGCAAAAAGTTTCTGCGCGCAGCCAAGGCCAAAGGCTATGTCACCCATGACGAGCTGAACAAGGTCCTGCCATCTGACAAAGTGTCGTCAGACCAGATCGAAGATGCCATGGCGGCACTGTCAGAGCTTGGCATCAATGTTGTTGAGTCTGATGAGGAAGGCGAGGCAGAATCGGTTGCGCTGATCAAGACCGAAGACAAGAAAGTCGTTGCCAAAAAGGGCAATGCGCGCGGGTCTGACCGGACAGATGATCCTGTGCGCATGTATCTGCGCGAAATGGGCACGGTTGAGCTGCTCTCTCGCGAAGGCGAAATTGCGATTGCTAAGCGGATCGAGGCTGGGCGTGACGCGATGATTCGCGGTCTTTGCGAAAGCCCGCTCACCTTTGAAGCGATGATGGTTTGGCGCGATGAATTAATGAATGAGCGCATTCTGCTGCGTGATGTGATCGATCTGGAGGCGACCTATGGCGCGGAAAACCCGCCGCCACCACCAAAGGAAGAGCCCGAAGAGGATGAAGACGAGGCCAAGGCCGACGGTGAGGGCACCGACGACGATGATGATGACGAGGATGATGATGAGGGCGCGGCCATGTCCATGTCCGCCATGGAGGCCTCTCTGCGCGACGGCGTGCTCGAAACACTGGACAATATCTCAAGTGATTTTGCCAAATACCGGAAGCTACAGGAAAAACTTGTCAACCGCCGGCTTGAAGGCAAGGAGCTGACCCCCAAAACTCAAAAAGACTATGATGAGCTGGGCAACAATATCGTTGAAAATCTCAAAACCATGCACATCAACAATGCACGGATTGAGGCGCTCGTTGAGCAGCTTTATGCTATCAACAAAAAACTGATGAGCCTTGAAGGCCAACTCATGCGCCGTGCAGATGCCCATGGTGTTCCGCGGAAACAGTTCCTTGAGAATTATTTCAGTCACGAGCTTGATCCTGATTGGGCTGACAATGTGAAAGGGATTTCCAAAAAGTGGGAAAAGTTCGTCACGGTCGAAGCTGATAAAGTCAAAGACTTGCGCGACGAGATCTCCGCTGTCTCACAAGAGATTGGCGTCCCGATTGATGATTATCGCCGTATCGTGCAGCGGGTTCAAAAGGGTGAGCGCGAAGCGAGCGTTGCCAAGAAAGAAATGGTCGAAGCGAACCTGCGCCTGGTTATCTCGATCG
>CAYUFN010000165.1:0-4967 GCA_964443965.1 uncultured Hyphomonas sp. | reverse complement strand
CTCTCAAATGTCAGGCCGGTCCGGACACCGCTTTAGCTTGAGAGAAGAAAGAGCAATATAACGCGCAGGAGAAGGTGTGGGATAAGTTTATGGGAGATGTCTTCTTTGGTCAGGGGGAAGACTGGAAGCCTTCGTCTGGATATCCGCCTTCGCGGGTATCTTCGGAAAATCAGATATGGTCCACTCAGCCGCTGAAAGCAGGTATTATGGAGTGAGTAGCCCTAACGCCCCAGCTCTTTCATTGCCTCGTCCAGGCCGCCGAGGGTCAGCTCGAACATGCGGTGGCGGCCGATGATTTCGTTGATGAGTTGGATGGAGCCGGTATGGTCCCAGGCGTGGGATTTAACCGGGTTTAACCAGACAAGGCTTGGATAAGTATCGACGAAGCGCTGTAGCCAAAGGCCGCCGGCTTCCTCGTTCCAGTGTTCAACAGAACCGCCCGCATAGGTGATCTCATAGGGCGACATTGTGGCATCACCGACAATGATGACTTTATAATCGGAGCCATACTTGTTGAGCACGTCCCATGTGGGAATGCGTTCATTATAGCGGCGGCGATTATCTTTCCACAGACCTTCGTACGGGCAATTGTGGAAATAATAATATTCCATATTCTTGATTTCAGAGCGCGCGGCCGAGAAGAGCTCTTCGCAGATGCGGACATAGGGGTCCATGCTGCCGCCTACATCAAGAAGTAGCAGGACGTTTACAGAGTTTCTCCGCTCAGCGCGCATGGCAAGATCAAGATAGCCTTGCTTGGCGGTGTTGCGGATCGTGGTGTCGAGGTCTAGCTCGTCTGGTGCGCCGTCTCTGGCCCATTTGCGCAGGCGACGCAGGGCAACTTTGATATTTCGTGTGCCGATTTCGACACTGTCGTCGAGATTTTTAAACTCGCGCTTGTCCCAGACTTTAGTCGCGCGGCGGTGGCGGGATTTATCTTGCCCGATGCGCACACCTTCGGGGTTATAGCCATTGGCGCCGAAAGGAGAGGTGCCGCCTGTGCCGATCCATTTATTGCCGCCTTCATGGCGCTTTTTCTGTTCTTCCATGCGCTGTTTGAGCGTTTCCATGAGCTTTTCAAAGCCGCCTAGCGCTTCAATTTCGGCCATTTCTTCAGGGGTGAGAAATTTCTCCGTCATTTTGCGGAGCCATTCTTCGGGGAATTCTGTGGCTTCCAGCGCATCGGCCATGCCATCCAGGCCTTTGAAGGTGGAGCCGAAGATTTTGTCAAACTTGTCGAGGTTACGCTCATCTTTGACCAGCGCTGTGCGGGAGAGGTAGTAGAAGTCTTCAACTTCCATATCGATAACCTGCTTATCCATGGCTTCGAGCAGGATCAGATATTCTTTCAGCGTGACCGGAATTTTGGCGGCGCGTAATTCGTTGAAGAAATTCAAAAACATGGGTGTGCTCTCCTGTTAGCCTACCATACCGGACTTGGGCGGACTGGCCAAGATTGACGCTGGGGAGGGCTAGTCATCAAGCCCTTTGGGGAGTTCGAGGCGCGAGGGCGGCAGGATCGTCTCTTTTGCGCGTGCGTAGAAGGCTTCAGTTGCCGTTGCGATGGCCTCGGTGCGGTCAGCCTCGTAGGTGGCGCGGATTTTGAGGTGCCAGACATCAAATTGTTCGATCCAGACGGCCGTTTGCATGGGGACTTCGGGGCGTAGCTTTGAAACGACCGGAATCTGGAAGGCAACAGAGTTTTGTGTGACGGGCCGCTCTGTTGTGGCAGGTGCAGGGATTTCCCTGGTTGCGCGATTATTATCAGCAATGGTTGTGACTACGCCTTTTAAATGGGCAGACGGGCTGACATCCCGGCCAAAATCTGTGAGGTGGAGTTTGATAGATCCGCCTTGCGTGGCCGCATAGATGCAGGCCACATCCCGTCCGTGGCCAAGGCCGGGAAAGGCTTCCTCGCCGAGCATTTGAAAGTCACCTATTTGCGCTGGGCAGATATAGCCGGAGGTAAGATGCTGGAGACCGCGCGTGTCTCCGGTCAGTTGCCAGATAGGATCAGCCGATACAGTTGAGGCTGTCACGGGAGTTCGCGCGGTCTTGGCCGGAGGGAGAGGTTCGATGGCCTTTTGCCGCTCTTCGGCGATAATTTCGCGCGCTAATTGGCTGGTATCAATTGATTTTGATGGCTGGTTTGCGCAAGCGCCTAGAAGGAAGAGGAAGAAGAGTGTGCGAAATTGAGCAAGGCTAAGTGGCATGGTGAAACTCTCGATCAAGATGTGGGTAATTGATAGAGTGCTTCGGTGGGATTGTGAATAATGGGCAGGTTGAATGTTCGATATGGGGCGTGTTGTTTTTGCGCTTGAGGCAGACTCATAGTTTAGTAGCAGTATGACTGATAATCTTGATCCCATAGAGCCGGTTGCAGGCGCGAAAGAAATTGGCGCGCTGGCACATTTGTATCGCGGGGAAGTTTACCGCTCGACCATATGGCGTGAACGATTGGATGCGACCACCAATTGGGCGGTGCTGACGACGGGGGTAGCGCTTTCGATTACCTTTGCGACGGCTGAGAGTTCGCCCCTGCCTATGGTGCTGGCGGGTGTGATGACGGTGATGTTCCTTATTCTGGAGGCACGGCGCTACAGATACTTTAGTGTTTGGCGGTTTCGGGCGCGGATGCTGGAGTTGTCTGTTTATGTGCCGCTCTTGCGCGGGGAGGGCGCGACTATTCCGCTCGATCGGGGGCACGCGCTGTCGGATGATTATGAGAGTCCGCAGTTTCGCATCAGCTTTGTGCGTGCCATTGGGAAGCGTTTGAGGCGGAATTACTGCTATTTGTTTGCCGTGCAGGGGCTGGCTTATTTTGGTAAGATTGCCATTCACCCGACCGAAATTGCATCTTTTAGTGAGATTGTGACCCGCGCACACATTGGCCCGGTGCCTGGCTGGTTGGCATTTGCCAGTGGGATCGCGTTCCACGTTTTCTGGATTACGCTTGCAGTTCTGACACTGCGTGAAGAACGCCAGGATAAGAGCGTGGTCGCAGATGCATTACAATCGCCTAAATAGTTACAAACACCCCCGTCAGATGCACTCTGGCGGGGGCGTTAGAATTGTAATGATTGGCCGGATTACTTATCCATAACCACCTGCATATGCGGGAACGGAATAGAGACGCCGGCTGCATCGAAGGCTTTCTTCATTTGCTCTGGCACAGAATAAAGCACGTCGAAGTAATGCGTGCCGTTTGCGAACGGGCGCACGCGGAAATCAACAGAGCTATTGTTCAGATTTTCAATTTCAACAAAGGGAGCCGGGTCAGCAAGAATATGCGGATGATCAGCCAAGACCTTATCGATTGTTCTACGGGCAAGATCAATGTCTGAGCCATAGGAGATACCAAAGAGGAAATCGACACCGCGCACTTCATGGTGGCTGTGATTGATAATCTGCTCACCCCAGATTTTTCCGTTTGGGATAATAATCTGCTGGTGGTCAAAGGTGCGCATAACGGTTGTGAACAGAGAAATTTCTTCCACATTACCGAATGTGCCTGCCGCATCGACAAAGTCACCGACTTTATAAGGACGGAAGATCATCAGCATGACGCCAGCGGCCAGATTTGACATCGCGCCTTGAAGCGCCAGACCAACGGCCAGACCAGCTGCACCGAGCAGGGCGACAATTGAGGTTGTCTCAACACCAAAGCGGTTCAGAACGGCAATGAAAACGAATGCCAGGATCACATAACGTGCCAAGCTTCCCAGAAAGGTGAAGAGGGTGCTGTCGAGCTTTTCATAGCGCGCGCCTAGCCCTGTTACAAACTTGCCGACACGTCCGGCAATCCAGCTGCCGACAACAAATATAACAAAGGCGAGCAGAATATTCGTGGCAAAGCCTATGGCGCCGGGAATATATTGCTGCATATCGAGATTGGATAAAAATTCAGGCATATTTAAATGTCTCCCATCAGATTTCGTTAAGCCCAGTATTATCGACTAAAGGCATTAAGAGAGCTGAATGGGAGCTGAATTCTGTCTGAATCGACTGCTATTGGTGTAGGGTGGTGTTGGGGTTAAATGAGTGCACGTTCGAAAAGGGCCAATGTGCGTGCCCATGCGCGCTCGGCTTGTGGCTCATTGTACACAGCTGAGTCCGGCGGGCACCAGCCATGCAGCGCGCCTTCATAAACTTCTATCTCAGCCGGGATGCCAGCGGCTTTATAGGCCTCTGCCAGTATGGTCTTGGCCTCGGGGTTTCTCTCATCATCATTCTCGGCAATAGCGTGCAGGACATGCGCAGGGGATTGCGGGATTAGCAGATGCGGGCTGTCTGGCGTATCGCGCACCAAGCCGCCGCCATGGAAGGAGGCTGCTGCGCCGACGCGGGTCGGAACGGCGCCAGCTGTGCGCATGATGAGCGGGCCGCCCATGCAATAGCCCATTGTGCCGACTTTACGGGCTGTGTCGACGCCGGTCTGCTTGTCGAGAAAGTCGATATAAGCGCGCGCATCAGACATGCTGGCATCCTGTGTGAGTTTACGGGCCATGCCGACAAGGAAGGTACGCGTGTCCGGATCTGAAAAGCTGGCGTCCGGGCCGACGACGGGGTGCTTCATGTCGCGGTAGAACGGGTTGACGACGAGCACGGAATAGCCGGACATGGCAAGACGCTTGCCCATCATTTTGAAAGCAGGACGCAGGCCTTTAATATCTGGCCAGATCAGGACACCCGGATGATTGCCTGTGGCGGGGCGTACGAAATAGCTGTCTGAAACACCTTCGGGCATCGGCACGTCAACGTCTGCTTCGATGACGCTTAGCGGGGCTGGGGCTGCGTTTGCTTGGCTTGATGGCGCGGCAGGTGTTTGGCCCGTTTCGCTCACTGTTGGTGCACAAGCCGCCAGAAAGAGCGACGCAGCGCTGAGCTTGGTGATGTCACGCCTGTTCATCTGGCCACCCGCAGCAGCAAAATCAGCATTGTCTTTTTCGGTAATTTCATCGCACATG
>CAYUFN010000164.1:0-4984 GCA_964443965.1 uncultured Hyphomonas sp. | reverse complement strand
CAACGAGCGAGCGTGGTTTGGGTGGCTGAGCATTTGGATTTGAAAATATCAGATGTTGAAGCGATGGCTGCAAGAATCTTCCAGTCTGATCGCTCCTTGAATGCTCCACATGGTTCCAACGGCGATCCAAATGCGCGTCAGCTTCAGGATATCTTGCCTGATCCTGGGCTGCCTGTAGATGAGCAGGTTATGAGATCCAGAGATGATCTGCGTCGCTCAGAATGGATAGGGCAGGCGCTTGAGGCGCTCGATCCGCGTGAATCGGAAATCATACGTGAACGTATATTTTCAGATCAAAAAATAACGCTTGCGGCCTTGGGGCTGAAATTAGGCATTTCCAAACAGCGTGTTAGCCAGCTAGAATCTCAGGCGCTTGAAAAATTAAAGCGTACATTGATGGGTTTAGCCGGTGAAGCAGAGGTGGCTTGTTTGATTCCCGATAACTAACCCGTGCTGAAGCTACGCCGATGTCGTTGCAGCTGCTTGTTATCATCTGCTGGGATCAGTATTTTCACTTACTTCATCGACAAATTGCACGTTGAGTGCATGCGTAATCTCCATGCGCCCATCTTTATAATAGCCGCGTAAGCGCACCAGCGCCTCGGAACTTTGTTGCTGACAGAATTGTTTGGCACCTATTTGCATATCTACAACAATAGAGGTTCCGGACACCCCGCGGGCGCAGATTGTGCCAGGGTTAGATGAGGGGCGCGGATCAGTGATCCGGCCTGTGATGATGTGATATCCTTGTGTGAGGTTGTTTAACTCTACTGCGGGAAGTATATCGTATGCTGAAAGGCTCCATAGCCCTTTCCGGGTTGAGCGGGCCATTTGTTCAGCTTCAAGCAGCCTTTCTCCAAGTGTCGCAGTATCAGGATAGAAGCGCGCACGTGCACCTCCGCGCCGAAGTATTTCCTCATTTAACCAAAGTGTCGGCCCCAAGGCATCGTCCGTCACGAGATAAGCCAGGGCGCGATCATATCGGTCTCTCGTGATCCCTGGATAGATTAGCTTGACCCGTCTGCCGAGGCTTAGGTCTTCTAGCAGCCGCGCGGACTCTTCTGCATAGGGTTGCCCTTTGCGATTTCGACGCGCAGGTGCGGGAGCTTCCAACCCTACAAGACGTACGGTGAGCCCCGTATCAAGCACAAGTGCATCACCATCAATAATCCTGACCACACGCCCACTTTCACCTTGTGGCAGGGCGGCTAGGGGGTCGCTCTGTGTGCAGCCTGACAGCAGGGTCGCCATGACAGCGATAAATCTGCTGTTGATAAAACTGTGAATCTGACTGCGCCGCATACTGGTTGCTCCCTGATCGGAAACTTAGAGAGGTGTGGTGTAATGTCCAGAAGGTGTATGTCGTCGCCTTGTCAATTTCCGTTGCGAGTAGCCTCAAATGAGTTCGCTCGCGCGAGATTCAGCTTTGCGCCACTGTGTGATTGTTCTAAAATCGCGCGTGTGGTCCCGTAGCTCAGCAGGATAGAGCAACAGATTCCTAATCTGTAGGTCGTGCGTTCGAATCGCGCCGGGATCGCCAATAATTTCCAGTAAATACAGTGTTTAAAGTATTATAAAGGCTGATCTGAAGCAAGCCTGCCTAATAAGAAAGTAGCAGATAGGTAGCAACCTCGTTTCTTAGCTTAATTCCTTGAATTAAAAACGCGCTCAGATCGGCCTTTATGGTTTTAATCGCTTACCCTTTTACCATGGTAAAGAAGTCATTTAACGACGCCTCATATCATGGCCCAACCCCTATCTCTAGTTCTCAACCTAGCCCACAAAAGGCCTAGAGAGCGTTCCGGAGGAAATCGCAAAGGCTGCTGATCAGTTAGTAGGGGACTTTCACGCCAGTTTAACATATTCAACATGTCCAATTTGGCCGCAATGTTTCTTGCCTCTTGTCTTTCGCTTGCAGATTGCAGGCCTACTTTCCTTAAAAGGACGTGGTCGAACTTTATCCCAAAAGATGACGCTCTGATTTGAGCTGTCGCAATATCTGTCAAACTGGAAAGCGTTATCAAGCGATCTTTCGAATAACGAATATTTTTGCTCTTTAAAATTAAATCAGAACAACTGAACTGATCGACAAACATATCATGTTCAAGTCTTCGAAGTCCGGTGAGTGGCGGCTTCCATTGTCGTCGGGCAAAAGGAGACTTCGTAGTATAAGCCAGCATATGCCAAAAATTCAGCGGGTCTTCACGGTGTTCACGTTCTGCTCCTGCTTTGTGAAAGTCTACACTTGGATCAAATTCAAACTCATTACGGCAAGCATTTGAGAAAGCTTCTTTACCTGGCCCATCTATAAGTATGTGCCAATGAGGAGACCAGGATGATGCGTTTAAAGGTGCAGCTTCAAATGTTCCGAATGCATAAATGTCGGAGCCGAATTTATCTATGATATTAAAAACACGCTGTTTAAATGCTCGTAGATTATGTTCACAGAGGGAGCCATAATCAAACGCTTTACTTGTATCGGCAATCGTTAAAAAAAGCGTTGCAGGGCTGAAGTAATTTCGATCCGAGAGCATATCAAAGGTGTGTACTCTTGCTCTGAACCTGCACATAAGACATGTAGCGGACTCCCTTAAAAGACCGCAAGGAAAACCGATCCCTTGTTGAGAGCCAGACTTCTTCAAACAACTATCGAATTTTCCATAGAAATCGTAGTTTCCGGCAACAGCTTTAAAGGATCGCTCTGCTGATTCAATTGAACGCAATTGGTCAATTTTTTTTGCTGTCGGGTTTTTACCTAATCTTCTACGATGCTCTTTTTCTAAGACTTGTGAAATTTTAAGGGCACCAGCGTGTGTTGCTGGTGCCTCGATTTCGGTAAACCTTTTTTGTTTGATCCCGCTCATTTTTTCACAAGATCCTTATTCATCCAAAGAATAAGTGCCGCGCGGTTGTAACGAATACATCTACCTTTTTTCACATAGTCTGGCCCATCTGTTCCATTGCGCCGGAGTTTTTGGAAATACTTTTTAGAAAAACCGGTTAGAATTGCGACTTCCTTTTCTGTAAGGTACAAGGCTTTATCTGACACCTCGTTTTGGGAGGGGTTCTTTCCTTTTTCTCGTGGTTTTTTTGAATTATTTGCGTGTTTGCTTTTTGAGCTATTTTTCCTTTTTCTAGCTCTTCTTTTACGTTCATTATGGTCATCATTCATGGCGATCTCCTTTGATATTAATAAATACAGAGCGACTTTTGTTGCTCTGTAGATAGATTTACCGGAGGGGAGATGCTTCCTTCGCTTTGGGCATGAAAAATGATGTAAGTAGCCTTAAAGCCCTTGAAAACTTGCAATTGGGACGAAATAAACTTTCATCTAATCTTTATTTTCAACGAATTTGACGGCTTTATGGTCATATTCTAAATTGATAATTTAGTTCGTTATTATGAGCTGAACGGCTTCTTCAAGAATTTCAGGCGTAACCATACACCATTCTCTTGGTTGGAATGGTTTTCATAATCTGTCTTTGATTGTGATGTCTAAGCGCGCAGGCGCAAAGATAGAATGCAATAATTTTCAAGTTTTTGACGATTGATAGTATAAAGCTTAAATTCAGCAGATTTTTCTACATCAGCGAGAAGATAGGTGGCTTCGTTTTTAACACTTGCCATGCGGTTTTTGGACCTCCACCTGTAACGCCAATTTTTAAAATAACGTCTCGCAAAGGGAGGGGTTCGCGCGTTTCAGATTTTTGTTTTTAACAGATATATTATGCCTGTCTGGCCTTTAGAGTTTTCAATAATTAAAGGAGGCCTAGTGCTTGGATCACTTTTCACAAGTGGAACATTATTTATGACAAAAACTCATTGAAGCGGGTCCACAAGCAATTCGTTTTAATTATTGGTGTGTATTTTAAGTCAATTCCATCCCAAATGCAGACATAAGAAGGCACCCACCGGAATATTCAGTTCGACCGGTAATTTGCGTCATTCAGTTGTTTTCATCTTCTTCCTGGCTTTCGTCTGTACTGACGAGCTCTTCGAGTTTTGAGCGAGGAAAACCGAACTGTTCGCAAAGCTCAATCGCCCAACCGGACGAGGCTTCATCACCAGATCCGATTAAGACATCCACAGCTTCTTGAAGACGTCCGCATGCATCACTGCCAGCTTTTTTGACGCAGTCAACCATCACCTTTTCAAGGTCTTGAAAGTATGCCTTCGCGGGATCAGATTTCGACGAAACGAGTGGTGTGATGATTTGATCGAGTGCGTCGTCTGGATTGGAATCTAGCGGCAGACTTCGAGAAAATTCATTGTAGACTGATACAAAGTGCTCAACGCTTTCGGGATTGGTCGTAATATTTTTCAAGTCTAACATAACATCTTGAGCAAGTTTTTGTCTGGTGTTCTTAGCAACCCCTTCCAAAACTGTTTCCCACTGTTGGTGCCGCCCGGAGATCGATGTATTGCCGTCAAGCGTATCCAAAATGTGCTGCATCAAGGCTTCACGGTATGGGGCGAGGGGTTTGTAGCCAGTCTTAATCCTTGCGAACAATAACTTGAGCGCCTCTGACTCTTCGGACAAGGTTGTGAGCCATGCTTCGCGATCGAGACCGTTGAAGTGCGCATCTACCAACAAAAAGAGATTTTGAAGGCCCTCAGACCCTATCTTGTCAATGGCATACACAATGTTAGGGTCGATTTTTAGACAGTTTTCACCCTCGAAGTATTGCCCATAAAACTTTGACCAGTCGCCAAATCTGATTAGGAACTTTTGGCAAAGTTCATCGTCCAATAGAGCCTGAAGCTTAGAGAAATTGGAGATGATGTAGTCAACAGGTAGAGCACCAGATATTCCCATTGAAATGTATTGACGGAATGCTTCTGTAACAAGTTTAGGCTTATCGGGGTCGCATGCCCACTCCGACCATTTTTTGAGCTCACTTGTGCTTGAAATCAGCGTCCCGATTATACTTGCCAACTCAACATCTTCAGCGGTAGACCTTGGAATTTGCGTAATATCACTGCC
>CAYUFN010000163.1:0-5027 GCA_964443965.1 uncultured Hyphomonas sp. | reverse complement strand
TGTTCATCTGGTTCTGCAGGACTTCTTCAGGGTCGAGTTCCATGAGCAGAAACACACCGCCCTGAAGGTCCAACCCCAGA
This sequence comes from uncultured Hyphomonas sp., assembly GCA_964443965.1. Taxonomy (GTDB): domain Bacteria; phylum Pseudomonadota; class Alphaproteobacteria; order Caulobacterales; family Hyphomonadaceae; genus CALLCD01. Next base: position 4,947 of record CAYUFN010000163.1, on the reverse strand, counting down.
TTAACCTTATTTTTTGGGAAAATACCTGGCCACCAGCTTTCTTTGGCTTTAGCCACAGCATCGCGATATTCCCTGCGCTTCTCTGGATCCTCAGTCGTAACTGGTGTTGGCTCAACGCCCATAAAGCTATCGGGAAGTGCATTGGGCAAGGCCAGCATAAATCCAATAAAAAGGACACTAAGTATCGAAGCGATTTTGCCTTTAGAAAATTGAAGCATAGACTTATTCCGATCAGGACGGCTTGGCATCATTGGCCGGGACGAGTTGCCCCTTGCCACGAACATCCACAACCATACGTCGCATAATGCGAACGCGCACATTATCGGCCAGTTCGACAGTCAGCTCCTGTTCGCCAACTTTTGTCACTTTTCCAACGAGGCCGCCAGATGTCACGACTGTATCTCCGCGCCGAACCGCATCAATCATAGCCTGATGTTGTTTACGTTGTTGATTTTGAGGCCGCAGGATTAAAAAGTAGAAAATGACAAACAACATCATCATCATAAACAATGTGTTCATAAGCGATGGCCCAACGGCCGGAGCGCCTGCATCTTGGGCTATGGCAGGCATTGCCAATAAGCTTGTTACGGCAGCGGTGCCAAAATATCTATTTATCATTGGTAGCCCTCAACACAGTCTATTTTACTTTGATATGTGTACATTAATACTTTGCAAACCCTCACATAAGGCGCTTACAGCGCTTTTGAAACCCCAGCCTGCAAAGCATTATGGAGGACAGTCCCCCTGCGTTGTAAACATGTCCCATCAGCATTAACGCTATAAAGCTCGCATACACCCTCTTTCATAACAGGAGCAACACAAAAACCGCCCTTCCCCAATTGCCCTAGTAATGCATCTGGTACACTTTCAACAGCCCCTGTTAACAAGATACGATCAAATGGACCTGCTGATCGCCATCCCTCAAGCCCGTCGCCATGCTTAACTTGCACCGAATCGACACCCGCCCTGACCAGATTTTTCACGGATCGGTCGGCCAGTCGGCGGTAACGCTCTATGCCAGCAACATAACTCGCCAACTCCATGACAAGCGCCGTCGTATAACCACTGCCTACACCAACAATCAAAACCCTTGCATCTCGGCGCGATCCCAACTCCAGCGCCTGCAACATCGCTGCAACGACAGAGGGGCGCTCCAAAGTTTGCCCACACCCAATTGGCAAAACACAGTCTTCATAAGCCAAATCAGCCAAATCCGGCGCGATAAACATAGACCGCGGGACAGTTTCAATCGCACGCAAAACATCAGGGTCGGTAATCCCCTCCTGCCTTAACGTCAGAATAAGCCGCGCTGCCTGAAAAGGATCATCAGTCAACTCACTCATCGATAAAGCATATCCCCTTTTTTAGACGTCTGCCACTTCCTGCAAATACGCATGCTGTGTTAGATCGGTATGCAACGGACTAACAGATATATAACCATCATAAATCGCCCGTAGATCTGTCCCTGCAGGTGGGTTTGAGAGTTTTCCATTATAGGCAATCCAGACATAATCATTACCACGTAAATCCGTACGTGTATGCGTTTCAATAACCATCAGGTCACGCCTGCCCTGGCGCGTTTGCTGAATGCCCTTAACATTGCCAGGCAAGCAGTCGGGAAAATTGACATTCATCGTCACGTGTGGCGGCCAATCGCGCGCCAAAAGTGGCGCAATGGTTTTCTTACCCCAAGCAAGAGGTGTATCCCAATCGAGAGAGCCTGGCGCGCGAAAGCTCTTGGATTGGCTGAGCGCAATCGAGCGAACACCAAGTTCGGTTCCCATTAAAGCCGCGGCGACTGTTCCCGAAAGAGAGGTGTCGCCAGCCATATTCTGCCCGTTATTCACTCCTGAAAGAATAAGGTCTGGCTTTGCCCCCTTCATAAGTTTTTGAAAAGCAATCAAGACACAATCGGTCGGTGTTCCGCTGACCGCATAGCGATTCTCAGCAGCTTCACGCACACGAACAGGCTCAGTCAGTGTGAGTGCGCGCGACTTTCCAGACTGCTCAACTTCAGGTGCAACAACCCAGATATCATCAGAAATCTCACGCGCAATTCCCTCAAGCACCTGCAGGCCCTTGGCATGAATACCATCATCATTGGTTAGTAATATACGCATCTACACCATTACCCTGTGCCGTCAAAAGCGTCACATGCCTCCTGTTTCCCCAAAAGCGCAAGGTATATGTACGTAAGTTTCTAACGAGTTCATTCTAGCGTTTGATCATACTTTGTATTTGCTTACGGAATTTTTCTCCATAAGGCGGACGCAGCATTTTTAAGATCAGTTCAGAACCCGTCTGCGTATAGACAGATTTCTTGTGACTGAACTCCAAAAATCCATCGTGGCCATGATAAGATCCCATACCAGAAGGTCCGGTACCGCCAAAGGGTAAATCTTCCTGCGCAACATGCATAACAACATCATTTACAGTTACACCACCTGATGTTGTTGCGTTAAGCACCATATCCTTTTCCGCCGCATCCTCACCAAAATAATAAAGTCCCAGAGGGCGATCATGCTCATTAATATAAGCGACGGCCTCTCCGGTCTCGGTGTATTCCATTACAGGCAAGATCGGCCCGAAAATCTCTTCCTGCATTACGGCCATATCTTCAGTCGGGTTTAAAACCAATGTCGGGGGAATTTTATGATGCGGTTGCTGGCTGAAATTCTCATTCGCCAGGTTCATCTCAACAAGTTCAGCGCCCTTCTCACGTGCGTCCCTCAGGTACCCCTGCAAGCGGTCATAGTGGCGTTGATTGACGACAGAAGTGAAATCATCATTGTCTTTCAAACCAGATGGATACAGGGTTTCAACAGCACTTTGCGCATGGCGCACGAACTCACCTGATTTCTCTTTGGGCACGAAAGCATAATCAGGTGCCAGACAAATTTGCCCCGCATTCAGCGTTTTTCCATTCATTATGCGCATCGCCGCCTTTTCCATATCCGCAGAACGGCCGAGAATAACTGGAGACTTCCCGCCCAATTCAAGTGTCAGTGGAACAAGGTTTTCCGCTGCTGCCCGCATGACATGATAAGCAATAGATGTTGCCCCGGTGAAAACCAGGTGATCAAAAGGCAAGCTTGAAAATGCTGCACCAATCTCCGGCCCACCGGTGCAGACAGCCACTTCCTCTTCTGAAAAAGCCTGCGCAAACATACGCGTCATAAGTGCTGACGTATGTTCAGTAAACTCAGACGGCTTAATCATTGCACGATTACCTGCCGCCAATACGCCAGCAAGGGGCGCGAATGTCAGGTTCACAGGAAAATTCCAGGGGCTGATAATGCCGACTGTCCCTTTTGGTTGATATTGTACTTCGGCCTTGGCTCCCATCAGACCAAAGGGAAATTCTGGCTTGCGCCTACTGCTCTTCATCCACTTACCAACATTCTTGCGGGCATGTTTGAGCGCACTGATGGAAGAGCTGACATCAGTAAAACGGGATGCATCTTTGGAGCGATGTCCAAAATCCTTCGCCAAACTTTCTTCAATCTCTGCTTGAAAATCGACCAAAAGCCCAATCGCGCGATCAAGACGATCGACCCTTGCCGCTGCACTTGGCGCACCATCGCGTATGTGCGCAGCTTTTTGTTTTTCTAAAACCAATCTCATATTGGCATCTGTTGCATGACCGTCTAGTGGCATATTGGCCTCCTATTATTTTTTGAGAGCTTAGCGTGAAACGGCTTGTAGGTAAAATTTCATGGATTTCCCCAGCGTCATGGTTTCCAGCGCATATAAGGTAGCGTTTAATATAGAAAAGATTAATTAGAGGCACGCATGAGTTACAATAAAATAGACTATAAAGTTACCGATCAAATCGCCACTATTACATTCGCAGATCCGTCGACCATGAATGCGGCTGGCCTCGATACGGTGGAAGAACTGCTCCACGCTTTTGAAAAAGCAGGCGATGAAGCTCGATGCACAATCCTGACCGGAACCGGGCGCGGCTTTTGCTCAGGTGCCAATCTTTCGGCAGGGGGCATGCAATCAAGCGCAGGCAGCTCTAAGTTTGACGCCGGTAAAGCCTTAGATAGTCATTACCACCCCCTTATAATGAGCATGAAAGAACACCCGCACCCGATCATTACCGCAATCAACGGAGCAGCTGCAGGTGTGGGCTGCTCGATCGCGCTTATGGGCGACCTTATCATTGCGTCTGAAAAATCCTATTTCCTACAGGCTTTCCGCAGAATCGGCCTCGTGCCTGATGGCGGCTCTACTTATTTGCTACCACGCCTGATCGGCCGTGCCCGTGCTATGGAAATGGCATTAATGGGAAATAAGATCACTGCTCCCAAAGCGCTCGAGTGGGGCCTCGTAAATGAGGTCGTTGCTGAGGATGCTCTTATGGAAACGGCAAATGTCAAAGCCAGTGAGTTGGCCAATGGCCCTACACAGGCGCTTGCCCTTATGCGGGCCTTAATATGGGATAGTGCAGACCGAACCTTTGACGCACAGATACACGCAGAAAGATTGGCGCAACGCACAGCTGGCAGGACTGCAGACTTTAAAGAGGGTGTGTCTGCTTTTCTAGAAAAACGTCCAGCTGCATTCAAAGGGGAATAATCCCCTAGGAGACGCCCGTGACATCACCGATTGCTATATCGTAATGCCGCGCGCAGAATTGGCAATCAATCCCTAACATGGTGTCGCCCTCAGCCATTTCGAGTAATTGCACATCCGGCATACTTAGCAGCGTTCCTTTTAGTCGCTCATAATTGCAGGTGCACGCATCGCGCAGCTCTGTTGTGACTTCGCTGCGCACGCCACTTTCATGGAAGAGACGATATAATAGAGTATCAGCAGGAAGAGACGGATCAGCCAGCTCCGCATCAGTTAAAGTCGCAAACAGAGCCCGTGCCTCATCCCATACATCATCCGTCTGACCACGCGCCTGATCACCTGCGATTTTTTGCAAGAGCATACCAC
>CAYUFN010000162.1:2893-5181 GCA_964443965.1 uncultured Hyphomonas sp. | reverse complement strand
CTCTTCTCCAGTCACAAGCTTATAGATGACGGTTGCGGTTGGTCTGGCTTTTCCAGAGTGCTAGAACTGATCTGAGTGCAGGCAATTGAAAAGAAAGGAAAATAAATTTTTTCTTTTTCTAGAAATTGCTTGTTTTCCTTTAGAATAAAGCCAGTTGGTCAGGGTTTTCCCGCGAATCAATGCGTCTTCGTCCCTTCAATGAAACAATATCTGCATATTGTCGGTCGGTAAATTGCAAAATATCGACCTTTCCCTCCAGCGGAACAGCTGTTTTTATGCGCTCGATAATTGGGGTAGACTGCGCGCGCCCGCTGGTGTGGCGCAAGTAAACTGAATACTGTGCCATAACAAAACTCTGATCCAATAAGAACTCTCGAAATTGCGTGTAGGCCCGTCGCTCTTCGGGTGTCGTCGTGGGCAAATCAAATAAAACCATAATCCACATATGCTGATAAGCAGAGAGGTGCGACAACGCCCTCATATGCTGCCTCCTGCCTGTTTGAACACGAGACCAGTTGGCAGATCGAGTTTGCTGTGCTCGCCAAGACAAACGCGAGCAAAGCTCTGACACAACCGGTTCATACAGGTTTGGACGGGGCTCGCGCCATAAGCGGTTTCAAGATCGAGGTTCAGCACACGAATGATGCTGGCTTTCTGCTCGCGGCTCAGGTCAGGCAATGCCGCCGATTCAGCCAAGGCAAGTCGCCTCACTGTAAGATCAACCCAAGGCCGGAACGGTTCCATAATATCCGACGCCAACCTCAAAGCTTCACCTCTGCTTTCATGGTGAACCGACAGGCTCGGATGAAGCCCAGCTGCCAAGATGCCACGTGCTGCGCCCGCTCGAAGCACGGCATATCCATAGTTGAGCCAGGCATTCAAACCATCAGCTGCGCTATCGCGTTTAAAGCGCTCTTCGATGTCTGCCATCATGCGGGGCCAATATTTGCGCGCGGCCTGCGCTTCATAATTGTCAGGATCACCGGAGCGCACATCGCGCACCATGAACCGCAAATCTGATGCGTTTTTCCCTTCTGCCTCCAGCGCTTCGGCTTGCGCAGAAATTTTCGCCTGAATGAGGGCCTGCCATAGGCGCTTTTGCTTAGGACGGGATAGCGCGCTCTGAGCTTCCATGATCCGGCCTTGCGCGTGATGTCCATCAATAGGCCAGATAATGGAAGCCGGTGATTGGTCCGCACCGCAAAGGATGACCGGAATATTCTCTGCAGCAAGGCGCGCAGCAAGGTTTAACGAAAGCGATGCACCATAGCCGCGAATGATGACCCCACCAATATCGGGAAAAGCCACGCGTCCAATTTCATCTCCATCGCGAGACAGTTTCAGAAAGCCTCGCATTAGGGAGAGGTGAACGTCGTCACTGGCAATTTCAACGATCCGGTTTTGCATGTCATTCCATCAAAAGTAGAGCAACATGCAATTTCTATGCCCTTTGCCTGCGCACCCTTCCTGCAGGGCTAACGGTGACGGGTTTAGCTCTGGCGCGTTCCAAAGACGCTGGTGCCATTTGGAACCCCACTAACTCCTTCGAGCGTATCCGCGCAGATGCATTCGCTTCCTGATGGGCAGCCATATTTACCTTGCCCTTTGAAAATTTATAGACAACGACACAAATTCGTTCGCCGTTTGCATCATCGATTTCCAACATATCACCCTTCCGTATACGCATTATGAGAGGTGCGCCGTCTCGTCTTTCCATATATCGCCACCATTCCGGATTTTTTTGCGCGCGCTGATATGCCTCAAACGTCGTTACGACTTCACCGTCCCACTTCCCCTTTGCCCCCACAAAAATATCATAGCAATAATTGCCGTCACCTTTATAGGCCTTGGCATGTTCCTTGTTTTTGCCGTGCTCGATTGTGACATAGCTACTATCTTTCATCGGTTCAGTTAGCCGAACGCGGTAGACGGGCGGCCGCATCTTTCTACCTGCCTCGACGATCGCCGTCTTATACGCCGTCCCTGAGAGCCCCTCGGTCGCATATGCCAAATGTTTCCGAATAATTGGGTCTACGATGTCGGCAATCCGATTTGGCTCAACAGAATCAAGCGGCTTGCGCGTAACGAGAATCATTTGTTTTCTCTCGTCCCGTTGCCCCGTTATTCCGTATGCGGTATCGTTGTGCATTGCGTCCTGAAAGCCGTGATCTGGTTTGTGGGAGACAATCAGTTTTCCCAGCCGGTCTTCAGCCGATCTACGATAGCGCTTTATTGGCTCGGCCATGGCTTGCATGATTTCGTAATGCGCAACAGAATCCGCCTGTTTT
>CAYUFN010000162.1:941-2883 GCA_964443965.1 uncultured Hyphomonas sp. | reverse complement strand
ACGCTTGACCATGGCCTGATCTGTTAGGGCAACGATAAGAGCGTCTACTGCATGGTGGCGGTGATCTGTGCGATCTTTCTGGTTGGTATCGGTGAAACCCGTCAAACTATTGAAGCCCGCATAGTGGCGCAAATCTGATGTCAATCTTCCGGGAACGGCCCAAACGCGGCGATCCTCTCCCTTGATACCTTGCCCACCGAAAAGCGCTTCGACAAAGGTTTTTCCAAGGCGAGCAATGTAACGCGTATCATTTAGTTGACGTGCAAGAAAATCACCGCCGCGTGCTTCCCATTGTTCAAATGCATCCGGTGCAAAACGCCACGCCTTCGAAGGGGGCAAGCAGGCTGCCCGCTGGCCGATCGCTTCCCAGTCAAAGCCTTCAGGATTATAATCAAAAGCTTCAAAGGGTGTTTTATTGCCTTTGATACGGTTAGCCTGACGGGTTGAAAGTACCTTGTTTGAAAAACTGTCGTCCATTGTGCGTGACAGTGGCAAGATATGCTCGATCTCTGTATCGGCTGTAAACAAGGCGCTCTTTGGAATAGCGGCCCCTGAAAACACACATTGCGCTGTGCCTCCAAACGCTTCGACTGCCTCCTCAAAAAGGCGAAGCTTTAAGCGGTTTTCATAAGTGTTAGCTTCCTTGATACTGTCGAGAAAAGCGCGGCGTTCGTCATTTGCCGTTTGGTTTTTCTTTTGCGCAGTTTCCAGCTCACGCAAGCCCCGGTCGGACAAAGGCAAATCACGCGCAAGCTCCAGAACAACTTCAGTTGGCGTCCCCCAACGCTTGATCAGATCGTTGATTACTTTGCGCAACTCGTTGAGTGCAACATGGACGGTCGGGTTCGCGACGCGGCCATGCTTTTCTTCAGCATTACGCGTATCTTTGCCACCTTCAGGCGCATCTTTTTCAAAAGCGGTATGGCGTGAGAGAATCTCTCCATAATAGGGGAGAGCATCCTCATGGATCACGCCGTCGCCAAGACTGCGATGATCTTTGAATTCCATCTTCGCGGCTTCATCATAGCGCTTGCCTACCTCCAAATGCGGGATCAATTTACCTAGCGCCATCGCAGACAGTCTGCCGTGCTGATCAGGCAGACGCGCATTGGCCACCAGCTTGGCGCGCATTTGGTCCAGCGCGCAATTTGTTCGGAGCCATACAACCAAATCAGCATGTTGCTCGGTTTCCAATAGCTGGGTGACGATGTCGTCTTGTCTGGCAAGCTCCAGATCGAGCCAGCCTTTCCCCCACACATCGTCTTGCATCAGCCGGGCCGCCGTTTCATCGCCTACGAGGTGATCGCGCTTGCGGCTTTCCAGATTAAACTTTTGCGAGTCGGGCAAGCTCAACAGTTTCCGGATTGACTTAAAGGTCCGCCTCCCGGTCTTGTTTGTAGGCCGCATAAGGAACGCAACAAGCTGATCGCGTTCATCATCAGTGAGCGAGCGCGTCTGCGTGCCTGTTGCGCCGACCGTCAGATTATTTACCTCTTGCAGCACCCGCGCATATTGGGCTGATGGCAATGCTTTCGGTGCGCGCGGCTGGTCTGGCAAGAACGTACATTTGCCCGCCTTCTGAACCTTTAGCGGTCGTTGATATTGTACGATATGTTTCAACTGCTTATACGCCACCAATGTCATGATCTCGGAATGGTACCCAACTTGGCCAGCCCATATTTTTTCGAACTCATCCAGGATCATTGCGCGATCAGGATAGTAATCATAGGCCATCTTGGAACCAACCATTTGAGGTTTCACGCGTGCGCCAGGCAAAGGCTTGCCGTGTCCTTTACCTAAGCGTTTATTCTCAGCCAATTGTTCTTTTCGTTGACGCCCAAACAGCTCACCAAGCGTGCGAGCACCAGCTTTTTCCATCTTGAAGCGCGCCGCCTCGATCGCATCATACATGGCTCCATCTTCATCACCATCGGTCTTACGG
>CAYUFN010000162.1:0-931 GCA_964443965.1 uncultured Hyphomonas sp. | reverse complement strand
CCACGGCGCTGCTGCAGATGAAATAGCGCCCGTCCAATCTGATTTGGCTTAAGCGGAGTGTCCAGCGCATCCGCGCGCAAGATCCAAGGGTCTGGCTGATCCTTCTCCAAAGCTTTTCGCGCAGCCTGGTCAGCTGGCATCAACCCAGCTTTTATCAGCGCCCCCATCATGGCCCTCCCACGCCCAAGTTTGCGGTCGCGATTTTTTCTTGCCCCGCGCGGTCCTCGCCGCTGCGCTGCATTTGATGATTTATCCTTGGGGTTGCGCGCATCAGAGAAAATGCGAACCCCCATATCGAGCAAGGGGCCAGCCCCCAAAGCGCCATCGTTGCCTGCGCGCAACTGAATCGCTGCCCAACCGAGCGAGTTTGTACCGAGGTCGATGCCAATACGATACTTCATTTTTGCCCCATAGATAAATTACGTTGACAATATTGTAGCAAGACAGTACTAAAAATGCAAACGGAGGATAGATATTGAAATTATTAGCTTCCGCCTAAGTGGCATACACCGCTCCCCATTTAGGCAAAAAAACATATGGCGGACGGAAATAGATAGTATCATAACGACTTATTCGTTCTGTCAATTTATCTAGTTGCGGTTGATCCGATTTTTCCAGAGTGCTGGACAAATCGCAAAGCTCGACTTATACAATAGGTGCATTTCTAGCACTCTGGAAAAGTCGGACTTTCCGTTAACAAGGATCACTCCTTTGGAAATCCACGAAATGTGAAGGCGAGCCACGGCTCGCCTTCTTTCGTATGTGTGCAAAGTTCCTCAGCAACACAAGCAAGCCCGCAGAGCAACGCAAGAACCTGTAAAATCTAATGACCGCTTTTGCCCGCTTCTCGGCCTAAACTCGGGGGTCCGTTGTGGGGCAATTGTGTTGAAAAACTCTCCATTGAGTTTGCCTGTCTTTCTTCCTGATCTTT
>CAYUFN010000161.1:0-5221 GCA_964443965.1 uncultured Hyphomonas sp. | reverse complement strand
ACTTCAGCACTATTACCATTATTCAATTGAAGGTCTTCAAAGTGATCCAGAGCCGCCTGATTATCACCGAGGTCGCGTAAAGTACGCCCTAGGCTAAGTTGCGCGCTAGCAAAGTCTGGCTTTAACCTCAAAGCTGCGCGAAATGAATCTCTGGCAACATATAACTCCCCCATCAAACGTGCCAGCAAGCCTTGATTGTTCAATATCTCATGATTTGCCGGATCAAGCTGCGCTGCCGCATTCAAATAATTTTTAGCAGCCCCGTAATTCCCCGAGGCTTTCTCAACTAACCCAAGCAGATGAACAGCTTGCACATGCTGTACCCCCAACAAATAATCTCGAGCTCTTTGATAATCTCCGCTTTTATATGCGGTATATCCGGCAACAATTGCATCTTGTATTTTCATAATAATGACAACGTATTCACTATAATCGTTTTGCTGCGCAAGTCAGAAATTTCACTTCATCTAGCTTACAACTGCACGCGGTTTTTCAAAAGGGAAAAACTGGCGCACCCAGCAGGATTCGAACCTGCGACCTCTGCCTTCGGAGGGCAGCGCTCTATCCAGCTGAGCTATGGGTGCGTTCAGCTTCCCCTCATAGTCCATCTGGCAGAACAGAGCAATAAAGATCAACAAAGACCAACAGTCGATGCATTTCCATTTTCCCTATGGCTTCGGTCTGTAGAAACCATTAAGCTAATGAGCCGTTCCAAAGAGGCATAAAATGAAGCTAAAAGACTTGTTTCACATAGGATTTCTGCTCACACTCGTGTTTAGTCTTCTTATCGCATGCAGCCAGAGCAATCCTGATCCGTTCACAGAAAAGGTCAAAGCCGCTGCTAAAGAGGCCAGCTTTACAGGCCCCGCCCTTTGGCGCGTGGCTGATGAAGATACGATTGTTTATCTTTTCGGCACAGTCCACACCTTGCGCGCAGAAACACGCTGGGAAACGCCGCTCGTGTTGGATGCTCTCAAAAACGCTGACGCGATCTATTTCGAGGCTGATACTGAAGATGCAGCCGCACAAAATGCAATTACCGAAACCGCCACACGCCTTGGCCTTTATTCTGATGGGCGCACACTAAGGGAAGTCCTTGACGAGCAGGCAGAACGTGAAGTGGAGGAAGCTGCCACGCTGCTCGGCATCGAGCTACAGGGGTTTGATAATTTCAAACCGTGGTTTGCCAGCACAGCGCTCTCCAATATTCATTTAGAAAGCCGCGGGTTTGACAGCCGACTAGGCGTTGAAAAAATCATTAGCAGTCAAGCGCGTAATCTGGGAAAGCCTATCCGTTATCTCGAAACAGGTGCCTATCAACTTGGCCTGCTCGCCAGTGTGCCCGAAAGCGAACAGATTGGGCTACTCGTCCAGACCGCTGAGCAGATTGAAGATGAGCCTGATTTTCTCGACCACCTCATTCGCGATTGGTCAAGCGGAGATGTAGAGGCGCTGGCAAACTCGATTGCCGCCGATGAGGCCTTTGGATCAGGCGAAATTTACAATCTTATGCTACGCACGCGGAATGCAAACTGGTCGACCCTGATTACAAAGCTCATGGAAGATGAAGCAGGCACATTCTTTATCGCCGTTGGCGCAGCCCACCTTGCCGGGGCTGACAGTTTACAGAACCTCCTGGCAAGCAACGGCCTGGTTGCAAAGCGGGAAAATCCGCCTTTGAACTAACAGACGCACACTTGACGAGAGCAAAACCACAGCCTTGACTAAAGTACACAAAGGATCAGTCGCAAATGATAAAACGCCTCAAAACACTGATAGCAGCATTTTTAACTGGCAGCGGCCTGACAGGGGCTGCATTTGCTGAACCGGCGATGTGGACCCTCAGTGACGCGGATACCACAATTAATATTATCGGGACCATCCACTATCTTCCAGAAGATACAGGCTGGCGTTCAGACCGTATTGGCGCTGCCTTTAAAGCGGCCGAAACAGTGTGCTTTGAAGTGGACGCCGAAGGCCGTGGCGACGAAACCCTCAGCATGATGATGGACCTTGGCCTGTTTAGAAATGGTGATAGGCTAGTTGACCATCTCACAGCTGAACAACGCGCCGAGCTGGAAGAAACGGCAAAGCTGCTGAACATCCCCTTTTACAGCCTGAATGTGATGAAGCCATGGTTTGCAAGTGTCACAATTGAAGAGTTTCTCATCGCCGAAATGGAGCTGGGAGAAGGCGTTGAATTCACGCTTTACCCGGAGGTTGCAGAAAGTGGCAAAGAGCTATGCGAACTTGAAACACCACAAGAGCAACTCGGTGGCTGGGCTAATCTGGACATAGATGAGCAAATCAAAATCATGTTCGCGCGTTCAGAAGAAACCAAAGATCTGAGCGTTTCAGACGCACTTGAGCATGGCGAAGAACAGCTCGAAGAGCTGATTGAAGATTGGCTCGAAGGTGATGTCGCTGCGATTAGTGAACTGATTAATGAGGAAGCAGAATACAGCCAAGTGTTTCACAATGTTCTACTGGTTGAAAGAAACCAAAGATGGGTCCCGCGCATCGAAGCCATGCTGGAAGAAAAAAGTGGGCATATCTTTATTGCTGTGGGTGCTGCGCACCTGGCAGGCGATGACAGTGTCATCACCATGCTGCGCAATAAAGGATATAAGGTTAAAGGCCCCTAGCGCTCAAGCGCTGTTTCAATCTCGGCCCATAAAGCGTTGCAAGGCTCAACGCCAATTGACAGGCGAATGTAGCCAGGCGCCACATCATCCCCCCAACGCGCGCGCCGTTCTGCGGAGGTATGCACGCTTCCAAAACTGGTGGCATTAACAATCCCCTTGCAGTTGCCCAGAAAACGGTTAGCCGCCGCCTTACTATCAAGCTCAAAGCCGATCAGAAAGCCAAACCCGCGCATCTGCCGGGCTGCCACTGCATGCGAGGGGTCTTCGCTCAAACCCGGATACCGCACACAGTTAACCTGTTTATGGTCGCGCAACCGCCTTGCGATCACGCCTGCTGTTTCGCACATTCTAGCCAGGCGCACATCAACTGTCTCAAGTCCGCGGTGCACAAGCGCTGCTTCGGCAGGCCCGGGAATAGATCCTGCCAGCTTCCGCCAGCGCTTCACCTTGCCAATAATAGATGCCCGCCGCGACGCAACATGCCCAAACAGAACATCTCCGTGTCCAGCCATTGCCTTTGTATCAGAAGAGGCCACCACATCCACCCCCAGATCGAGCGGCGTCTGCAAGAGCGGTGTCATCGTCGTATTATCCGCAAGCGTCACGGCGCCCGCCGCTTTGGCTCGCGCAGCAATCGCTCCAATATCACACACATCCAGACCCGGATTAGACGGCGTCTCCAGCCACACATAGTCGGCCTTCTCAATCGGAGCATTTTCATAATCAGCCGTGGGCCACTCAATTACCTTAACACCCATGGGCACCAATTGTTCAGCCGCAAAGGCGCGAACCACGTAATATCCATCAGCGGGCAAAAGGAGCGTTTGGCCGGGCCTCACTAATGCATATAAAACCGCTGCAATCGCCCCCATGCCAGAAGGAAAAGCCACAGCCGGCGCATCTTCCAAAATTGAAAGCTGGGCCTCAACCGCCGCCCAGGTCGGATTACCATCACGCGAATAAGAATAGTCGCCCTCTTCCGGATCACCGGGCAGCATGTAAGCACTTGTCTGCGTCACCGGCAGCCCAACACTCTCGCCCCGTTGAAGACCAGATGAACGATAGTGCAAAAGTTTTAACAGGCGCTCATCAATCGGCGTCATCATCTACCCCTTACTTGTCAGCGCGACGAAAACATCCTCAAGGTCAGGTTCCTCAGTGGCCAGATCCAAAATCCCGATCCCTGCCTCGCGCACCTTTTCGAGCAATCGTCCAATCCCAGTCTCGCTGGCCCGGTAAGTGATCGCCAATGACCCATCTTCACGTATAATCGCCTCCAGATCACACAATCCTAGCGGCACCTCGCCAAGGGGAACTCTGGGAATAATTTTCAGCGTCTTATGATCCAGCCGTTTCAACAATTGCGGCGTCGGCTCGGCGGCAATCATCTCACCATGATTGATAATCGCGATCGTATCACAAAGCTCCTCGGCCTCCTCAAGATAGTGCGTCGTTAGAATGATCGTTGTACCCTTAGCATGCAATTCACGTACATAAGCCCACAACGAGCGACGCAGCTCCACGTCCACCCCTGCCGTTGGCTCATCAAGGATTAAGACAGGCGGGGCATGCACCAGCGCTTTAGCCACCATCAGACGTCGCTTCATCCCACCAGAGAGCTGGCGGACATAGGCATCCCGCTTGTCACCCAGCCCTACTGCTTCGAGAATCTCTGCGCTGCGGCGTTCCGCCTTGGGCACACCGAAAAAACCGGCGATCAATTCCAGCGTCTCTTCAGGCGTAAAAAATGGATCGCTGACTATCTCCTGATTGACAATGCCAAGGGCGGCGCGCGACTGGCGTGGATGGGTATCAATATCCATCCCCCATACATGTACATCCCCGCTCGTCTTGCGCACAAGGCCCGCCAATATATTGATAAAGGTTGATTTCCCTGCCCCATTTGGTCCTAAAAGCCCAAAGATCGACCCGCGCGGGATCTCCAGAGACAAATCCTTCAACGCATGCTTTTCCGGCATCTTGCCAGAAGCCGCATAGGTTTTGTTGAGATGTGAGACCTTTATGGCGAGATCAGGGGCTGACATGTGTAAAGTTTCTTTCCAAAGGATTGACGTGTGAAACACTCCGCCATACCTAATCTGATGTGGCCACCCCCGCAATGCATGGGTGTGAATATCGAGGATAAGACATGACCAGCACGCACGCCCAATCTGAGGATATAGAGCTGACAACCGAGCACAAAGTCAGCTGCAATGGCGGCGGCGGTGCCTTGGGTCATCCACGCGTCTATCTTGAAATGGGCAATGATGATGAAGTCACCTGCGGCTATTGCGACCGTCGCTTCATCCTGAAAGGCGGCAAAGCCGACCCAGGCCGCGGGTAGAAGCACACCTAAGCTAAAACGCTTTCAGATCAGCGGACACATACCTGATTCCGGCAGCTTAGGGGACCATATCTGATTTTCCGAAGATACCTGCGAAAGCGGGCATCCAGACGAAGGCTTCCAGCCTCCCCCTGACCAAAGAAGACATCTCCCATAAACTTATCCCACAGCTTCTCCCGCGCTATATTGATGCTTCTTCACACGAGCAAAGCGGCAATCGGACCGACCGGTT
>CAYUFN010000160.1:0-5249 GCA_964443965.1 uncultured Hyphomonas sp. | reverse complement strand
TGTCCGGGCTTGCAGTGGCGTTGTCGTCCGATAGCAGTATTTCAATAGAGATCACGGTTTCATCGCGAGAGGTGAACGTACCCACGCTATTGCTCGTAAAAGCTGGGCGTGCGGAGGTGCGACAGCCTAGAATCCTGCAATCGCGCGTAACGGCATAGTCGCGCTCAAAGCTTGTGCCTATGCGGGACTGCTCCCCTTCGCTTGTCTTGGCGCTTTCACTGACAACCTGGAAGGTTTGAAAGCCTTTTTCCATTGTCAATTCAGCCGCGCGCAGCAGCGCGTAATCCTGTGCCTTGCCGATATGGTCTTCATCGAGGCGATATTGAACGCGGTAACGGTTGTTTTCAATCACTTGATGAGAAAACCCTTCGGCGCGGTCATTGCGAGCCTCACGATAGTCCGGCGAAGTTGCACAGGCCGACAGGGTAAGCAGCAAGGTGGGGATAATCATAAATTTGTTCATTGTATTTTCCCTTTTTACAAAGATACAACGGGTAGTCAGGATTTTTGTTCCGGACTTTTCTGCAAGCTTTCTAATAGTGTGTTTTCCTGGCCGGGCTCCACCGGCAGGCAAAACGCTTAATGGCAAAGTTCACCTTTTCTTGAGGTGGGGTAGCGCCTTACAAGACTTTGGCTGTAGAAGGCATAGTTAGGCTCCGGCTTTGCCCTGAGACTGAATTTATTATGTAGAGGGGCCCGGGTGCGGATCAAAGAGCTCCATGAATTTTAGATGGACTTTTCTTGTATCTTAATAAGTGAGATTTGGGGGGCATGAGTATTTCTACAGATAAAGAACTTCTGCAAAGAGTCTCGCACGGAGATAAGGCGGCGATGCGCATATTATACGATGAGTATGCGCCGAATTTACGTCGCTTCATTACGCGTTGGATTGCGAATGAAAATGATGCTTCTGATATTCTGCATGACACGATGCTGGAAATTTGGCGAAAAGCAGATCGCTTTCAGGGTAGATCATCTGTTAAATCGTGGATGTTCAGCATTGCGCGTAATAAAGCGATTGATCGCAACAGAAAAGGTGCCAGAACTGTCCTGGCTGAGCCTGATGAGAATATAGCTGATGAGTCGCCTCAGCCTGATGATATTGTCGACGCGTTTCAGGATGCAAAACGCGTGCGTGCTTGCATAGAAAAGTTAAGCGCTGTTCACAAAGCGGCTATTCACCTCGCCTTTTTTGAAGGCCTGACTTATCCTGAAATTGCACAGATTGAGGGCTGCCCGGTTGGCACTGTAAAAACACGCATTATGCACGCAAAAAAACTGCTTCTGAGGTGTCTATCTGATTAATAATCTAAGCGGCGCTATTTCAGTGTTACGCTTTTGATGATGTCAGGCTGCTCACGTAGAAGTTCTAATCCTGCACGTCTTAATTCTTCAGAAGAAAACTGTACATCGTATAGTCCTAATGCTGATGGGCCGGAAACAATCTCGCCATCGATTTCGTTTAGAAGATTACGAATTTTAACACTGGTGGTCGTATCAACGAAGATGACCTGCACTGCAAACAAGGCCTCTTGAGTGACAGGCACATAAATTGGTTCTTGTGGCTGTGTGGGTTGAACCGGTGTAAAGATGAAGGCGGCCTGAAGTAATGTGACAAAAGCCAAAGCAAATGTCGCAACTTTCCACATTTTAAAATTATCGTTTGCGGCAAGTGGGCTAGCAGAAGGCTGCAATGTTTCTTGATCTATAGACTTTGAAAGCTTTGCCCAGCCAAATTCGTGGTCTGGCGATGGCGCGACAGGATCGGCTGCGTTGGCTAGGCCTTGATAATAGGCTAGTTCTTCAGCGGCCACTTTATCGCTTAGGATAATGGCTTCAATTTCATTTTGCTCAGCTTGAGAGGTGCGACCATGGACGTAGTCCAGCAACCGGGCGCTTTTCTCGTCATCCGATAAGTTTTCAAATGCGGTGGACAACTCTGCTCTCCTGACATTGTAAAGGTTATTGTAGGTACTCTAAATCTACGTCGTATGAGCCCTGCAAATCGTTCACATATTTTTTTATCACGTTTATTTTATAAGCCTAATAGCTTGTTTTCATATCTTATAGGATCGGGTAATGAAAATCCAAGCCTTAAGACACTGGAACCAGTGGCAGAGTTTTGTATGTATATTCGCCATCACATAATTGCGCTATTGATGCTTTCAGCTTTGCATGGCGGCGCTCAGGCACAGTCTATTCATGACCGGATCAAAATATTTGGTGAGTCGCAGCTGAAGTTGGAAACAGCTTCTGAAGATGATTCAGCGCAAAATGCGGTAGGTCTCACACAGCTTGTAAGGCCTTCGGTGGAGTATCAGGTTACGCCTAATTTAACAGCGCTCATTGAAGGCGAAGCGCTGTTTGCCATTGTCGATGATTTTGATGACGGGACGGGAAATCAACCTGATCGTCCAATAATTCTCGACCCTAATGGACTGGAATTAAACCGCGCGCAATTTCAATACAGTTTCGCACCGCAATCCTTTGTTACGCTTGGGCGTCAGAAGATTGCCATAGATGATCAACGGTTCCTCGGGCCTGCGGCTTTTCGTCAAAATGATCAGACGTTTGATGGCGTACATGTTTCTACCCGCATAGCAAGTTCGGTTACATTACAAGCGGGGTACTTTAACAGAGTGAACCGTGTGCTCGGTGCAGATAACCCAATTGGGCGTTTTCGGGGTGACTCATATTACTTCAATGGAAATATTCCGACCCCTATAGGCCGCGTTGGGGTGTTTCACTACAGTTTTGATCTGGGCACGGCGGGCCCTACGCTACAGGATAATATTTTCTCCAGCCAAACAACCGGCGCACGTTTGGATGGTAGATACCATAAAAGTTTTTATGGCATCGATTGGGAGGCATCTTATGCCAGACAAGTCGATTTTGCGGATAATCCTACAGACTATGCGGCCAATTACTGGTTACTGGGTGCAGAAGGTTACGCCGGACCCGCACGTTTGCGCGTTCGGTTTGAATCATTTGGGGCTGCAGATGAGCAGTCTTTTCAAACGCCTTTAGGCACTTTGCATAGGTTCCAGGGGGCAGCCGATATATTTTTAATTACCCCGCCTGACGGTCTTGAAGACCTGGAAGTGCGCGGGCGCTGGAGTTTTGGGGAACAGGGACTGTTCCGGAATATATCGACCGCCTTGTCGTATCATCGTTTTTCACCTGAAAATGGAGGCGCATTATTCGGTCAGGAAGTCGACTTTGATGTTACAGCTACGTTTGGCCGCTTTGCGCTTGCATTTACAGCGGCATATTATGATGCCGACACGTTTTCAACCGATACACAGCGCTTCTTTCTGAGCCTGACACATCGGTTCTAGGTGATGTATTGTAATTGAACCATAAAGGGTGGTTCTACGACGAAACTATAAACCACGATTGGTAGAGGACACTTTAAAATGCGCTTTTTACGGGCCTTACTCATCGCTAGTCTCTTTGGGGCGGCTATATCTGGTTGCCAATCTTCGGCCGACCTTGAACGTCTCAACGATAAGTTTCCTGCAAGTGAAGCCTTGTCTGATGGGTCTAATGTTATTGTGCTGGTCGGTTCTGAGCAGGCGGCGAATGATCTTTTTATTAATGCGACCAGGCGTGGCTATCAATTAAATGAGAAGACCGAGCTTCAGGCTTTGGATATGTTCCTTTTGGACTTTAAGCGCCCAAAGGGGGTTAGCGGTGTTGTCGCTATCGGCGATATGCAGAGCATGGAGCCAAGCGCAACAGCAGGCTTGGATCATTTCTTTAAATTACAGTACCAAGAGCCTGCACAAGCCCCCGTAAAGGGACAGGTTTATGCAAACGACCTGGTTGATTGGCCGCAATCTGGTTGCGCGGCATTTTCATCAATTGGCATTATTGATGGGTATGTAGAGGCGTCTGCGCCGCACCTGTCGGGTACAGAGATTATTACTAAGAATTTTTCTGGTGATGTTCGCGCGGCGACTGATCATGGCACCGCGATTGCAGATTTGCTTGTTGGGCCTGGTAAGTTGCGAGATACGCGTCTTTATGCAGCATCTGTTGTTGGTACAGAAAGCTCTGTAGAGGGAGCGGGCGTTTATGAATTGATATTGGCTCTGAACTGGATGCAGTTGCAAGACGTTAAGGTTGTAAACATCAGCCTTGCCGGCCCCTATAATCGCTTGCTTGAGAAGACAATAAAGCATGCGGCGCGCAGGGGGATGATCATTGTTGCTGCGGCTGGGAATGATGGGCCAACGGCAGACCCCAGATATCCTGCAGCCTTTGAAGACGTTATTGCTGTAACGGCTGTCGATCGATCCTTGGAGGTCTATAGCCAGGCTGTACGCGGCGCTCACATTGATTTTGCTGCACCTGGGGTGGATGTCTTTGTTACCTCTTTAGATGAAGGTAGGTATCTTAGTGGAACGTCAGTTGCAGCGCCTTTTGTTACAGCGCTTATTGCCAGCGCGCCTTTTACCAAAACAAGTGACCGTATCGTTGATGTGCGTAAAAATATCTCCCATTCGACGCAAGATATTGGGCCAGCAGGGCCTGATCCAATCTTCGGACAAGGGCTGCCAAAGCGCACATGGGATTGCTCATAAATAGCTTTTTCCGCGTTAGATAAAACTTACGCAAAAAAATATACAATTGAATTGAACCTCTTCAAGACACGCAACGACCTATGTCTGTGATCAGGTGGTTTCTGCTCTCCCTCATTCAGCAGTCCATTCCCCACCGCCTGATCACACCATTGCAATTCTGTTTTGTATAAAGAAGGTTCATCATGTCCATTAACGAAATTAAAGCCGGTCGTTCGCGCAGGCTCTCAAGGCTTAAAGCCTCCGCTTCGCTTCTTACTATCCTTAGTGCTACCGGGTTGACCGGACAAGCGTTTGCACAAACGATCATCAATGATGGTGATAATGTTACTGTCATGTCACAAGTTGATGGCGAGACAATCTCTGCAGCCGCAGGTGTGACCAGCACTGTAGATGGCGCTCCGGTTGTGCTCATCGCCAATGATGACGTGACGCTTAACAATGCTGGAACGCTGGCAACAATTAATGGCAGCCAAACGGTTCAGGCTGGTGTCAATACGGCGGGTGCGATCATAAACAATGCCGCTACAGGCATAATTAATGGCGACAGCCGCGCGGTGCAAATCGACGGTGTCGGCGCCACACTTAACAATGATGGGCAAATCATTGGCACAGGCGACCAGCGCAATGGCACTGTCTACACCAATGCAACAGCGACCGACTTCA
>CAYUFN010000159.1:0-5264 GCA_964443965.1 uncultured Hyphomonas sp. | reverse complement strand
CGGCCTTGGTGATGATGAGCTTGATGGCGGCGACGGCGATGATACAGCCCTTTTCGCAGACAACTCTGATGACATCACGGTCACAGATAATGGTGATGGCACATTCACTGTCGAAACCCTGACTGAGGGTACGGACACGCTGACCAATATCGAAACCATTGTGACAGCTGATGGGACAATCTCGTTGGTATCAAAGGGGCCAATCTCCAACGATACTATTGCTGAAGATGCCCTGCTGACCCTCGACCTCACCGTCGATACGGAAACCAATGTCAACAGCCAACTGGATGCTGCGTTTGATGCAAGCGCACTACCGGCCGATGCAGTCACCCTGCCCGTAAGCGGTAGCGAGATTGCAACACTTGATGAGGATGCGTTTGCACTTGATCTCGGATCAAACACGCCACCTGTCCCGCTTTCGGGATCAGATCTGGGTGACAGTTTGTAATCCCCCTCATTACGTTCCCCGGAGATCAAATTGGTCTCCGGGGAATACTTTTTTAGATTTCTACAGGAGAATAAAATGTCTAAGGTGGCGGCCCCTGACGTTGAACATCACAAATCCTTCGAGACCATAAGATGGTTGTTTGGGTTTGCAACAAGCGTCCCCAAGCATGTGCTTGGTATTCTATCTTTCAGTCTAGCGGTGAACCTGCTTCTGCTTGTTTCCCCGCTCTATATGCTTCAGGTCTACGACAGAATTCTGTCATCTGGATCGCTCGATACACTTGTCTGGCTTAGCGCAATAGCGATCTTTTTGCTTGGCATCTATTCAGCCGCGGAGGCTGGCCGACGCCGTGTTCTCTCTTTGGCTGGCGACAAGCTTGAGACAATATTCGCCCCGCGTATCTTCCGCCGCTTCGAATCTGGCAGCGACACACAGCCCGCCCTCGCCGGCGATGTTGCAAATCTCTCGCGCATCCAAAGCCTCTTGCAGAATGGGGCTATGCTGGCCTTCTTTGATCTACCCTTTACCCCATTCTTTATAGGCTTACTTTTTCTATTGGACCCTATACTCGGCTTTATTGGTGTTGTTGGCGGCATTGTTGTTTTCATTGTCGCACTTGTATCTGAATTGGCCACACGCGGCACAGGTAAGCGCGCAGCGATTGCCACCAGTCAGGCTCAAACCTTCATTACCGGCGTCTCAAGACAGCGCTCTGCTGTTGTTGCAATGGGTTTGACCCAGCGCCTTTTTGGCAAATGGCGCGAGACGCGTGATTATGCCAACGCGCAGACACTTGCTGCGGCCAAGGGGGATGGAACGTTTTCCGCCATGGCACGCGCCTTACGCCAAATTCTGCAAGTGCTCATTCTGGGCGTTGGTGCCGCATTGGCGCTTTCACAACAGATCTCCCCCGGTGGCATCGTGGCTGGTTCTGTCATCATGTCGCGCGCGCTAGCACCAATCGATCAGATTGTCGGCGCATGGCGCACGCTCGTTATGGCCCGAACATCCTGGACCGAACTCTCAGAACGTCTCGAAAAGCACCAAACCGCAGAGACCTACACACCTTTGCCAAAACCAGAAACACATCTGAAGATGGACCGTGTTGGAATTGCAATACCCGGATCAACAATCCCTCTAGTTCGTCCGTTTACATATGATATAACAGGAAACTCCATGGTAGCGATCGTCGGCGCAAATGGATCTGGCAAAACAACTCTACTGCAGACACTGGCAGGCGCCTGGCCAACAGACTCTGGCAGTATCACATTAGGTGGCCGCAGCCTGCATGACTGGTCAAGCAATGATCGCGGTCAATATATTGGGTATGTCCCCCAAGGCGTTGAGCTTTCACCCGGCACAGTCACTGAGAACATCTCCCGCTTTAGCAAAGAACGTCTTGAAGAGGTGTTTGCGGCAACGCGCAGTATCGCAGCCCATGAAATGATCATGAATCTTCCCCAAGGCTATGACACACTTATCGGGCCAGGCGGGGTTCACCTTTCAGCAGGGCAACGCCAACTCATCGGGCTGGCCCGCGCCTTCTTTGCAGACCCGGTCTTACTCCTGCTCGATGAACCAACCGCAAACCTCGACAGGGAAACCGCGAGCACCATCATCAGCGCTATCGAAGCACATTGCCGCAAAGGTGCAATCGTCTTCGCGTCAACACATGACAACAATCTGATCGAACGCATGGATGTGGCGCTGATCATCCGAGATAAAACTATTTTAAGCGCGCCAGCGAAAGATTACAGCGCGGCGAACAAAGTGGTTAAGGCACAACCCAGACTCCAACAGGTGGCAAAATGACAAAGTCAACAAATCAACGCGATACGTTCGCTGTGCGCATGGGCGCGATATGTCTCATTGGTCTTGGCGGGTTTATCGCTTGGGCAGGGTTCGTCCCGCTTGAAGAGGGCGTCACAGCCAGTGGCACCGTTGTCGTCGAAAACAACCGGCAGGTGGTTCAGCACCTGGAGGGTGGCATTATTGAAACCATCGCCGTGCAAGAAGGTGCGCGTGTGAATGTAGGCGATACGCTGATCGTCTTGCGCGAGACCGCGTCTTTGGCCAATCGCGATCAGGTGAGTCAGCAAATCGCAGCCCTAAGAGCATCAGTCGAGCGTCTTTCAGCGCTGCAAGAGGGTAAATCCAGACTCGATTTCTCTCAGTTGAAAGAGCTGCAAATTTCGCCTGACGAGTATGAGAAGATCGTGGCACGAGAGCAAGATCTCTTCACTCAGCAAAACAGTGCTCTGCGTGCAGACATCGATGTCCTCTCCACACGGCGCACAAGCGCAAAAACAACCGCAAGGCTCAAGCAAAATGAAATTGAAATTGCAAAACGCTCGCTTGAAGTCACCCAGAAGGAAATAGACGTTGTCTCCTCCATGTTTGCGCAACAACTGGTCCGTCGCGACCGCGTGACAGAGCTGGAACGTCGTATCGCAACTCAGCAGGGTGAAATTGCCCGATTGGAAAGTGAAAAAATCGGTGCCGAGGCGCTCGACCTCGATTTACAAGTTCAAATTACGCAAACGCGAGCGCGCTTTGACGAACAAGTTGCCTCTGATTTACGCGCAAGCTTTGCCGAATTACTCGCTGCTGAAGAAAATCTTTCTGCCGCGCAGGATGTTCTAAATCGCTCTGTGATTATAGCCCCTGTTGCAGGTGAAGTTCTTAATCTTGCCTTTTCCACACAAGGAGGCGTTGTCCGCCCGGGTGAAGCCATCCTTGAGATTGTTCCAGATACAGGCAGCGTTACCGCATCCATCCGTGTACGCCCAGTTGATAGAGAATCCATATTTAAAGGACAAACCGTGCGCGCGCAGATTTCTGCCTATAAGAGTTGGCTTTCACCAAGTCTTGATGGTGAAATTGTTGGCGTGAGTGCCGACTTGAAAACAGATGTGGCGAGCGGCGCGCAATATTATGAAGCCCGCATTGAAATTCCACCCGCCACGCTCGCATCACAAAGCGATCTGGAAATTATCCCTGGCATGCCGGTAGATGTTTTCATTTTTAGCGGCAACAGCAGAACCACATTTGATTACCTTTTTGAGCCAATTGGCAGCTCCATCCAACGGGGGCTAAGTGGATAATGACACACACCAGCATGAAAAACGCGGCACTTGCTCTCACGGCAAGTATCGCCCTCGCCTTGCCTGTATCTGCTCAAGCGAAACCTGCAAGCTGCCAGCTTTTTACTGACGCAATTACCAATGCAGCCAATAATGACCCCCAAACACAAATTGCGCGCGCTGATTTGGAAAACGCACGTGCGAACTTGCAGCAAGCTAAATCATTACGCCGTCCTCAGATTTCTTCCTTCGGGCGAACAGGCATCGGCGATAACGGGCTGGTCGATAGCCAAATCGAAAACCAGGTCGGCCTTCGCGCCTCACAGCGTGTTATCGATTTTGGTGACTCGCGCCTTGCCAAAAGAGCCGCGCGTGAAGAGGTGCGCGCACAAGAGAGCCTTATCCTTGACGCACGCGGCAACGCCGCGCTCAATACCGCGTTGGAATATGTAAACTGGCTGGAAGCTGAAGCACAATTAAAGGCAACCAGAGAACGTATCAGTTATTTTCAGGATCAGTTGAACGCAATTGAAAGCGTTCTGGAAACCGGCGGTGCCACCATCCTTGAACAGGCCGAAGTCGCCGCCGAAATTGCGTCAGCTGAAGCAGAACAGTTTGAATTCCGTTTCCGCCGGGACCGCGCCATATCGCGCATTGCCATAACAACTGGAATACAGCTGCCACCCTGCCCTGTTGAAGGGGATCTTATCCCAAAGCAAACATCATCAGAGCCAAGCCGGGATGAGATCACACAGCTAACGAGTGCAGCGATTAATGCAAACCCTCAGCTTGAGGCCTTACGTCGGACAACAGCAGGTCTGAACACCGCTGCCAAACGTGAAGCCCGTGCACGCCTGCCAATTATTGATGTTGTCGGAATTGCCAGCTTTGCCTCGCAAGAGTTCGATGGTGGGTTTAGTTTTCAAAATCGCGTCGGCGTGAACGTCTCGGTCCCGCTTTATTCAGGCAACGCTTTAACTGCGCGCAAACGCCAAGCCTCAGCACGCGCGGCACGCTCTGGCGGTGAGCTTGCTGTCGCACAGCGTCAATTGCGCGAGGATGTGACACTCACCTATCAGCGCAGCCTCCTCTTGGAGGGTCTGATCATTAACCGCGCTAAAATTCTAGACCTTAAGCGACAAGAGTTTGAAGGCAGACGCATAGAGCATGAAAACGGATTACGGACATTGCCTGAGTTAATTGAAACAAGGCTACAGCTAGAAGACGCCTCGCTTGATGAAATTTCTGCACGCTTCAGCCTGGAGCGCGAACGCATAAGATTGTCCGCCTTAACAGGCGAACTGTTAAAACTTGATAATATCATCTCTATACAGCTCGTAAAACAGGCTGAACTTACACACAATGGGGAGGGCAAGACCGCACTAGAGTGATAGCCGCGCGGACAAGTTCAACCAATCAGGATATGTCTAAAATTTCAGTGCAACACCAGCCCTGGCACCATTATTTACGCTAAGTGCAGCATCAATCACGGCGCTCCCGCCAACGGCAAAAAGGTCGTTAAATGCGCCGCCAACAGAGCCTGCCTGCCCAAGCTCAAAAATGGATGTTGAGAGCGCATCTAGCACCAGATCACCAGAGATCGTCAGCGCGCCGCCTTCGGCGAGGCCTGGGGCGCTTCCTATGGGAAAGAGGCTTGTTCCGCGCCAGCCGTTTGTGTTGAGGGCAAGATTAAAGCTCTGGTGCCAAGGGTCCTGCACTGCCTTGTCTTCACG
>CAYUFN010000158.1:0-5392 GCA_964443965.1 uncultured Hyphomonas sp. | reverse complement strand
CAAGCTCAAACTTCGCCGACACCTGCGCAGCCAGGTGTCCAGTTAAGCAGAGACTGGAAGTCTTCGTCTGGACCCCCGCCTTCGCGGGTATCTTCAGAAAATCAGATATGGTCCGCCAAGACGCTAAAAGCGGACATTGGCTGCCCCTAGCTCTCCCGGCTAACGCAGAAGTCAGCCAAGTCAGCGAGTACTTGCTTGTATTCGCTATCAGGCAAGCTCACCAGCGCAGACTTCGCAAGGCCGACATAGGCTTTGGCTTCGTCAAGGCTGGCTTGTGCTGCATCGGTTTGGCGGATCAGGTGGATGGCGCGGGCCAGATCGCTTTCTTCTTGCGTGTCGACATTCATCGCGCGGTCCCAGAAGGCGCGGTCTTCATCTGAGCCGCGTCTGCGCGCAATGACGACGGGCAGGGTGATTTTGCCTTCGCGGAAATCATCGCCAACCGATTTGCCGATGACCGCGGTCGTGCCGCCATAGTCCAGCGCATCATCAACAATCTGAAAGGCGAGGCCAAGATTTTTGCCATAATGCGACAAGGCTTCGGCATGCGTATCTGATCCAGTCGACAGCGCCCCGGCGCGGGCAGACGCTTCAAATAAAGCGGCTGTCTTGGCTTCGATAATCGTCAGATATTCTTCGGTTGGCAGGTCATACCGGCCAAGGGCGGCCAACTGGTGAACCTCACCTTCTGCAATCACTGTGGAGGCGCGCGAGAGAATACCGAGTATTTCAAGGCTGCCCGTGCGGACCATTAGTGTGAAAGCTTGTGCGAACAGAAAGTCACCCACAAGGATGGAAGCCGAATTTCCCCAGACCGCTTTGGCCGCTGGTTTGCCCCGGCGCAGATCGCTCTCATCGATGACATCATCATGCAGCAGCGTCGCGGTATGGATGAACTCCACGGCTGCGGATAGATTATGTGTCGCCTCGTTCGCGCCGCCAGCCGCATGGGCTGCTGCAAGTGTCACCATGGGACGTAAACGTTTCCCGCCTGCTGAAACGATATGTCCTGAAAGGTCAGGGATCATGTCGACCGGGCTGGCCGATTCCGTTTTCAGTATGATTTCAACAGCAGCGAGGTCATCTGCCAGCAAGGCCTGCATCCGTTCAATTGGAGAGACGGCATGCGTACCAGTGGTTTTGGCGTTGTGTGACACAGGTGCAATCTCTCCATAAAGCTATTTGCTCTTGATCATCAGTAAGGGTAGCGCAGATAAGAGGTCAACGGAGCGCGGCCCGGTGCCGCATGCAAATGGCAGAATTGTTATGGAAGAAGTCTTTAGAACAACCGATTTGGTGAAAATGTCATATGCGTGCCACCTCTTAGGGGAGGTCGGTGTGGACTATTTCGTCGCTGACCAGTTCATATCCGCCATGGAAGGCGGAATTGGTGCATTTCCAAGACGCTTGCTAGTGGCACGTGAGGATATTGAACGGGCAAAGCGTGTGCTTGCTGAGCTCAAATCCGATGGCGCTTTCGGTGTGACTTAATGGTAGGTGGAAGGATAACACAAGACACTCTGCTTGGCGGGCAGGTTACAATTTTTCAACCTGAGACTGGTTTTCGGGCAGGCACAGATTCGGTTTTGCTAGGCGCGGCACTCGCGAATCTAAAACTAAAAGGTCAAAATATAGCTGAATTCGGATGTGGGGCTGGTGGTGCGCTTTTCCCGGCCATGCAGCATCTACCTGGGCGTCGCTTTACAGCTATTGAGCAAGATGAGGGGATGCTAGAACTGGCGCGGCGTGGTGCGGATGCAAACAGCGTGGCAAACCGCCTTGAGCTTGTTCATGCTAACATCGCTGATTTCATCAGGGTGAATGAGAACAAGTTTGATCTTGTTTTTTCCAATCCACCATATTTTG
Source organism: uncultured Hyphomonas sp. (assembly GCA_964443965.1). GTDB lineage: Bacteria > Pseudomonadota > Alphaproteobacteria > Caulobacterales > Hyphomonadaceae > CALLCD01. The sequence continues at coordinate 3,526 of CAYUFN010000158.1, read as the reverse complement.
AAGCTGGAGAGATTGCTGCGCCGGGTGCCGGGAAATCTGGGTCTTATATCCACTCATTGGGGTTGGATGATTGGTTAAAAGCCATGTTGTTTGCAGCACGCCCGCAGGGCCATGTTGTTTTAATCCATCGGGCTGCCGAACTTGCGCGCATTTTAAGACGGTTGGATAAACAGGCTGGTGAGATATCGGTTTTACCCGTTCGGCCCTATCCTGGAGCTGAGGCGAAACGTATTATTGTTTCTGCTCGCAAAGGGCTGCGGTCTGGGCGTGTGCGCTTGCTGGCGGGCCTTGATATATATACAGAAAAAGGCAGCCTGTATACCGCCCGTGCGAAAGCCGCGATAATGGGAGCCTCTTTAGACTGGGTTTAAGTTTCCAGTAGATATTTATTGAAAAGCAATAAGGCCCTGCCTATCTTTTAAATATAACAATAAGCATAAGAAGAAGGAGACCGCTCATGCTTGGCCCCCTTTTAATCGCCGGATACATTGCAGGCTTCGTCATTGCCGCCCTCGGCCATCCGAAAATCTACCGTCTGTTTTTTGGCGGTCCGGCAAAATCACTCGACCATAAGTAAGCGCCTTTGCTTGCGCTTGAGCGCGGTCGGCGTTAGCTAATGACTTGAATTTCTACCCCAAGCCGGAACCAAACCTATGGCCGAGACTAAACCCGCTAAGCCCACCTGTTTTCAGGATATTATCCTTCGGCTCCAAAATTATTGGGCCGCGCAAGGCTGCGCTGTGTTGCAACCCTATGACATGGAGGTTGGTGCGGGCACGCTGCATCCGGCAACCGTTCTACGCGCGCTTGGCCCGACAGAATGGCGCGCGGCCTATGTCCAGCCTTCAAGGCGTCCGGCGGATGGACGCTATGGTGAAAACCCGAACCGGCTGGGCCACTATTATCAGTATCAGGTTATCTTGAAGCCCAACCCGATCAATCTGCAAGATCTGTATCTCGGCAGTCTCGATGCGATTGGCATTGACCAATCCGTCCACGATATTCGCTTTGTTGAGGATGATTGGGAGAACCCGACCGTTGGCGCATGGGGGCTTGGCTGGGAGGTTTGGTGCGACGGGATGGAGGTTAGTCAGTATACCTATTTCCAACAGGTCGGCGGGCTGGATGTGCGCCCTGTATCTGGTGAGCTGACCTATGGGCTGGAGCGCCTCGCCATGTATGTGCTCGGCGTTGATCATGTCATGGAGATGCCGTTTAACGCGCCAGACTCTGATGTGCCGCTGACCTATGGCGATGTCTTTCTGGAAAATGAGCGCCAGCAATCACACTTTAATTTCACCCATGCCGATGTGGAAATGCTCCAGCGCTGGTTTGCCGATTGCGAGAACCAGTCAAACGCACTGCGCGAGGCTGGCTTTCCGCTACCCGCTTATGATTATGCTCTAAAGGCCAGCCACACCTTCAACCTAATCGACGCCCGCGGTGCGATTTCACCGACAGAGCGCCAAGCTTTTATTGGGCGGGTAAGGGATCTCGCACGCGGCGCAGCGGAGTTGTACGCAGAGCAGCAGACTTAAGGAGTCCCAGACCATGATGGGCCGTAATACTTTAAAATGGACGGCTTACATTGCTGGCGGCGCGATGGCCGTGGCGTTTATTTTGCCTTTCGTGAGTCGATATGCTGGAACAGACGATACTGGAAATGACTGGCAGGTGACAACAGGTGTCAATCCTGTAGATAAACTCGCCCGGGAAAAAGCAGGGCGTACATATCAGTACTTTGTGGATGCAATAGCCGCTTCTGGAGACCGCGCTGACGGATACGAAGTAGAGGTCGAACTTAGATCTAAGCGCGGCATTCCAACCGCAGTATGGCTAGATAGGATTTCGATTTCAGAAAATGAGATGTCGGGTGCACTTACAGTTACCCCTCCGGGTGGCTTGCGCGGCGACTTAAGAAGCGGAGACACCGTAGTTTTTACAAGAGCTCAAGTGCTCGATTGGGTTTACCCAGAAGATTCATTACTGCGAGGACATTTTCGCGTGCGCGCAAACTTAAACCGTTATAAGGAGCAAGATCGGCTAAGCTGGTTGAGCGAATTGCACGAAAGCCCAATCCCATGACCCACCCCATCGATCTCACCGAAAAATTCTCCCTCTTCTCCGAGCCATGGCAACCCAAGATCGTTGGCGAGGTCAACGGCATGCACGTTAAACTTGCGCGCCTTCAGGGCGCATTTGAGTGGCATTCCCATGAGAAGGAAGACGAGCTGTTCTTTGTCGTCGAAGGCGTGCTTATCATGAAATTCCGTGACCGGATCGAGCGGATCACTCCGGGCCAGTTCATTATCGTGCCCGCAGGCGTGGAGCATTTGCCAAGCTCGGAGGGCGATGAGTGCAAGATTATGCTCTTTGAGCCAGCCTCGACTCTCAATACAGGTGATGGAGAGGCAACCGCGCGAACGGTTGCGGAGCTGGAGAGGATATAATGAGCGATAAACCCGTCATAGCTGGCCGCGCGCCAATCCCTGTCGATGTTGAAGAAGGCAAAATGTACTGGTGGTGCACCTGCGGGCGCTCGGCCAAACAGCCGTTTTGCGATGGCTCTCACAAGGACACCGAATTTACCCCGCAAGGTTGGGAAGCGCCAAAAACTGGCAAAGTCTTCTTCTGCGCCTGCAAGGCGACCGGTAATTCGCCGCTTTGCGACGGCACGCATAACAGTCTGGACTAAGCGGACCAGCATTGCGCAAAAGCCCCGCACATCTTGCGACATGCGGGGCCTTTATCCTTGATCTGTAAAGCTTAAAACTTCAGTTTCTTCGGCTTGTAAGCGTCGATAACCCTGCCATGCTTGACGGTACACTCGTATGGCTGGTGACTAAAAGAATAGCCGTCGTAAAGCTTGGCACCAGCGTAAACGATAAAGGTGTTTTTACCGACCTGCTTAATGTCTGTATCCGTCAGTCTCGCGCCTTTGTAACCGAACTTATAGGCATCTTGGCGTAACTGGGTAGAGCAAGATGATAAAGCATGTCGCTTTAGTTTGATGGTATGGAAGGATGAGTAACCAGACCTGTGGCCATTAAACCTCCGGCTATTGAACTGCCGTGTGGCAAACCGACTGTTCTTGTACGCAAAAGACTTTTTGTGAGCCAATGCAGTCTTCTTGGCAAACACAGAAGAGATGTGCGTGCTGTGATGCTTGTGAGCATCAGCAAGTGCGACCGGGCTGAAAATTGCCGACGCAGCCAATGCAACGGAAGCAATCCTAAATGTTGTCATGCGATTAAACATAAACTGAATATGGGGCAGTGTGAGCTGTTCTTCACTAACGGGTCGCTCACGTTCGGTTCATAAAGCCAATTCTGCTTACTTTTTACTTTTAAAACAGTGCATAACGTCTAGGTAACACTCTCGTGGGGGCAGAGGTTTTGCCTGCCTTTTTTGCTTTTCTGCTCGCGCAGGAAGGAGAATCCTCTGCAATTGCAGAGGAAACCAACCAGATCGCTTGACCTGACGCGCCAGCGGGTTATTGCCCTTTATAAAACGGATACATGAGGCC
>CAYUFN010000157.1:0-5538 GCA_964443965.1 uncultured Hyphomonas sp. | reverse complement strand
TGGCCATTGCATCGTCTACCATGTTCAGATAACGCGGCTCGAAGATATTCAAAGGGAGTTGCCAGCCTGGAAACAGGATCGCACCACTTAACGGAAAGACGGGGATTGTTTCAGGTAAATCGGATATAGAATGATAAGGCTTAGGCATGGCTCTCAATGCCTATTCTATCAAGCAAACATAAGCGATGATAGACGCTTGCGACCATTCACCGTCACCGGGTCGGTTGCGCCAGCAGCTTCAAAGACTTTCAAAAGCTCATCCTTGGCTTTGCCATCGCTCCATTTCATATCCGCAGATAGAATGGTCAGCAGGTGATCTACCGCCTTCTCATTGTCGCCTGAGGAAATATATTTCTGTGCAAGGTCAAAGCGCTTTTCATGATCATCAGGTGAGGCATTCACCGCATCTAGCGCAAGGCTTAAATCATCAGCTGGCGGTGCATCAGCAGTAAGCTCAAGAGCGAGGCGAACACTTTTCACATCTGGATCATTCCGCCGGTCTTCTGGTACTGTATTCAGAATTTCCTGCGCGCGCTGGGCATCCCCATTTGCAAGATAACATCTGGCCATACCAGCAATGCCCTTCAGATTTACCGGATCGGCATTTAGAACACTTGCGTAAATCTGGGCTGCACCACCAATATCACCATCTTGGAATGCTTTTTCACCAGCCTCAAGAGCTGCGCCCAGCTCTTTGGCGCTGTCAGTGCCCGTCATCAACTTATCAATAAAGCCGCGAATCTGGCTTTCAGGTAAAGCGCCTTGAAACGCGTCTTTAGGCTGGCCTTTGTCAAACCCGAAGACCGCCGGAATTGAACGCACGCCCAGTTGGCCAGCAATGCCCGGATTTTCATCAATGTTGATTTTGACAAGTTTTACTTTGCCCTCAAGGCTGTTAACGACCCGGTCGAGAATCGGAATGAGGGTCCGACATGGCCCACACCAAGGTGCCCAGAAATCGACAATAACCGGAACATCTTGAGAAGCCTCGATGACATCAGCCATAAATGTTTGGTCCGACCCCATGGCAACATGTTCACTGGTCTCTGTGGCTGAAGGCGCATCAGGCGGGGCAGCGTGTGGCATATCAATATCCTTTATATACAAGCATAGTGTTTCTACCCCACATCTGGGGGCAGAAACGAAAAAAGGCAAGTTTGTCTAAGAGTGATCAGCCCTTATAAGCACGATATTCCATATCAAGATCACGCGCGACAGCCTCATAAGTCACATAGCCATCCTGAATATTTACACCATTTTGCAGGTGTTTATCAGTGTTAAGTGCTGCGTGCACACCTTGATTAGCGAGTTTTAGAACATAGGGCAGGGTCGCATTATTGAGTGCAATCGCTGATGTCTTAGGCACACCGCCGGGCATATTCGCCACGCAATAGTGAACTACGCCGTCGATCACATAGGTTGGGTTGTCGTGAGTTGTTGGCTTTGAAGTTTCAAAACACCCGCCCTGATCGATTGCGATGTCGACCAGTACTGCACCATCCTGCATGCGTGCGAGCATTTCGCGCGTCACCAGCTTAGGCGCTGAAGCGCCTGGGATTAAAACTGCCCCGATGACCAGGTCGGCTTTCAAGACGGCTTCTTCAACAGCGAGCTTGGTCGAATAAGACACCTGAACTTTGTCCCCATATGTCCGGTCTAGCTCGGCAATGCGTGAAATAGATTTTTCGAAGATAGTGATATTTGCGCGCGCTCCGATCGCCATTTGAAGCGCATTCTCGCCAGCAACGCCGCCGCCAAGAATTACGACTTCAGCGGCATCCACCCCCGGTACGCCGCCAAGTAAGATACCAGCGCCGCCATGTGTTTTTTCAAGACAGGTCGCACCGACTTGAACAGACATCCGCCCGGCAACTTCACTCATCGGTTGTAGCAAGGGTAGGGTGCCGCGATCATTGGTAACCGTTTCATAGGCGATGGCCAGGCAGCCGGATTTACAGAGCGCCTCAGCTTGAGGTTTATCAGCTGCGAGGTGAAGGTAAGTGAAAAGCGTTTGTCCAGAGCTTAACATGGCGCATTCATTCAGCTGGGGCTCTTTCACCTTCACGATCATTTCGGCTTTTGCGAACACTTCTTGTGCTGTTTGTACAATGGTTGCCCCGGCCTCTTCATAAGCGGTGTCCTGAAACCCTACGCCGCATCCGGCGTCTTTCTCAACCAACACGCTATGGCCATGTGCTGTCAGTTCGCGGACGCTGTTTGGGACAAGTCCAACGCGGTTTTCGAGGGTTTTTATTTCTTTTGGTACGCCAATGATCATGGGGGCCTCCTGTTGGTTTTGTAGGCTAGAATAATTGATCCGGCAGAAAAACTTTTAGAAAGCAGAAGCTCCTATCTCAACAAATTTGAAAATAATTCTTTGAAATAAGTATGTGATCGAATATAATGTTGTATGGATCGTTTGGACGTGAAAATATTATCTTTACTTCAAGAAAACGGACTGGCTTCATATCAAGAGATTGGCGAGGCTGTTGGGTTGTCTTTTTCTGCGTGTCACAAGCGGGTAAAGGCGCTTCGCACAGCAGGGATCATAGATCGTTACGCGGCTATCTTGAATGAAGATAAGGTTGGTTATCCGATCAGCGCTTACGTGCGGGTGACGTTGAAGGATCAATCAAAAGCATCACTAGAGGCTTTTGAAAGCGCTGTTGCCAGAAATCCTGAAATTACAGAATGTGTTTTATTGTCTGGGGATAGCGATTACTTCTTAAGAATCCTATGTGGAGGCCTTAAAGACTATGATCGGTTTCATCGCGAGTTTCTAACCAGTTTGCCTGGTGTTGACAGTGTGAAGTCCAGCTTTGCACTGAGAACAGTTTTTCGGCGTAGTGCGGTGCCGATTAGGGTGTAAAAAAGCCGGAACCTGAGGCGCCGGCTTTTCGGTATGTGTGTTGGTGTGACTTGATGCTTGGTTTATCCAGTAACAACACCATCCTCGGTGATCGGTGTTAGAATAATCTCAACACGGCGGTTACGTGCGCGACCCTCAGCTGTTTCATTGGTTGCAATCGGGCGTGTTTCACCAAATCCGATTGAGGCAAGGCGGACGGGCCTGACCCCCTGGTTTGAAAGATAGGCTTGGACAGACTGGGCACGTCGCTCTGAAAGTGTCTGGTTTGAAGCCTCAGGCCCCTGACTGTCGGCATGGCCGATAATATCAACGGCAGTCGATGGAAACTCAATCAAGGTGCTGGCAACATCATTCAAAGGGGAATAAAATTGTGGCTGTATGTCAGACCGTCCGCTTGGGAAGGATATATCTGCTGGAAGCGCAAGCTGGATTTGGTCACCTTGTCGAACCACTTCGATGCCAGTGCCGGCGGTTTGTTCGCGTAGTTTGCGCTCCTGCTGGTCCATATAACGACCAACGCCTGCGCCTGCCAAGCCGCCAACAGCCGCCCCAATTGCGGCTGCACGTTTGTCATTTCCGCCAATCAAAACGCCCAATAGGGCACCCGTCCCAGCGCCAATCACTGCACCGCCGCCCGTTTTGGAAATCCCGCGCTGGCCCGTTTCCGGATTAGTCACACAGGCCGTTAGCATCGACGCTGCCATTAGACTGATAAATAACCGTTTCATAGTTTTACTCTCATTTGTCTCCGGGCGCATGATCGCGTCACAAGGCAAGCATGAATTAGCTCACCTGAAGCTTGAGTGAACTACATATTAGCCGATATTGTGGCGCTCAAATAAACTTTTGGACAGGTTTGGCCGAAGGACTGTGCTGGCTAGCCGCCATTTGGATGCGGGCCAATATGCTCTGCGATAAAGGCATCAAGCGCTTGGAGAGCTTCCAGCCTGGCACCGGGACTAGATAGGCCGTGATCTTCGCCCTTCATTCTGACGAGTTTGACGTTTTTGTCTGCGCGCTCGAGGGCTTTCTTCATGCGCTCGCTTTGATTTATTTTTACAACAAGATCGTCTCGCCCATGGATGAGCAACACTGGGGCTTGAAACTGCTCGGCGTGATAGGCCGGTGACCGTTCTTTTAAAAAATCCCGGTTGGCATCGCCCTGCGCGATGGCCTCTTCCCAATAAGATACGACCCAGTGATCTTTGCCGTGATCTCTTTTCTCGTCAATGAGCATTCTGGGAAGATCGGACACAGGCGCAATCGCACCAATGCACTTGTAGATTTCCGGAGTAAACGCACCGCCAGCAAGCGCAGCATAGCCGCCATAACTGCCGCCAACAATACAAACGCGGTCTGGGTCTATCATTCCTGTGTTGTTTAATGTTTCTAGTCCATCAGTAATATCTTGCTGCATGATACCCCCCCAGCCACCATAGCCAGCCTTAGTAAAGGCCGCACCAAAGCCATCTGATCCCCGAAAATTTGGTTGGAAAACAAGATAGCCACGGCTTGCAAAGTATTGTGCCATCCAGTCAAACCCAACTTCATCGTGTGACTCTGGCCCCCCATGAGGCATCATAATAGCTGGCAGATTTTTCATATCACTGCCTCTCGGGATTGTAACAATACCCGGGATCTTAAGTCCGTCATCAGCGTGGTATTCCATCGTAAGAACTTCAGCAACGCTTTCACGTGGAATAAGCGGGCGTGATGCAGCTAATTTGCTAAGCTGATTGTTGCTTCGATCTAGAAGGAAATAGTCGCCAGCATACCCGCCACCTTCAATATACAGGACTAGTTTTTTGAAACCATTACTCCATGATGAGAGACGAACGGAGGCATTCGGAGCCTGTTCCTGCACACCGTTGATGTCCAAAGTAAGACTTTCATCAAAAAATTCATAGCTGGGTTGAAGTCCCCCATAGATAACCCCGTAAACAATTCGATTATCATCAAGCAAGACCTGTGCAATCTCAGCATTATCACGCCGCATCAGGACAGCCCCCTCTGAGCCGTCAAAATTAAGCTGTCGGAGTTCATTAAAGCCTGCCTCATTGAGAACGCTCATAACAAGTGCAGATCTATCCGGCGTTACTCCGACAAGACTAAGTGGTCCTGTCTCACTTTTGGTGTTGATAACTGTTTCCCATTTTCCATTTTTGCGAGTTTCTATCATGTAGCGATTGGTTTTGTTATTATAGCGCTCTCTTGCCAAAACAGTCCCGTCTGTATCGACAAACCAATCATAGCCGTCTTTGTCCCCTTTCCTGAAGGTACGGCCTCGACCGCTATTCAGGTTGACTGTCATCAGACTATAGTCCGGCTTTGGGCCTACGGGACCTGTCCAAGCTGGCATGTACACTTCGTCTTTGCCTGCGACTTGACCGACGATCCGGCCTAGCCCTGATTGCCCTGGATAAATGCTGTCTGTAAGTTTAAGAAGCTGGGTAATTTTTCCTTTTTCAAGATTGAGTGAAAAAGCTCCAGAATAGTTTAACTTACCCCTAAATCCGAATATTGTTGTGGCTGTAAATGCTCTCAAAATGACATGATTTTCACCAGCCCAACTCACGCCGTTTGCCTTTATATCGCCGATGCCAGCCGCATACACACTTTTAAAGCCGGGCAGCGTAACGACACGTATGGCATTGACGCCGTCTTTCCTC
>CAYUFN010000156.1:4511-5790 GCA_964443965.1 uncultured Hyphomonas sp. | reverse complement strand
AGCGACCTCAACGCTGCGCGTCTACCAATTCCGCCACGGCCGCACACTGAGGTGAGCCGGATATACGAGGTGTTGGCAGGCTTGTGAAGGGGAAATTCAGTCCTGATGTGCGTTTTTGAACTCAATTGATGCTTCTGGTGATCCCTTTATTGAATCTTGAAGCATAAGCGTCTACATTTAAAGTATGGCTAGACGACCCAGACCTAAAATAGTGACACTAACCGATGCGGCTGCAAGTCGTGTGCGTGAGATTATGAGCGAGCAGGGGGTTGGCTTTTTGCGCGTTGGCGTAACCAATGGAGGCTGTGCGGGCATGGAATATGTTATGGACTATGTTGAAGCCCGCGAAGCGCTTGACGAACTGGTCGAAGATAATGGTGTGCAGATTGTGGTTGATGCCAAAGCTGTCCTGTTTCTCTTGGGGTGTCAGGTCGATTACGAAGTCACACCTCTGCATGAGAAGTTCGTCTTCAACAACCCAAACCAGACCGACGCTTGCGGCTGTGGTGAAAGCGTAACGATTGTTCCTGCAGCAGCGGTTGGATAGGATTTTGCGCTTCTACATGGCTTTTTAAACTATTGCTGAATTTTGCTTTCGTGTTTGGAGGCTTTTTAAAAATACGTTATGATTAAAGCAATCACGAGTAGGGGACGACTTGGATGCGATATCGATTAATTTTTTTGTCATTGCTGATGCTGTTAGAAGTAGCAGGCAAAGGTTTTGGTGAGGCACCGCCACGTATTGCCTTGATCATCGGAAACTCAGATTATGCACAGACAGGCTGGCAACTTGCTAATCCTGAGCAAGATGCGCAGTTGATGGCCGAGACACTTTCTTCAATTGGGTTTGATGTTCAACTTGTTTTGAATGCGGACGAAGATGAAATGGAAGAGGCGTTTGCCTTACATGGTGACCGGCTCGCGGCTGCTGGACCAAATGCGGTTGGTTTGCTCTATTATGCCGGACACGGGGTTGAATCTCAGGGGGCAAACTACCTGATCCCCGTGGATGCACGCCCGCAGACCGAAAAGGATGTTTGGCGCCAGGCACCAAGGTTAGGTGAAGCGCTGCAATATATTGAAGCGGCAGGAAATGCGGTAAATTTTGTGATTTTGGATGCGTGCCGGAATAATCCGTTACCGTCAGCTTCGCGTAGTGTCGGAGGCGGCCTTGCTGCTGTTGAAAAAGCCGATGGCTTATTGATTGCGTTTGCTACGGCTCCAGGCTTTACAGCGTCAGATGGAGTGGATGGAGCCAACAGTCCGTACACTGCTGCAC
>CAYUFN010000156.1:0-4501 GCA_964443965.1 uncultured Hyphomonas sp. | reverse complement strand
GTGTTGTTGCTGAACTGGCCTTTAAGAAAGTCGCCGGTGCTGTCAACTCTCAAACTGGAGGTGCGCAGACACCGTTTTATAATACGGGTTTGATCGGTGAGGATTTTTGCTTTGCTGGCTGTGCATTATCAGAGCTCCTCGCTGATGACGAAGCTGTGGCGCTTGGGCAGGCTTTGCTCTCAGGATCAATCGTGCCTTTGCAAGAGTTTAAAGCTCGTTTTCCAAGGAGTGCAGGTGTAAGGTTTGTTGAGAATGAACTTGCAAGCCTGGTTGAGCAAGGCGGGCTTATTTTATCGCAGGAACTGCGGTTTACGATTACGCGGATAGAGTGCGTGATTGCTGATGATGAAGGGCCAATTAACGAGGTCGATATGCGTAAAATGTATATTGGTGCTCGCCCGTCTGCAGAGGAGGCAAAACTTGGCTTATTAGATATTTATCATTGGAATGGGCCGACGTCCAAGAAATTTGATACTGGCGATGTGATGGATGTAAATGAGTCTGCAGTCTTTAAATTTGAGGCTGAGGATACGATAACGATTAGTGCTGAATTTGTTGATAATGATGACATAGGCAAGAATGAAGTTGGCAATGCAGACCTTGTTTTGCCGGTTGATCGTTTTGGTCAAGAGCAGAGCTTCACGATTGGGTCAGTCGATTTTAATTTCAAGATCTATTATCGGTTTGATCCAGTATCATAGCATCCTTCAAAATTCTCTAACCCGTTATTTTTGCTGCATCTTCAGGCTTAGCCGCCGTACCTTTGACTGGGTCGGGCAGTAAGATGGCTTCGACCGGCGACGTGCCGCGCGCTTCTGCGACCAGTTGGGCTGTGCGTGCCTCAATCCGCTCTTCCAGCAATACCATAAATTCTGCTTTCGGCAGGCCGGGTGCAATAGGCTCCAGAAATGCGATTGAGGCTGTGCCCGGGGTTTTCTCATGCGACTCCTGAGCCCAGAAAAGGCCGAGATTTGTGGCGACCGGAACGACAGGCGCATTCATATCGCTATACATATGCCAGACACCCGCCTTGTAGCGCATTTTATGGTCAATCGGTGCAAGATGACCTTCAGGATAAATCAGCACCCGTTTGCCTTCGGCTTTGGCCTGCTTCATGCCCTCGCTTAAAGAGGCAGCCTTCTTCTCGCCGCCACCACAAGTGTTGATAACAATCGCACCGATTTTTTTCAAAATACCAGAAAGCAGTGGGATTTTTTCCAAATGATCACCTGTGACAAAGACAAGGCCAGGGACTTCAGAATAGGTGAGGAAACCATCGCCCCAGCTCTGGTGTTTCGCTGCGATAATGTAGGCACCCTCTATTGGTAAATTCTCTTTGCCGAGTGCCTGTGTCTTGATACCCGCTATAAAGCGTAGCGCATGGCGCATCGCGCGTGTGTAAGAGCGGATAATGCAAACAGTCAAGGCGCGACCGGGCACCCAAATCGTTATTAAAGCGAGAAGTGCGTAGACGATGGATAGCGTCCAGTAAGCGACAGAAAATAAAAATGAGCGCATGAGAGACCCCCTTGGATGTGTAATCTATTTCTGTTTCAAGATCGCAATAATGGCGCGGGTAAAAGACTCAATGTGAGCAGAGAAGGGACCTGGCAAACGGTCGTAAGCCTTGTTCTGTCCTGCCTGCAAAACAACGCCGAGTGACATTGCTGCCAGCAAGGCTGGGTCTCCGCCTGGTATCTCGCCTGCTGCCATTAGCCCGCCTACAATATTCTCGGTTATTGTTGTTGGGTCATCTTCACGTTTTGTGTCGTGCGGTAAAAACTTATGAATTGACAGTAAGTGAAAAGAGAAGAGTAACCAATCTTCATCGGCTAGTTTGCAATATGCAGTGACAATTGCGCGGACTTTGTCTTCTAAGCCACCGCCCGTTTGTGCTGCCTCCAGAACCATTTGGCCAAGGCGATCATGTGTCGCCATAAACAAGGAAAGTGCCAACTCGTCCTTGCCTTTATAATGGCGGTAAAGTGCTCCCTCAGAAACACCTGCTTGTTCGGCTATGTCCCGTGTTGTGGCACCGTCAACGCCCTCGCCAACAAATAGCTTGAGCGCTGCGCGCTCGATCTTTGGGCGGGCATTGCGCGCGCGTGGCCGTTTGGGGGGTTTTGACTCCATAGGCATTATCGGCCTCCTTACTTGATCATCAGCTTAATAGCATATGATTTCCAGTTAGTGAACGTACAATCACTTTTTTTGACTCATATTCTGCCGTGCCTGTTCCCAGAGGTGAATTGACAGATAGGTGCGATGTTGTAAGGCCGAAGATAAGAAGCGACGTATTTGGATCGTTCGGAGTGATAATCGCATGAAGTGGCTGATAAGACTGGGAGTTCTTGGGTTGATCATTGGCGGGGCTTTATATTGGGCAATGAACACCACGCGTTATGAAATCGACCGAACAGAAATAATTTTAGCGCCAAAAAGCCTGAAATCTCAGCCTGAAATCTATCGATTTGGCTATGTGCCTGATCTTGAATACTCTGAAGTTCGTGAAGATTGCGTTGACCGAAACGCTCTTAAAAATGCTTATTTTGGTGACTTGCATATTCACACAGCGCTATCGAGTGATGCATATTCTGATGATACGCGCGTCTATCCCGGTGATGCCTACAAGTTTGCCAAGGGTGAGGCAATTGCTCTGCCTGAAGTTGAAGGCGTGGAGCGGACACGGTTTGTAAAGCTGGAGAGGCCTCTGGATTTTGCGGCTGTGACGGATCATTCTGAAGCTTTGGGTGAGGGCTATATCTGTCGCAATCCGGGTGAATTTACGGGCTATAATACACGCGCTTGCGAGAAGTATCGACGTGGTGGCGATGCCGGCGTGCGCGTTTTCGGGGTTCCCCGCGCGGGAATGCGTCCTCACCGTGTCCGCTCGGTTTGCGGAAAGGACAATGCAGATTGTGAAGCCGCAGCCCGTATCGTTTGGCAGGACATCATACAGACGACAGAGGAAGCGTATGATAAATCCAGCGACTGCGCATTTACCAGTTTTGTCGGTTATGAATACACACGCAGCCCGAGTGGTATGCATATGCACCGCAACACTGTGTTTAAAAATACCTCCGTTCCTGATTATCCCGGCAATTACATTGATTATCCCACACTTCCTTCGCTGTTGAATAAGTTTGAAACCGAGTGCCGGGGAGGGCTTGCGGCTTGTGATGTAATTTCCATTCCGCACAATTCGAACATTTCCAGCGGAAACGGGTTTAACCGCCTGTCTCTTAAGGGCTTCTCGGCTGAAGCAGAACAGGCGCACCGGTTGCAACGTCGGGCCTATGATCGCCTGATGGAAATTACACAGCACAAAGGCACCTCAGAGTGCATCAACGGGGTCGGTGACATTCTTGGCGGTGTGGATGAACTTTGCGATATTGAGGCGATCCGCAAAATTGGCAAAAAAGAACGGGCCTTTGATCTGACGAGTTACATTCCACGTGTGTTTACCAGGAAAATTCGCGAGTGCACTGAGGAGGATATTGACCCCAAGGATAATCTTTACAAGGGGCCGTGTGTGGCGTCGCATGATTTTGCACGCGGGGCGTGGCTTGAGGGGATGCGTGATGCGGCAAGCTTTGGTGTAAACCCTTTTGAAATGGGTGTGATAGGCAGTACTGATACGCATATTGGTACAGCGGGAAATACCGCTGAGCACAGCTATCCCGGTCATATTGGCCACGAGACGACACTTGAAGATCGCCTCGGGGCTGCCGGACTTGGCCGCTATAACCGGCTGGAGGGTAACCCGGGCGGGCTGGCGGGTGTCTGGGCGGTTGAAAACTCCCGTGATGCACTGTTCCAGTCAATGAAACGACGCGAAGCGTTTGCCACCTCCGGCACCCGCATTAAGCCACGCTTCTTTGCGGGTCAGTATAAGGAGGATGTTTGCGGTGACCCTGATTGGTTGGAAACTGCTTACCGCGACGGCGTGCCGATGGGTGCACGTTTGCCTGCCGGTATTGAAAGCCTGCGCTTTATTGCTCAAGCGGTGCGTGACCCAGATGGCAGCGCGTCCCCATTACAGGAACTGCAAATGATCAAAGGATGGATCGATGAGACAGGCCGCAAGCAAACGCTTGTCACCACGCTTGTCCGCGCAGACGAGGAGACAGGCGCAAGCGCGCTTTGCGCGGTCTATACCGACCCGGCTTATGACCGATTGCAGCACGCCTATTACTATCTGCGCGTTGTCGAGCAACCAACCTTGCGGTGGAGTGCTTATCAGTGCGCCGTGACCAATGAAGCCGAACGGCCCGAAGCGTGCCTTAAAGAGGTGCCTGAAACCATTAACGAACTGGCCTGGACATCACCGATCTGGATCACGCCAGCTGATGCAACCCCGCTGCCTGTGACACCATAATTTGCCTGACGGGCCGTGGCGGTGGTTTATGCTTGTCCCCCGCATCGGCTTCGCCTTGCGATGGGACGCCGCTTTGCGGGCTGATGGCTGTTGTTTTGCGCCTGATTTCCTTCTTGCGTCTTT
>CAYUFN010000155.1:0-5977 GCA_964443965.1 uncultured Hyphomonas sp. | reverse complement strand
CCAACTTTTGAAAAGATTTTTTCAGTCTACACCACCGATCAGGTTGAAAGCCGTTATTTGCTTACCCCCGATATTATGCAACGGTTTGTTGATCTCGAAGAGACGTTCAGGGGCGGTAATATACGTTGCTGTTTTGTCGATGGGCAAATACTGATCGCGATTGAGCATGGCGATATGTTTGAACCGGGCAGCCTCTTTACACCACTGGATAACCCTGAGCGCGTGCGGGAGTTACTTGATGATTTTGCTGCTATTTTCCATTTGATCGATGCCATGTCAGACAATTAAGTACGCCCGCCGTAATCATGCCTAGATTTGTTCAGATTTCATTTATAAACAATAAGATAAAAAAGAGCATATTGCGGACATTTTTTTGTCCAATTTGATCTGGATATTATGTTTATGAGAAAAATTGTTTCCCTCTTCGCCCTCGGCTTTATCTTGGCTGCTCCCGCTGCCTCTGCGCTGACACAGGCACAAGCGCGTGAGTGTCGTATGCTGGCTGAAACACTTGGCCCCGCCAAGGCGGCGCTACAGGTGCGCGTGGCCGAACGCGATGCACTTGCCGCAGAAGCTGAAGCAGCTGGTGAAGCTTGGGAAAATGCAGAAAATGTTCGCACGCTGGGTGAAGACGCCGCAGCGCAGGCAGATTCTTTGCGCGTAACATTCGATGAAAAAAAAGCCGCTTTTGAACTCGTCGAGGCGGAACTCTTTGAACACTCACAGAAGCTGAATGCGAATTTTAACCGCTTCAATAATCTCTGTGTAACTGAGTAAGGTCTAGTCTGCAAAAACGCCAATCACCGGAACATGGTCGGATGGCTTTTCCAGGGCCCTTGCATCGCGGTAAATGTCAACTTTTTCAAGTCGGTCAGCTGCTTGCGGCGAGCACAATAGATGGTCAATTCGAATGCCATGATCTTTTTTAAAGGCACTGCGCTGATAATCCCAAAAAGAATATTGATGTCCACGATTATCCATCGCTTCAAAAGCTTCAGTTAGCCCTAAATTCTTCAACCGCTGAAAAGCAGCTAGCGTGGGTGCCAGCTTCAAAGCATCGTCAGCCCAAACACCCGGTTCCCAGCAATCCTCATCGCGTGGTATACAATTATAATCCCCCGCCAGAACAAAGGCTTCTTCAGTTTTAAGCAAGTCCTGCGCACGCAAAGCGAGGCGCTCCATCCAGGCGAGCTTATAATCATATTTAGGCCCGGGTGCCGGATTCCCATTGGGCAGATAGAGCGAGGCAACGCGGATAGGATTGTCGCTCATCACTGTCGCCTCGATGTAGCGCGCCTGCTCATCACTCTCATCGCCGGGCAAGTCTTTCTCGATATCCTCTAAAGGGTGGCGAGACAGCAGAGCGACGCCATTATAGGATTTCTGTCCATGCACAGCGACGATCCAACCAGCGTCTTCAATTTCCATGTAAGGAAAGGCATCCGTCTCGCATTTTAGCTCCTGAAAGCAGACGACATCGCACGCAATAGCATCAAGTACTTTCAAGACGGTGGGCAAGCGGGCTTTAACCGAGTTTACATTCCAGGTGGCAATTCTCATGTGCTCTGTTTAGCGCGGTTTGCGCCGTGCGCTAGCCCTAAACAAGCAAAATCTAGGCTTCTGGCATAATTTCCAGATGCCGAAACCTTGCCTGCAGCAGGGTGTTCAGCCTGTTCGTGCTTAATGGCTCTTCGCGCGCGCCAGCGCCAATATTGTGGATAATGTATGGCGCACCGCTGCGTGTAACCTTGTCTGAAACAATAGCAATATGGGGCAGGTTGCCAGGTAAGCGCATGGTCACCAGATCACCGGTTTCCAGCAGATGCGTGTTTTCCGGGAGCCTAAGCTGCGCGCCGTGTCGTATCAGCCAGGTTTCAAGATTTGGTACGCGGCGATGATCAATATTTCTGTCTGGCTGCGTGAGCCCCCAAATAGCCGGGTAAACTGAAAAGTTGACCTGCATATCTTCGTGCACGGCTTTTTGAAGATCAAAACTGAAAGCATCGCGATAAGCGCGTATTATGACATCGGTGCAGACACCTGTGCCGCGTGGGACATCCCCGTTCGGATAAGAAAGGGATAGATATGACCCATCATAGCCCTGCGTCACACCGATTTGTTTACGTGCAGCAAGGATCAGTCTGCTCGCAAAACGACGGGTCTGTGCAGTTGCCAACTTTGCCATTGGGAGGCTAGCTAGCCCTAATAAAAAGAAGCGGCGATGACCGATCATGTCCCATCATCGCCGCGTATTTTGTTTCTTTTATGGCAAGGCCTTAGCCCTGCTCATTTAAGTTCCAATTATAATCGAACTTATTGATTGTCGTTGCGGCCTCAAGCGCGGTTTTTAAATCGCCCTTGGCATATTTGCGTGCATGTTCAAGAACGCCAGCATTTGTGTCGCCAAAATCAACCTTATACCAATCGAAAATGCTTGATGCAGTCACTTTGCCGTTCTCAACTCTGAAGCCGCGTGGATGGTTGATATAGTCTATGGCCGCTTGCTCCATATCTGCCTCGAGATTTTCTGCTGTCCAAGGGGACGCTTTTAGGTTTGGGCAACCATAAGAGGCGCAATTGACGGCATAGTGTATGCGTGGTTCGTCCCAATTTGCGCGCAGTGTGCCGTGCTCAATATCGTTCAGGCTCATTGCGCCAAACCCTGTGACGTTCATGTTCTTTTTGTTCCAGGGACCTTGATTGATCAGGCTACCAACCGATTTAATAGATTTCACCGGATAAGCTTCCAGGATCACATCAATTGTTTTGGCATTATAAAGGTTATACCAGAATGCCATCTGTTCATCGCGGCTGAGGCCGTCGACCCCTTGCGTCTCAAGGGCGGCGATATAGGCTTTCAGCCTTGCAGCATCTTCTGGTGTTACATCGCCATAAGCAACGAAATTGATACCATCGACATTATCAACATATGTGCTGAGGAAATCGGCATAGACGGCATTTGCGTCTTCTGCTGTTGAAATACTGGCAGAAACAGCGGCCACTTCTGCTGGCGCTGCGGTTGATTGTGCATCATTGCCGCCGCCACAGGCAGCTGCCAGAGCGAGCATTGAAATAGCGGGTATAGCCAAAAATTTGCGCATATCGTTTGTCCTTTCGCATGGAGCGTAATTTATGTTTGATGAGGCCTCATACCGCCTTTCAGTTTGTCAGGCGAAAAACAAAGCTTCACAAGTGCGCGAGAAGTTTAAAAGCCCTTTAATGTGGCCATCTCTGTCAGGCTTGCTCGCTCGGCGCGTAATGTGTTTACCGCAGCTGTCTTATCCGGATGGCCAACGGCCATGCCACACCACACCATTTCAGTCTCAGCCAGTTTGAAATGCGTTTTCAGCGATGGCCGCAACATGCCCCAGCATTCCTGCATACAGGTGCCCCAGCCGCGCTCTTCAGCCAACAAAGCCAGCGTTTGCAGATACATGCCAGAATGGGCCCATTGGCCGTGACCCATACGTTCATCAATAATGATAAAGAGTGCAAGCGGGGCATCAAAGAAGCGAAAATTTCCTGCAAACCACTGGAGGCGTGCTGCGCGGTCATCCTTTGGGATGCCCAGCGTTTCAAACATTTGCCGGCCAATGGTCTGGCGTCGTTCCTCATAAGGGTTCCAAAGATCTTCAGGATAGACTGGCCGGTCCGTTGGCTCACCCTTCGGATTGCCCATCAGCTTTCCCATTGCCATTTGCGAAACGGCATCCTTGGCCTCGCCAGTAAGAGCAATCACACGCCAGGGCTGGAGGTTGCCACCCGATGGCGAGCGCTGTCCGGCCGTCAGCCAGTCGCGCACCTCTGCTTCACTAATCGGCGTATCGAGATAGGCGCGTGTGGAAATACGTTGATTAACGGCTGTAGAAACGTCCATGAGATGCACTCCGCTTGATTCTCAACTATTAGCTTAGAGGGGTGCCGAAGCGGAAGGGAAGGGGTGCTTATAATTTTTGACGGCGATTGATCATCAGGTGCTTTGCTGCATAGTAGACCACGATCAGGCTGAGCGAGAACGCGCTACTAACCATAGCCCAGAACCAACGTTCAGAATTACCCAAATGGCCGTTCAGGTGAAGCCAGTCCGTCATTATGGGGATAAAAAGCACCAGAATTATCAAGCGCTCTTGCAGGGGTGTCTCTCTAACTTTGGGAATAAACACTCTAAAAAGAGATAGGATCCCTAGCCCAATGGCTAGAGCTGGCAGCAAACCTCTGGGAACTATAAATATAGCGAACAAAAATATACCAATCGCTGCAATTTGTGCCCAAGCGATTTTTTCAGGTTCCTGTAGCCCTGCTTCATGCTCAGCGCGCCACTCATCTGCCATCGTCTCGCTGTTTAGGACAGCACCATTCTCACCAAAGATGGGTAGCTCGCCGCTCATATCGAAAAACTTGTCCCGCAGCCGCAGCTTGCCGTAGCGTTAGGATTGTTGATCTTGAAGGCTGCGCCGATCAGGTCGGTGGAGAAATCAATCTCTGATCCGTCCAGAAATTCAAGGCTCATTTCATCAATCGCCACTTTCGCGCCGTCCCGTTCAACCACCAGATCATCCGCGCTGGCGGCGGTTTCAAAGTCAAATTTGTAGGAGAAGCCGGAGCAGCCCCCGCCATCAACGGAAACGCGCAACATGGTTGCATCGCTCTGCTTGGCGAGAATCGCTTTAATACGGTCAGCAGCGGTTTGGGTCAGTGTGATCTGGGTCATGAGTTATAAATAGGGGCATTTTTGCCGATGGAAAAGAGCGCAATTTTCGCAACGGACTGGAAAACGTCACGAGGCCGGCGGCATGAAGAGGCTGAATCAGCAACAAGAACGCCGTTTCAGCGCGATCGTGACCGGATTATTCACGCTTCAGCTTTTCGTCGTTTAAAGCAAAAAACGCAAGTGTTCGTCGCTCACGAGGGGGATCATTACCGCACGCGGCTTACCCATTCGCTTGAAGTTGCCCAGATTGCTCGGTCTGTGTCGCGTACGCTTGGCCTTGATGAAGACCTCGCAGAGGCGCTCGCACTGGCCCATGATATTGGCCATCCGCCCTTTGGTCATGCTGGTGAAGACCAGCTGGATGCGTCCATGCAAAGGTTTGAGGGTTTCGATCATAACGCCCAGACCCTGCGCGTCGTCACAAAGCTGGAGTCCCGGTATCCGAATTATGACGGGCTGAACCTTAGCTGGGAAATGCTTGAAGGGCTGGTCAAACATAATGGCCCGCTGTTGACGGGTGAGCAGACTATCGCCGACCTGCCTGCTGCCTTTCGCGACTATGCCCCGCTTGCAACACTTGAATTGAACACATTCGCAGGCCCTGAGGCACAGGTCGCCGCACTGGCTGACGATATTGCCTATAATAATCACGATATTGATGACGGCATCACAGCTGGGCTGTTCACAATAGATGACATGCTGCATTTGCCGATTGTTGGGGAAGTTTTCGGTGCGGTGCGGTTCGAATATCCCCATTTGGACGAACCACGCACTGTTTATGAGGCTGTACGTCGCCTAATTGGCCTTTGGATTAATGATCTGACCGGAGAGACCAGACGTCGCGTCGCGAAGTATCAGCCACAAAGCGCGGCAGATGTGCGCGCAATGGAGGTTCCTCTTGTGGCATTTTCAGAGGAGTTAAGCGAAAAGCAACAGGCATTGCGGGCTTTCCTCTATGAAAAAATGTACAAACATTACAAGGTAAATCGCATGAGGTCTCAGGCAAAACGTATCCTGCGTGACTTGTTTGAGCTGTTCCATGCGGAGCCTGAAACCCTGCCGCCGCCGTGGCGAATGGATGCCGAACAAGCCACGCCCGAGCGTCGCGCGCGTCTGGTTTGCGACTATATTGCCGGCATGACTGATAACTTCGCGATTGATGAACATCGCCGATTGTTCAATCTCGACAGCATGATTTGATCACTCTGATCATAGTGTGACCATAATCATGGTCCATATAGAGGCCTATTTTTAGAAAGCGTTAAG
>CAYUFN010000154.1:1983-6092 GCA_964443965.1 uncultured Hyphomonas sp. | reverse complement strand
CCTATATCCTCACCGGTAAAGACGGCTATGAGGTGACAGGCGGGGTAGCTCATTTTGAAGGCGAGGACATATTAGAGCTGGACCCTGAAGAACGCGCAGCCAAGGGCTTGTTCCTCTCCTTCCAGTACCCGGTTGAAATTCCGGGCGTTCCGGTGATGACCTTTGTGCGCACTGCCATGAACGCGCAACGCAAATTTCGCGGCGAGAAAGAAATTTCTGCCCCGGACTTCATCAAGAAATCTCGCGAGATTGGCAAACAGCTAAATCTAACAAACGAGATGCTTAAGCGCCCGATAAATGTCGGCTTTTCCGGGGGTGAAAAAAAACGCCTTGAGATTTTCCAGATGATGATGATGGAGCCTAAATTCCTGATCCTCGACGAAACTGATAGTGGGTTGGACATTGACGCGCTGAAAACCGTCTCTGATGGGGTCAACGCAATGCGCTCGCCGACGCGAGGCATGCTAGTGATTACGCACTATCAACGGTTGCTTGACCATATTTCGCCAGACAAGGTGCACGTGCTCGCTGATGGTAAAATCATCAAGACAGGTGGGCCGGAGCTGGCCTTGCGGCTTGAAAAAGAAGGCTATGATGGCGTGATCAGCGAGGCGGCGTAATGTCCGAATTGCGTGATCTTATCAAAAACCCCAGTGCAGCCGAAATGGCGCTTGTGGCTGCCTATGGCGCGCTGAAAGAAGACGCAGCACGAAAGCGCAGCTTTGAAGCTTTCACCGAAACTGGCCTGCCGCATCGGCGCATGGAGGCCTGGAAGTGGACTGACTTTAAAGCCAAGCTTAAAGCGCTGGAAACGGGTCGCCCTGCTCGCATAGACCCCTTTTCCGAACTCAACGGGCACACGATCGCCCTGAACGGGAAAACGGTTGAAGGGCTCGATAACCTGCCCGCTGGTATCCGTCTCATTATCAAGAATGAAGGGCACGGTTTTGCTGCAACTGAATCTGTGCCGCTGGGCGCGATGACGGCCGCACTCGCGCAGCAAACCATTTTATTCGACGTAACCGAACCTGTCAGTACACCGCTTAAGCTGGTTTACTCTGGGGCAGGCGAATTGGCGGTGTCCCGGCTTGTCTTTGTTATTCGCGAAGGGGCGTCACTGGATGTGATAGAGAGCCATCTGGGCGGGGCGAACCTTAATTCAGCGCTTATCAGTTTTGAACTAAAAACTGGCGCGCGCGCCACCCGCACTCTGATCCAGCCACCAGCCCCGGGCGAAGCCACCGCGATCACCGCGCAAGTTCATCTTGATGGCAAGGCGCACTTTACCCAAACAGCGCTTGCTTTTGGTGGCGACCTTGCGCGCATTGAAACGCGCGCTGTGCATCAGGATCCTGAGGCGCTGCTGGTGATGAATGCGGCTTATCTTGCAGGCGATGGCTATCATATCGACTTTACCAGTCATGTTCGCCATGGTGGACGTAATTGCGTCACCAAGCAAAGCACCAAGGGCGCGGTGATGGCCGGCGGAACGGGTATTTTTCAAGGCAAATTCCATGTGCCGCGCAATGTTGGCCAACAAACCGATGCCGATATGCAGCATAATGCGCTGCTCCTCGAAGAAGGCGCTGTGGTGAATGCCAAGCCAGAACTTGAGATCTATGCTGATGATGTTGAATGCGCCCACGGTAATACATGCGGGGCGCTAGACGATGATCAGCTTTTCTATCTGCGCCAGCGTGGCATTCCAGAAGGCCAGGCCAAGGCTATGCTGACTGAGGCATTCATCGCCGAAGCCCTGGAAACGGCATATGAGGGTGCCGATGAGATTATGCTGGAGACGGCACGCGGGTGGCTGGCAAGCTAATGCATATTGGCCTGTTGCTGAGCTTGGTTATTCCCGTGAGTATGTACAGGTAGCAGAGCATGCTTTTGAAGGTATTTTAGTTTTTCAAGAACTTGTTTTCGTTCACTCGAATCTTGAAAGAGACGTGGGGGTATATAATGCCCTGTGACTTTTCCGGTCTTTAGCCAAATACCGTCGGATTTAGCATCGATTTCTTTAATACCTTGCCAGCTAGTATATTCCTGAGACACTTCATCGCTCCAGAATAAACCACGATTGTCGATTAAGAGGTTCACGACGCTTACATATTTGGCATCCTTCGCCAGCAGTCGTTCCAGTGTTCTAAAACTGGCTATGCTTATACCCCAGGATACCCAGACAGATAAGCTACCCACTATTGCTATTAAGATTGCAGCAAATGGATCAGCTTCTGGAAGAAGGAGATGTACGACTAATAAAGTTAAGCCGTAAGCAGCTATACGACCGACAATGGTTATAAGGTATCTGTGTTTTGCACGTATCTCGGCTGTTACAGCTTTCTCTAAGGGGTGGGTATCACCAATAACCCATTGGAATGAGATGTGTATGTGATCATTTTCTATGCTAAGCATGCAACTTAGATTGCGTGGTTGCTAACTTTCCAAACACCCATCCCCCAAGCGCGCCAGCTAGCATTTGTGCGAGGAAACCGAATGTGCCGCGCGCGCCGCTGATCGGAACCGTCTGGAAGTTCAGGTACATCAGGCCGAGGGCGGTTGCGATGGCGGCTGCACCAGCAAGCGGATAGGCGATGCTGGCAAGGCTCGGCAAGATGCGCTTGAGGATGGCAGCGATAATGAAACCCAAGGTCAACGAAATTAAAATAATCACTAAATACAAGGTCATATTTGAGATGTCGAAGGCGGTCATGTTGAGGCGATCGGTAAAACTAACGGGAACGCCATGCGCGCCGATCACGAATTGCGCATTGAGCGCCGTGCCAATTACATAGGTTGTCAGCGCGGCGGCGATGAGGCCGAATAAAGCGCGAATAATGGTGGATACCATGTTGGATAATCTCCTCACAATCATGGTTTATCGCGTGGATAAGTGCAGGTCCAGCGTTGAAAAGCGCAGACCAGCCTATGAAAACGACAGAAAACTGCGTAATTAATGCTGAAAATGGAGGTAGGCATGCGGGCAAAGCTGATTTTGGGTGTTACGTCGCTGATTTTGCTCAGCGCGCTTGGTGCGTGTTCAAATCAGGGTGCTTCGGCTGTTGGCGAAAAGACCAGCCTTGAAGCCGGACGTGTTGAGGCTGGTCCGATCAATTATACAATTAAGACGGTTGCCGATGGGCTGGATCATCCCTGGTCGCTGGCTTTTCTGCCTGATGGTGACATGCTGGTGACTGAGCGCACGGGCAAGTTGAAGCGGATCGCGTCGGACGGGGCGCAAAGTCTGGTTTTTGATTTTAACGATTTTCCCGAAGCGCCAGTCCATTATGGCCCGGGTCTTCAGGCCGGACTTTTCGATGTTGCGCTTGATCCTGATTTTGAGACGAACGGATTTGTGTATATTTCCTATGCCGCCAAAGTGGGCGATGGGAAGAACACGCTGCGGCTCGTCCGGTCGCGCTATGCAAATGGCAAGCTGAGTGCAGGTGAAGAATTGTTCCTTGCCAGCCCTGCGCGGGTTCAGGGAAATCACTATGGTGCGCGTATCGCATTTCTGCCAGATGGGACTTTGGTCATGCCTTTTGGCGATGCGTTTCATTTTCGTGAGAAAGCGCAGGATCTATCCACGCATTTTGGTAAGGTCATTCGGATCCATCCGGACGGAACGGTTCCGGCGGATAATCCTTTTGTGGGCGAGGATGCCGCTCTACCTGAAATCTATTCTTTCGGACACCGTAATCCGCAAGGCACGCTTGTCACAGCAGATGGACGTTTATTGGTTCATGAGCATGGGCCAGCGGGCGGCGACGAGATCAACCATATCCAGCCGGGCAAGAATTATGGCTGGCCGACTGTATCTTATGGGATCGATTATTCAGGCGGGCGAATTTCGCCATATGAGGCCTATCCCGATACGGAGCAATCCCTTGTACATTTTACACCATCTATTGCGCCGTCAGGTTTTGCGCAATATTCCGGCGACAAGTTTCCAGACTGGCAAGGTGATCTGTTCTTGTCAGCGCTTGTCCTGAAACATGTTCGCCATATCGAGATGAATGCGGATGGTTCGCTAGGTAGGCAGACGGAACTTTTCGGTGAGCTTGACGCGCGCTTTTGCGATGTTATAACAGGGCCAGACGGGCATCTCT
>CAYUFN010000154.1:0-1973 GCA_964443965.1 uncultured Hyphomonas sp. | reverse complement strand
ATTGGTTCAGACCAGTTCAGTTTCTAAACGGGCCAGACGGGCATCTCTATTTGCTGACCGAAAGCAAAAATGGCGCTAGCCAGATTTTGCGTGTGGTGCCGAAATAACGAAAAGCCATGCGTGTCTATGATAGACTCTGGCTTTCGCTTGGAACTCGGTTTTGACCTGTGAGGTTAGTGCTTGCCGGGAGTTTGCTTGCGGGCCTTCATCGCGGCGAGCTGTTCATCTGTAGCGGGGAGTTGATGGTTCGCTTTCCAGTCTGCATAGGACATGCCGTATATGCGTTCGCGCGCGGCCTCCTTGCTCATCGCGACGCCTTCAGCCTCGGCCGCATCGCGGTACCAATCGGCCAGACAATTGCGGCAAAAATCGGCGAGGATCATCAGGTCAATGTTCTGAACATCCTTACGCGCGTCGAGGTGTGAGAGCAGACGGCGAAAAGCTGCTGCTTCGATTTTGTCTGTATCAGCCAAGGGAAGGCTCCTATTTTGGTTCTGGGAAACCGCGGTCACGCATGAGCGCGCTGATATCTGCGTCGCGCCCGCGGAAGGCGCGGTAGGCTTCACCCGGATCGACGGCGTTGCGCGGCGCGAAGAGGTGTTCAACAAGCTTGGCGGACATGTCTTTGTCGTAGAAGCCGCCAGGTGCCTCTGCAAACGCTTCTGAAGCGTCAGCGGTTAGAACGTCGGCCCACATATAACCGTAATAGCCGGCTGAATAGCCTTCGCCAGAGAAGATGTGACCGAAATGGGTTGAGCGATGGCGCATGGGCAATTCGCTCGGCATGTTCAGGCTTGCGAGCGTTTCGCGTTCAAACGCATCTGGGTCAATGCCTTCCGGATCAGTTGTGTGGTAGCGCATATCCACGAGGGCAGAGGCCAGATACTCGGTTGTGCCAAAGCCTTGATTGAAGGTGGCGGCATTTTTGATTTTCGCCACGAGTTCAGCCGGGATCGGTTCGCCGGTTTCATGGTGGGTCAGATAGGTGTTTATGACTTCATCTGTGGAGAGCCAACGTTCAAGCAATTGCGATTGGAACTCGGTATAGTCACGCACGCCGCCATTCAGGGTCGGATAGTCCACATTCGAAGCCAGCGCATGTAGGGCGTGTCCGAACTCGTGGAAAAATGTGGTGGCATCGTCCCATGACACCAGAACCGGTTCACCCGGTGCGCCTTTGATAAAGTTGGAATTATTCGACGAGAGAACCGTTTTTTTGCCGTTAAATGTCTCATGGCTGCGATAGGAATTAGCCCATGCGCCGGAGCGTTTTCCCTGTCGTGCGAACGGGTCCAGATACCATAAGCCGATATGTGCGCCCGTGCTTTTGTCTGTCACTTCCCAAACGCCTACATCTTCATGAAAAGCCGGTACAGAGCCTTCAGGGACAGGTGCGAAGCTGAAGTTAAACAATTCGCCGGCGACATAGAACATGGCATCAGTCAACTTGTCCAATTGGAGGTATTGCTTCACCTCGTCGCTGTCGAGGTTGTATTTCGCTTTGCGCACTTTTTCAGCATAGAAACGATAATCCCACGGTTCAATTTTAAGGTTGGCCCCTTCGGCATCCGCAATTGCTTGCATGTCTGCGACTTCTTCGTCTACGCGGGCAATGGCAGCTGGCCAGACAGCTTCCATAAGATTTAGCGCGCGTTCAGGTGTGACGGCCATGCGGTTTTCGAGACGCCACTGGGCGTAATTATCGTATCCGAGCAGGCCGACGCGCTCGTCGCGCAATTGCAAGATCTCTGCGATGATTGCATTATTATCATAGGCGTCGCCATTGTCGCCGCGGCTATAATAATTTGTCCAAACCGTTTCACGAATGTCACGCTCTGTGGAATAGGTCAGGAAGGGCGACATGGACGAGCGTGTATTGGTAATAGCGTATTGACCAGCCTTGCCCTTACTCTCTGCTGCTGCGGCAGCGGCTTTGACAAGGCTTTCAGGTAACCCGCCAAGCTGATCTTGGG
>CAYUFN010000153.1:0-6257 GCA_964443965.1 uncultured Hyphomonas sp. | reverse complement strand
CAACATCTCCATGAACGGCAGCGACAATAGCCCCACCCTCGGCGCGGTGTCTGGCAATAATGTCAGCAAGGAGGCTTTTGCCTGATGTATCAAGCGCGGAGAAAGGTTCATCCAGCAGCCAGAGTGGCCGTTTGGTCAGCTGTGTGCGGCCAAGTGCAGTGCGTTTACGTTGCCCGGCAGACAACTGCGCGCCCGTGACGGTCTGCGCCCGGTCCAGCTCCATCAGTGTTATAATACGCGCCACGTGCGCAAGATCGGCGCCAAATGTGTGGGCCCATGTGCGCAAATGAGTAATGGGGGATTCATGTGGCTTTACGCCATTGCGATGACCTAGCCAATGAAACGCAGTGCGCGCGCATTTGCCAGTTTCCGGCACCGCCAATCCGGCCAGACAGCGCAGTAAAGTTGTCTTACCAACGCCGTTTGCGCCACGCAGCAATACCGCCTCACCTGTTGCCACCTCGAGCGAGAGATCACGAAACAAAACACGCTCGCCGCGCATAATGCTAAGTCCTTCAGCTTTGAGATGTAAACCATTCTCCATGCGTTGATGGTATCGACTCCTATGATGGATGGGTCAAGTTGAAGACTTCAGCGAGGCATAATCACGTTTAAGATTGACGGCGCACTTATATTTCAATAATTCATGAAGTATGGAATCAAATATTGCTGTTCAACGTCTCTCCGCCCTTGCCCATGAAAGCCGTCTGGCTGTGTTTCGCTATCTTGTGCGTCAGGGACCAGAAGGTACACCGGCCGGAGAGATTGCCCGAGCGCTGAAAATTGCACCGAATACGCTGTCTGCGCATCTAAATTTACTGACAAATGCCGGGTTGACGCAAAGCCGCCGCGCTGGTCGGTCGATTATTTACAGTACACACTATGAAGGTATGAGTGAGCTGATGCTGTACTTGGCCGAAGATTGTTGCGATAGCCGAGCAGAGATTTGTGCGCCGATAGCAACTGCGATCCACAATGTCGGCCGCTGCGAGGCCGTAACCTAATGTCTGCGCACGCCTCATTTGATGACAGCCAACTGCTGCGCGTGCTGGCTGCCGAGGGGCTAGGTACAGCCTTCTTGCTAGCGACGGTTATCGGATCTGGCATTATGGGCAACACGCTGGCGGGCGGGAACATTGCAATTGCACTGCTTGGGAATACGCTTGCGACC
The DNA here is from genome assembly GCA_964443965.1 of uncultured Hyphomonas sp. Classification (GTDB taxonomy): domain Bacteria; phylum Pseudomonadota; class Alphaproteobacteria; order Caulobacterales; family Hyphomonadaceae; genus CALLCD01. The sequence continues at coordinate 5,086 of CAYUFN010000153.1, read as the reverse complement.
GGGGCTATGCTGGTTGTGCTGATCACAATGTTTGGCCCGCTCTCGGGTGCACATTTTAACCCGGCTGTGACGCTGGCCTTCTGGATGCGCAAAGAGATTTCAACGCAGTTAGCCTTTGCTTATGTTGGCGTGCAGATCATTAGTGGTATTTTGGGAGTGTGGGTAGCACATCTCATGTTTGCACAGGATATTCTTCAAGTATCGGAAACATTGCGAGAAGGTACAGGTCAGGCTATTTCTGAAGGGATTGCAACATTTGGCCTTGTTGCGTGTATTCTGGCTGGCATGCGGGTCAAGCCAGAAGCTGTGCCAACAATTGTCGGGCTATACATCACAGGTGCCTACTGGTTTACTGCTTCTACGAGTTTTACAAATCCGGCTGTTACAATCTCCCGTATGCTGAGCGATACGTTTGCGGGTATAGCGCCTAGATCTGCACCGCTTTTCATTGTGGCGCAGATGACTGGCGCCGTACTGGCGACGCTGGCTTGCGGCTGGCTTTACAAAAGTGTGCGCGCACCTAAAGAGGCCTGAATTTCTCAAGCACCGATTATTTTACGAGGCCACTGGCCTTTCCCATCACATGGAAAATTTCATTTTGCTCCATCACCCCAGCCACAAGCTCTGCGCCTGGTCCGCTGGCAAATATCGCTACATCTTCACCTGCATGCGTTTCTGAGGGAGACGGCAGAAGGGCTTGTTGCTTATAGTTTTTATCGGTGGTGTCGACATCGCTAAGGTCGATTCGCTCACCATCTTCAAAGGTTTCATAGGCCGAAGAGCCATTGGCATAAGAAAGTGTTGTGTAGGGTTTTCCATCACCTGCTGGTGCCGGGCGACCATCTGGCAAGGCGACTTTCCCAAGGATTGGGTTATTACGTGCCGGGTAACCCTGAATAACGAATGTGTGCGAGTGGTCTGCCGTAACAATGATCAGCGTATCTTCGGCGTTGGTCATTTCCAGCGCAGCAGCAACAGCTTCATCCAAGGCCACAGCATCGCCAAGCGCGCGGGCCGCATTAGTCCCATGATGGCCATGATCAATCCGACCAGCTTCAACCATCAGGACAAAGCCGTCTTCATCCTGTGAAAGCCTTGTAATCGCTGCGCGGGTCATGTCTTGAAGGCTTGGTTCGCCTGCCCCGCTTACATCGCGGTCGACCTCATATTGCATATGGCTGGATTCAAACAGGCCAAGCACGCGCGCATTGCTGGTAAAATCGACAGCCTCAAAGCCAGCCTTATCACTGACACTGACATGTGCCTCAGACTTCGCCGTCCACGCCGCGATCAGATCACGTTCATCTGTACGGGTGCCCGTGCGATCAGCGCGCTCAGGGTCAGCTTGATTAGCGGTCATGAAATGCCGACGGCCGCCGCCTAAAGCCACTTCAAAATGATCCCCGGCATCCCACTCTATAAACTGGCGGGCAATATCTGGGCAGCCATCAGCTTCAGTTGCGCCGGGCATATCTGTATTATCTTCCCAATCGCGATTTGGAGATTCCGCATAAGTTGAAGCAGGCGTTGCGTGGGTCAGGCGCGCAGTCGATATAAGACCTGTTGCAAGACCTGCACGCTCGGCAAGTTCAAACAGCGTATCTGTGCCATTGTCGACGACGCTTGCACAATTTGAATAGCTTGCCTTCTGTGTGACACCCAATGTACGCGAGGGTACCTTTACACCCGCGACCATTGCAGTTGCAGTTGAGGCACTATCAGACACTTGCGCATCATGGGAGTAGGTTTTTGAAAGCGCAGCATAGGGAAGTGTTTCCATTGCCAGGCGATAGCTTTCGCCATCTGTACCTTTGAGCTGGCCTGCGTGAATACGCGCGGCTGTGACAGTGGAGATGCCCATGCCATCACCAATGAAGAGAATGATATTCTTCGCTTGACCGGGCTCGTGAAGCTCTGCGCGTGCGCGAACCGCAGCTGCAGCAGCCATATAGTAGCTGTCATTTGCCTGAACAGGAGTCGCAGCCTGACGGTTAAGCACCGTTGCTGGACCAATTGCAAGCCGGGCATCATTTGAGCTGGAGTTTTCACTTGAGCACGCACCCAGTAATAACGCCGCGCCGCTGACCATAGTCACAAAAGCCTTACCGACCATTTATCTATCCCTCTATCCTTGAAACTTGGCCCATACATATGCGCCGATCATGACACTTTCTTTGGTAGTTTACCAGTTTGTGACAAGCCAACACCAACAAGTATCAATCCTGCTCCGAGAATTTGCAGTGCCAGCAAAGGTTCTTCAAATAGCCTCCACGACACAGCAGCCGCAGCAACAGGCTGGATCAGCATTAAAATACCCGCAATGGCCGCAGGTGTTCGGCCAAGCCCGGCAATGATTAACCCTTGTCCCAAACATTGCACTATTATGGCCAACATAAATGGTGCGCGCCAGCCGGATATGTTTGCTGGTATAAAGGTTTCTCCAGATACAAGTGTCACAAAACCCGCCACAATCATTTCGGTCAACGTGACCCAGAACAGAACATCAAGGCCACCAATATCGCGCCGGGCAATTTTTGCACACAGCATGTAAAAGGAGACGAGAATCGCCGCGCCGACTGCCAGCCCATCGCCACGTACATCGCCGAGTGCCTCTACTCCGCCGCCTTGCGTTAATAAGGCCGCGCCAATCAGTGCAATCACAACAGCAATAGCCCAGTTGCTGGTGAGCTTTTCTTTTAAAAAAATCAGCGCCAGAAGCCCAACGGAGAGATTGCCGAGACTGACAATAAATGTCGAATTGGCAACGGTGGTGTAAGTCAAAGCCCAATGCCAAAGTGCGATATCAAGTGCGAAAAATGTACCGGCCATAAAGACGAACTTATTAGGCCGCACCGGCAAGCGGCGATGCACCAGTATGACGAGCGCGAATGTCATCGGCACACCAAAAACATAACGCCAGAAGGCAATGGCCTGAGGGCCCAGTGTCTCAAGGCCCAGACGCAAGCCAATCGGTGCAAAGCCGATACTCAAAGCTCCGCCAGCCACCAGCAATGGGCCAAGCCAGCGACTGTTCTCTGGCGGGCGCGCGCTTCGGTCTGCAGAGTGTGTCATAAAAGGCTTACCTGTCGGAGAATATCATCTGGCTGTACACCGCCAGCCCTTAAGGCGCGCAATGTCACAGATTTATTCCGTTTGGCAAATCGTTTCCCGTTTTCATCCATCAATAATGCATGATGATGGTACAGCGGTGTTGGCCACTCCAACAGCGCTTGCAAGAGCACATGGACATGCGTCGAAGCGGCGAGGTCTGCGCCACGTATAATATGAGTGACCCCTTGCATGGCATCATCATGGCAAGCGGCCAAATGATAGGAGGTTGGGGTGTCCTTTCGGGCCAGAATGACATCGCCGTGCAGGCCGGGATCGGCTTTGATAAAACAGACCTCACCAGAGCCTGTCTCTGAAAAGCCTAGCGCCTCATAGCGCGTGCCAAGATCTATTTTTGCCTGCGCTAGAGACAGCCGCCACGCAAAGGCAACACCAGCAGCAATTTTAGCTGCTTCTTCGGCTGGTGGCAAAGGCGTGCCAGTATAAGCAACTGGCAGCTCATGGGGCGCGCGAAGGGTTTCGGCCATTACTTCTTTACGTGTTTTAAAACACCGATAGATCAGGCCGCGATCCCGCAGACTTTCCAAAGCTTGTTTGTAAGCATCAAAATGATCAGACTGACGACGAACAGGAGCAGGCCATTGAAAGCCAAGCCATTTTAGATCTTCATAGATTGCCGCCTCATATTCGGGCTTGCAACGCGTTCGGTCGATATCCTCAATGCGCAAGAGTACTTGACCGTTTGCTGCTTGAGCCTGCTGCCACACCTGATCAGCTGCGCAGGCATGCCCCATGTGGAGATAGCCCGTTGGCGATGGCGCAAAACGGGTAATCATCATTTGGTCTAGCCAATCTCAAACTGGTCAGGGCGGTAGCCAGGGTCTGGATATTTGGGATTCATCTCCTCCAACGCGCCGCGCACAAGCCGTGCGATCATGGCATTGCGGCGCGTTCTGGAATCCGACGGCACGATATACCAGGGAGCATGTTTCGTCGAACATTTCTCGACAGCCGCCTCATAAGCATCCATAAAATGAGGCCATAATTTCCGGTCCTCCAGATCACCGGGATTGAACTTCCAGCGCTTGTGCGGTTCTTCCAGACGAGATAGCAAACGCTCACCCTGAGTTTCGTATGAGATATTAAGCATACACTTTATGATCACAACACCATTCTCGGTGAGCATTTTTTCAAAATCATTAATCTGATTGTAGCGTTGTTTTATCGCCGTTTTTGAGGCAAATTCACGAACTTTAACAACAAGAACATCTTCATAGTGCGAACGATCAAAAATGCCGATCATGCCCTTGCGCGGCACCGCATCGTGTATGCGCCAGAGATAGTCGTGCGCCAATTCAGTTTTTGAGGGAGCCTTGAAGGCGCGTACCTGCATACCAAGCGGTGAGGTCAGCGCGAATACATTCCGGATCACGCCACTCTTTCCAGACGTATCCATACCCTGCAAAACCACGAGTAAAGACCGCTGACTCTCGCCATACAGCCTGTCCTGCAATTCATTGATTTGGGTCGCATCTTCAATAAGGCTTGCGCGGGCATCTGCCTTATCATCGAAAATTTCGCGGTGCCGCGTGGGACGATTTTTGAGTTTGAATGCCTTTCCGGGCTCTGCAACGAGCGCTTCGCGGATAGATTTGATGCTGGGCTGGGACATTTTCAGATCCTTTACATAGAAAAGCCGTCTGAGCTAACTCAAACGGCTTTGTCAAAAAGTTCAAGGCTGCAACGTGTTATGAGGAATAATATTCCACCACTTGAGCAGGCTCCATTTTCACCGCATATGGCACATCACTAAGTTCTGGCACGCGAACATAAGTTGCTGTCATCGCTTTTGGATCAACTTCGATATATTCTGGTAAGTCGCGCTCAGCAGAGCCAAGAGCCTCAAGTACGAGCGCCATGTTGCGAGATTTCTCGCGCACCTGAACAACATCACCGGGCTTAAGGCGGTAAGAGCCGATATTTGTCTTTGTGCCGTTCACTGTGACGTGGCCGTGTT
>CAYUFN010000152.1:5219-6259 GCA_964443965.1 uncultured Hyphomonas sp. | reverse complement strand
GCGCCAGCGGGAAGCAAACATAAACACCGCTCCCGGCCCGCGAGGCAAATAAACTGCTGCTGCGAAGCGCGAGGCAAAACATACAAAACATCACTGACAAACGAACAAAGACTGGACCAATAAAGCCAACACTCTAAAAAGAATAAGCAAGCCATAACGATCATTCAATGGAGCGTATTCATGCAGAAAACAGACAACCTGCCACAAGGAGCGACACCTTTTGACAGACTTGTCGATCTAATGGCGCGCCTGCGGGACCCTCAAACGGGTTGCCCGTGGGATGTTGAGCAAACCTTTGAAACAATCGCCCCCTATACAATCGAGGAAGCCTATGAAGTCCTCGATGCGATTGAACAAGGGGATATGCGCGAGTTGCGTGAAGAACTTGGAGACCTTTTACTACAGGTCGTTTTTCATAGCCAAATGGCCGCCGAATCCGGAGCTTTCACTATAGATGATGTCGCCACAGCAATTCATGACAAAATGATCCGTAGACACCCGCATGTCTTTGGAGATGCGGACGCGCGCACCAGCGCGTTGCAAAAAGGCGCGTGGGAAGCGCAAAAAGCAAGAGAGCGCGCCGATAAGCAAACATGCTACGCGCAGCCTACAAGCGCACTTGATGGCGTGGCGAATGCGTTGCCTGCTCTCTTACGCTCAGCAAAACTTCAAAAACGTGCCGCGCGAACAGGCTTTGACTGGACAGACCCGGCAGATATTTTTGCTAAGCTGGCTGAAGAAACCGAAGAGGTCCGCGAGGCGATGGCGGAAAATGATCAGTCCCACATTGAAGAAGAGATCGGCGACCTGCTGTTTGTCACTGCAAATCTTGCGCGGCGATTAAACGTTGATCCCGAAGAAGCCCTGCGCCGCGCAAATGCGAAGTTTACAAAACGCTTTCAAGCCATGGAAGCGCTGGCCAATAAGCGTGGGCAAGCTTTTGAGGCCTTAACCCTTAAAGAACAAGAAGCGCTTTGGCAGGCTGTAAAAGCAGCAGAGTAGCTCCATTAGTGTGTATTCTGGTCAGCGTCCTCAGTATC
>CAYUFN010000152.1:0-5209 GCA_964443965.1 uncultured Hyphomonas sp. | reverse complement strand
TTGTCTCTTCGCGCACATCACTGTGTTCATGTAGCCAGGAACGCGCCGAACCATCCGCAGGGGAGAGTTGAATAGCTGCCTGAATTGCCGTTTCTCGCAGCCGGCTGGCAATCAGCGCAATTAACGCCTCCAGCCCTTTTCCCGTCACAGCAGACAGGAGAACAGCTTTATAGGGTACATTTGCCCCAGATGTCTGGTAAAGGGTTTCATAGAGTTCAGATGATAGAAGGTCAGCTTTGTTCCAGGCTTCAATCATCGGCGGCAGGGCCTGGCCAGACTGCGCCTCCAGGGCATTCAAAACGAGCTCAACATCATTTTTCTGCAGATGGTCATCGGGGCTGGCGCGGTCACGAACATGGACAAGCAAATCAGCTTCAAGCGCCTCTTCAAGTGTGGCCTGAAAGGATTCAATCAAGTGGGTCGGAAGATCTGTAATAAAGCCAACCGTATCAACCAGAGCCACCTCACCAATATGAGGCAGTGTGATGCGCCTGATCGTTGGATCGAGTGTCGCAAAAGGCATATCCTTGGCCAGAACCTTCGCCCCGCTAAGAGCATTAAAAAGGCTGGATTTTCCAGCGTTAGTATACCCCACAAGTGCAATTACAGGAATCCCTGACCGCGCACGTCCTTTTCGTTGCAAGCCGCGTGTGCGCCTTACATCCTCAAGGTCTTGCCGCAATTTTTGCACACGCCGGTCAAGCATACGTTTATCAGCCTCTAGTTGGCTTTCCCCAGGGCCTGAGAGAAAGCCCCGGCCACCACGTTGGCGTTCAAGGTGGGTCCATGTGCGCACCAAGCGTGATCGCTCATAGAGCTGCCGTGCGAGCTCGACTTGCAATTTACCTGTTTTTGTACGGGCGCGTAGACCAAAGATTTCCAGAATGAGGCCGGTTCGATCAATAACCTTTACCTCTAGTTGGCGTTCAAGATTACGCTGCTGGACAGGCGATAAGTTGGCATCAATGATAAGAAGGTTGCATCCAGCCTGAACCAGATCATCGCCAATTTTCGCAAGTAGTCCAGCCGGTAAAAGATGGGAAGGTGAAATACGCCGAACTTGCTCAGTACGTGCAAACGACAGTATACATCCCAGGGCCTCAACTAGCCCGCTTGATTCTTCAAGTCGTAAATCCGTAGGTCGCTCACCGACTGCAAACCAGGGAATGATGAGCCCAGCTTTGCTATCCTCAGGTGTGCGATCAATCAGCTCTCTCAAGCTTCGCCATTGTCCTGAGCGTCTTCATCGAACAGCTGAACCGGCGCATTTGGAGCAATTGTTGATATTGCATGCTTATAAACGAGCTGCGGTGGACGCCCTTCGCCACGCAAGAGAACGCAAAAGTTATCAAACCACGTCACAACTCCCTGGAGCTTAACACCGTTCACGATATAAACCGTCAAAGGTGTTCGCGATTTTCGAACAGCATTTAGAAATGCATCCTGAAGATTTTGCTTCTTATCGGCGGCCATCTTTATCTCTCTTCTTTATCTACATATCCGGCTAAATTGATTGCCGCCAAGAAGCAAGTGATTTTACTATTTGAGCGCCCAAAACATCGGTAAATGCTCAATATCCATCAGCCTGCACAAAAACAGGTCAACGTGACCAAAAGCCTGGGTTCAACATTGGCAAAAGGGCCAATATTTCAAGGCGCCCAAGGATCATGGCAACAACGAGCGTTAAATGATAAATTCCACCTGCACCAGCGTCAGGCGTTATGAGCCAGCCAGAATTTGAAATCGCACCTGTTGCTTGCGCAATCGCATCAGAAAAGTCGATATTGAGAAAACTCAGAACAGAAAATACGCCTGAAACGGCAGCAATGTAAGCGATCAAATAAACCCAAACACCAAGTACAGCTGTCTCTTTTTGCTGTCTTTGCCGAAATTCGAGGGCAACTACTGAGTTTTGGAACCCCAACCGAGCGAATTCTTGACCAGCGCGACGCATGAGAATGATAATCCGCGCAAGTTTGATACCGCCTGCAGTTGAGAGTGCAGCACCGCCAATTAAGGCCGGTAAAACAAGTACACCCAATGGCAGAGTTGAGCGAGCCTCAGAAATCGACACTCCAAGCGGCAAACCGGAAGTCGAAAGTGATGACAAAGCCCACCCTATTGATGCCAGACTTGCCATACCGCCACTAAAGTTCAAAAAGGCCATAAAAACGATCAGCCCAATCAACAAATAGAGCTCGGGGTCTATTTTAGCATAACGCAATTGTTTCGGACGGATACTCATCAATATAGAGAGGCCAGCAGTCGCAAGAAACAGAGCGATAAAGATCGCGGTTTTGATCACCGCAGTACCACTAAAGCCTGCATATCCGTCAGGAGATACCAGACCTGTTGATGCAACGCTAATGGCAATTGATAAGGCCTCTCCAATCTCGATGCCATTAGAAATCAGAACAGAGAATACAGACAAGATAATTGTCGCACAGATTATAAAAATAGCTCTCACAGCGCGTGGAATAGCATCAAAGAAGTTTCCTTCAGGGACAGTAAACAAATATGATTTGTGTATCCCGGGGCCTGCAAACCCAAGGGCTGCAAAAACTGTCGCCGCGATGGTTAGGCTAAACATCATCCCAATGAAATGTAAGACGCCCCTCCAGACCAGCAGAGATTCGGGCCAGGCATTCCCTGCCATGTCTATTACGCTATGCCCCGTCGTGGTCAGGCAAGCGACAGCTTCGTGAAGCCCTGCTATAAAGCTAGGTTCAGCTGTACCGAAAACAAATGGAAGCGCAGAAGGGATGGGCGCGCCAAAACACCACAAAACAGCAACCGCCAAAGCATCATTCACGCGCGCAGGTCGCGCAGGTGTGCCCGTTAATAGCAAGATAGTAATTGCCATTACCAGGGTCAAAAGGCCCGTTAAACTAAATGCAAGAATTTGTTGCTGCTCATTGGCCAAAATGGCCACAAGTAAAGGCAAGACCATCGATGCACCCAGTGCGATTCCCATATAGGACAACATACGAATGATCGATATGTGATTCATGCTCTGGGCCTGTCTTAAAAGAATTCAGGGCTGACACGAAAGAACTGCTCGACTTTGCGCGTCATCTCTTGTTGATAAAACAGAACGACGCGATCATCGGCCCTTACCTTAATTGAGGGCGTAGGAAAAACGACCTCCTTGTCGCGTATAATCGCGGCCGCCGTTATGCCTTCGGGTAGTTCATCATACCCAAGTGAATTACCAATCAAAGGAGAGCTTTCTAAGACGACACCTTCTGCAGCTTCCGCCTCGCCATTCTCGAAAGAATGCAGGTTTAATATACGTCCGCGACGCAAGCGTTGCAGAATTTGCGATATTGTGAGCGCCCGCGGATCCAAAACAACATCAACACGCAAATCACGACTGAGTTGCGCCAGTTCAATCGAATTAATCAAAGCAAGTACACGCCGTGTACCTGCCCGTTTTGCTAAATTTGAAATAAGCAGATTTGCTTTATCATCATTGGTCAGAGCAATTAAAAAATCCGCACCGCTAACACCGGCTTCATCTTGTATATCCGCGCTTAAACCATCGCCATGAATGACAATCGTGCGCCTCAGCTGCATAACGGCTTTTTGTGCACGCTCAGCATCCTGCTCGATTAAACGCACTTTGACATTCATTTCCCGCTCAATGCGCGAGGCCAAATATACACCAATATTTCCCCCACCAACAATAATAACGTGACGCAGGTCCTTTTCAGAGCGATTTAGTATCCGCGACATACGTTCAGCATGTTCTTCCCGAACCGTAATGTAGACGCGGTCGTTTTCACGCAAACTGTCCTTTGACCGAGGCGCAAAAAGTGTCTTTCCACGGCCGATTCCCACCACTCTTGCCTCAAGGTCCGGGAAGATGCCGCTTAATTGCTCTAGTGCTGTGTCCATAATTGGACTCTCATCTTCCATGTCAAAACCAAGTAATTTGATCTTACCCTTGGCAAATGAAACACTTGTCAGTGCACCTGGTGTGCTGATCCGCTGCAGAATAGCATCTCCAACAGCCTGCTCAGGTGAAATTACCATATCAATAGGCAAACCTTCTCGTGCGAACAGATCCCCTGTGCTTTTTTCCAGATAGGCTGCGGCCCGTACGCGGGCAATTTTTGTCGGAACCCCAAAAAGCGTGTGAGCGACTTGACAGATCACCATATTCACTTCGTCATGGTAGGTCACAGCGATAATCATTTCACACTCTTCAACACCAGCCGAGCGTAATACGTCTGGGTAGGCCGCATTTCCGACAACACCGCGAACATCCAAATCTGTCGAAACCTTATCAACCAAAGCAGCGTTCTCATCGATAATGACGATGCTGTGCTTTTCCATAGCCAAACGGCGGGCAATGCCTTGACCAACACGGCCTGCACCACAAATCACAACACGCATTGTTCTTGCTTCCTTGTTTAACTCTTACCTGCTCGCCGTGTTTATTGCGGCTGCTGACGGCTTTCACTCGATTGTAAGCCAAGGGCCTTTAATTTTCTATGTAAAGCTGACCGTTCCATGCCAATGAATTGAGCCGTACGGGATATGTTTCCATTAAAGCGTTTAATTTGAACGGACAAATAATGGCGTTCAAACTGCTCACGCGCGTCTCTTAAGGACATTGCGACCAATTCAGCGGATGTAGACAAACCGTTTTCCGCGCTTCCGCCATCATCATCAATGGGCAGCTCATCAACGCTAACGGGCAGAGATGACTCAGAAGGAGAGAGAATCATAATACGCTCAACAAAATTCCTGAGTTGGCGAATGTTTCCAGGCCACTCCATCGTTTGCAAAACGGCAATTGCTTCGTCTGAGAACGCACGTGGATTCAAACCTGATGAATCTGCAATTTTTTGTGAAAAGTATGCAATCAAATCGGGAATGTCTGCCCGGCGTTGCGCAAGGCTTGGCACCTCAATCGGAACGACATTCAGGCGGTAATAAAGATCTTCCCTAAAACGCCCAGCTTCAATTTCAGTTTCAATATCCTTGGTTGTTGCCGACATAACCCTAACATCAACATTAACACTCGCGCGGCCGCCCGCACGCTGAAACTTTTGCTCTGTCAGGACACGAAGTATCTTGTTTTGCGTGCCGCGGGGCATATCTGCAACTTCATCCAACAGCAAGCTGCCCCCATGGGCTTTCTCAAATAACCCAATTCTAGTTGGCATACCGCTTTCGTCTTCTTGACCAAATAGTTCTATTT
>CAYUFN010000151.1:4898-6352 GCA_964443965.1 uncultured Hyphomonas sp. | reverse complement strand
CTGTTGAAGAAGGCAGAGCTTTAAAAGCGAGCTTGCCGGGTGGGCACACTAAGAACTTATTCATGAAAGATAAGGACGGTGTGATTGTGCTGATTTCTGCGCACGCTGATAACCAACTGAAGTTAAACCAGTTGCACAAGCTGATTGGCACGCGCCGCCTTTCTTTTGCCAGTTCAGAATTAATGGAAGAAGTGCTAGGTGTTGTGCCCGGATCGGTAACCGGCTTTGCGCTTATGAATGACACGGCGGGGCGCGTGCGATACATATTGGATGCCGCGCTGGAGGCTTATGACGAAGTGAACTTCCACCCTCTGGTCAATACGGCTACAACACGGGTAAGCCTTTCTGATTTCAAGCGTTTTGTCTCCGCCACAGGGCATGATTTGACAGTGATTGATTTTACACAGCTTATGCGCTCTCCACCTTGATATGTTTGCGCTGCCCTTAGGATACGCGTGATAGCGATTTTTATATATTGGAACTCAGGAACTGAACCCATCATGACAGATATAGTTGATAAAACAGCCTTCATTACTGGTGGGGCAAATGGAATAGGCCTCAGTATTGCCAAGGCGTTAGCAGCCCGCGGTGCGAATTTGATGCTTGTTGACCTCAATGCGCTAGCATTGGAAGAAGCAAAGGCTGGATTTGCCGGGAGTAATACCCGCGTTGAAACCGCTGTTTGCGATGTCGCTAAAGCCGATGCTGTGCGCGCGGCGGCAGATAAGGCAATCGAGACGTTTGGTAAGGTGCATATCATTGTGAATAATGCGGGTGTCGCGCTTGGCGGTGTGCCTGGCGAGATCGCGCTAGAGGACTGGCGCTGGATTGTAGACATCAATCTGATGGGCGTTGTGTATGGTGTCGAAGCCTTCCTACCTCATATAAAAAGCCATGGTGAAGGGGGACACATTGTTAATGTTGCTTCAATGGCGGGCCATGTCGCGATGCCAGGCATGGGGCCTTATCATGCAACGAAGTTTGCAGTGGTTGGCTATTCAGAGGCCCTGCGGGCCGAACTCGCAAGTGATAATATCGGGGTAAGTACACTTTGCCCTGGTTGGGTAAAAACCAGTATTCATAAAAGTATAGCCGGACGTCCTTCCGGCGGGGTGGATCTGGATACGCCAGAAAATCTTGCAATGAGTGAAGTTATAAACAATGGCCTGCCAGCTGAAGCGGTAGGTGAGTGGACCGCTGATTGTATTGAAGCCAATCGCGGCCACATCTTCACGCACGAAGACATGGCACCAGCAATTGATATGCGATATCAAATGGTGAGGGCCGATTATGATGCTGCGCTTGCTAACCCAGCTTTGAAAAAATAAACACCAAGGCAAAGGAGCGCGAAAACCGCCACAGCGCCTTTGAAAATGCAAATCCGTTTATAATTAAATTTGGCACAGGCAACGTGCGTAACTTCCATATATGGATGTATTATAAGTATGTTTAAA
>CAYUFN010000151.1:0-4888 GCA_964443965.1 uncultured Hyphomonas sp. | reverse complement strand
AAAGCGGAGCATAAATTTTACCCTCTTGAAGCGGCGCGTCGACGTCCCACATCTATAGCGAACGATGACATCGCCGCTTAGCGGGATGTAGCTTGACCACCCTGCTTCAAAGGAGAGGGATATGAACTTAGAGACGTATACGCAACGGGCCCAACGCGCTTTACAAGGTGCACAGGCCTCAGCCCTTAATGCTGGCCATCAGCAGCTTACGCCCAGCCACTTGCTGGACAGCCTTCTTGAAGACCCTGATCAGTTGGCCGTGAATCTCATTCGCGCCAGTGGTGGTGATATCGGCAGTCTTGAAGGTCGCCTGCGAGAAACGCTTGAGGCTTTACCATCTGTCACCGGGGGCGACGGCCGCCTCTATGCCAGTCCGGAAATGGCGAAACTTTTTGCTTCTGCTGAAAGCGCGGCTAAGACGGGTGGCGACAGTTTTGTGACCATTGAAAGGCTCTTGCTGGCACTCGCAGGATTGAAGAAGGGCAAAGCTGCTGAGGCCCTACGCGCAGCGGGTGTAACACTTAACGCACTCGAAAATGCTATTGATCAATTGCGGCAAGGGCGGACTGCCGACACTGCAACTGCTGAAGAAAGTTATGAGGCGCTCAAGAAATACACGCGTGACCTAACCGCTGACGCGCGTGCAGGCAAGCTTGACCCCGTGATTGGACGCGATGAAGAAATTCGTCGGGCCATACAAGTGCTCTCGCGGCGGCGAAAAAATAATCCTGTTTTGATTGGCGAACCTGGTGTTGGGAAAACGGCAATTGCTGAAGGACTTGCCTTACGGATTGTAAATGGGGATGTGCCTGAAAGCCTTAACGGGCGTCAGCTTTTATCACTTGATATGGGTGCGTTGATAGCGGGCGCGAAATTTCGTGGTGAGTTTGAAGAGCGATTGAAAGCGGTTCTGAGTGAAGTACGAGAGGCAGCTGGCGGCGTTGTACTGTTCATTGATGAAATGCACACGCTGGTCGGTGCAGGTAAAAGCGATGGCGCAATGGACGCATCAAACCTTCTTAAGCCGGCCTTGGCGCGAGGAGAGTTGCATTGTGTTGGCGCAACGACATTAGATGAATATCGCAAACATGTTGAAGGCGATGCCGCGTTAGCGCGGCGGTTTATGGCTGTTTTTGTAGATGAACCGACTGTGGAGGACACTATTTCGATCCTTCGCGGCCTGAAAGGGCGGTATGAAGCGCATCATGGTGTTCGAGTTTCCGATGCAGCAATTGTGTCTGCAGCAACACTTTCGCATCGTTACATTACTGATCGCTTCCTTCCGGATAAAGCTATTGATCTTATGGATGAAGCCGCCTCTCATTTGCGCATGGAAGTGGACTCTAAGCCCGAAGAACTGGACGAAATTGATCGGCGCGTCATGCAGCTGCGCATAGAGAGCGAAGCTTTGAAAAAAGAAAAAGATTCTGCCTCCCGGGAGCGGGTCCATGTGCTTGAAAAACAAATTGGTGAACTGCAAGCAAGCTCTGATGAGCTAACCTCGATTTGGTCAGCTGAGAAGAATAAGCTGAAGGGGGCCGCCGCAGCAAAAGAACAGCTTGACCGCGCATTTGCCGATTTGGCCGAAGCTGAGCGGACAGGAGATCTCGCACGAGCGTCTGAATTAAAATATGGCGCAATTCCCAAGCTCGAATCTCAAATTGCATTAGTAGAAGGAGACAAGAACGGAGAAGCCAATACACTTGTCTCTGAAGTGGTGCGACCTAACGATATTGCCAGTGTTGTTTCTAAATGGACTGGCGTACCTGTTGATAAAATGATGGAGGGCGAGCGTGAGAAGCTTTTACGTATGGAAGATGCACTGCGCGCGCGGGTCGTAGGTCAAGAAGAAGCGCTTGGGGCGGTCTCTAATGCGGTGCGACGTGCGCGAGCAGGCTTGCAGGACCCTGATAAGCCGATTGGGAGTTTTCTTATGGTGGGACCAACCGGTGTGGGTAAAACCGAGTTGACCAAAGCGCTTGCAGCATTTCTATTTGACGATGAGAGTGCGATTTTGCGTTTAGATATGTCTGAATTTTCCGAAAAGCACTCTGTTGCACGTCTCATTGGCGCGCCTCCAGGTTATGTTGGCTACGATGAGGGCGGAGTTTTGACTGAGGCGGTGCGTCGTCGCCCTTATCAGGTGGTCTTATTTGATGAAGTCGAGAAGGCTCACCCGGATCTTTTTAACACGCTGTTGCAGGTCCTCGATGATGGTCGCTTAACTGACGGACAAGGCCGCACGGTAGATTTCAAGAACACGCTGATCATTATGACATCCAATCTGGGGGCGGATGCTCTGGCAAGTGGTGATGAGGGAGAGCTCACAAACGGACAGCGCGAAGCCGTGATGACCGCAATCCGCATGCACTTCCGTCCAGAATTTATCAACCGGATTGATGAAACCGTCTTCTTTAAGCGGCTTGGACGCAAAGAGATTGATATTATCGTTGGTATACAAATTCAGCGGCTCAGTGCCTTGCTCGCCTCGCGGAAATTAAGCATTGATTTGAGTGATCATGCACGCGCCTGGTTGGCTGCGCGCGGCTATGACCCTGTCTATGGTGCCCGACCACTGAAACGTGTTATACAAAAAGAGTTGCAGGACCCACTGGCGATGCTGCTTCTGGAGGGACAGATCACTGATGGGGAAACAATTGTGATTGATGCGAAAGGTGATGTGCTGACGATAAATGGAGTGCCGGGCTCTTTCCCCAAAGAGAAGGCAATAGATGTGTCCTTAAGGCACTAAGCGCCTAACAGGTTAAACGTACTAAAGGGCGCCTTAGTCAGTGACCTGCACTCCTTCTATGGGCCACCCGGCTGGAGGTTTTCTAGGTTCCATGGTCACGGCGGTGGCTGGTGCGCCGCTTTCATAGGCCCACATAGCTTTTACGATACGTGCGAAGTCTTCGCGGTTTGTCGCCGCCGCCATATGCGTGACGGTCGGCGCGATAAGCGCGCCGCGAAGGGCGTAGGTCGGGTCGTTTTCAGCGCGAGCAGTTGCGACCGCATAGCGACACACTTGACCAATCGTAGAGCGCAAGCGTTTGGCGCTTTCATAATTGCCCAGCGCTTCGACCTTTTTCACGCATTCCAAAACGATTGCGGGTTTCAGGTTGCGGATAGGCGTTTCGCCAAAGTCTGCATTGGCTTTGTCGATGAGCCATTGCTTCTTTTTGAGCGTGACTTCTGCTTTGCCTTCCTTGCGTAGCTTGGCGACAAGTTCAGCGGCGATATTTGCAAATGTGTGCTCGGTTTGCGCGGCGTGTTCTTCTTTGTCGGCTTTGGCCTGTGCCATCGGGTCTATGCCGTCAGCGAGGGGGGCCTTGGCGGCGGCGCGGCGGTCGCGGACTTTGGCAAGGGTGACGGCGGGGTACTTTCCGAACGACATGAGCTTTTCTTTGCCGTCAAATTCATAAGCCATGCGCTAGCGTTTAGAGCCCTTTGGCTTGACGTAGAGGTGCATTCGCCCGCCATCACTGAGTTTATACGGCTTATCGCGCGGTTTGAGGTTTCGGACTTGGGTGTCTGTAAGCGGCATATAGGGTACTTTTCGGGGTATCTGAGTAGACCAAACAGGGTAGTTTAGAGAAAGTACCCTAAAAAATACCCCGGATGACAAACGACTACCCTGCACGCGATTGGACAACATGCAAGCGCAGATTCAATAAAAATTCATAAAAATCAGTGCAAAGTAGACGACATCGGACTGTGTGGGAATATCAGCTGGTGCCCAAGAGAGGACTCGAACCTCCACGGCCATAAGGCCACTACGACCTGAACGTAGCGCGTCTACCAATTCCGCCACTTGGGCACGGGGCAGTCAGAAGGCTCAATAGAGTTTGTGGTCGTGCGCGTCAATATGAAATGCTTTGCCGCTAAGCCTTTTAGCCATGTATATGTTTCATGAATCACACTGGCAGAGGGAACAGCGACTTGAAACTTATTATCGATACAGACCCCGGTGTGGATGACGCAATGGCCTTTTTCTACGCGCATGGTCATGAGCGTATTGAATTGCTTGCCCTCACGACCGTTTTTGGCAATGTTACGACCGAGGACGCAACGAAAAATGCGTTATGGTTATCCGCTTTTTCAGGGATTGATTGCCCGGTCTATTCTGGGGCGCAGCGGCCGCTAAAGATTACGCCAAATGCGCCATCTGATTATGTTCATGGGCCGCATGGGTTTGGAACTTATGAGATTGGATCACTCAAGACGAGTGCAGCTAATGAAACAGCGGCTGACTATCTTGTGCGGGCTGCGCGTGAACATCCTGGAGAAATAACGCTGTGTGCCATAGGACCGCTAACCAATATTGCGCTGGCAGTTGAAAAGGACTCGGCATTTATCACTAACCTGGCCCAGTTGGTTATTATGGGTGGGTCATTGGATGCGGGGGGTAATGTAACCGATTATGCGGAAGCAAACTTCTGGAATGATCCGCATGCTGCGAACATTGTTATGAATGCACCAGGGGAGGGGCGTATCTTGATTGTGGGGCTGGATGTCACCAGCCAGATCGAATTTCATGCACATGACTTTGAAGGCTTAAAAGCAAGAGCACCTGAAACCGGGGCGTTTCTCCACGAGATCGGCCAGTTTTACATGTCTTTCTATAAGCGCAAGACGGGGCGGATGAGCTGCCATATGCATGACCCAACAGCGACTATTGCGAGCCTTCTGCCTGATTTATTAGGCATGGAAGAGTTGGCCCTTCGTGTCAAAACGGAGGGTGAGCGAATTGGTATGATGGAGCGACGCCCTGAACAGACGGGGCGCAAATGCTTCGTGTGTACAAGTGTGGACGCTGAAGGTGTATTAACAGAATACAAGCGCGCGCTGGCAAACTGTAAATAGGAGCTTTTAAGATGAGCAAAGGCAT
>CAYUFN010000150.1:0-6402 GCA_964443965.1 uncultured Hyphomonas sp. | reverse complement strand
GGCCATCAGGCGATTGGGGGTCGTTGCCCATGGCGGGCGGTATTGAAGCGGCCTACCGCAAGGAGCTGCTTGAGGCAGACGATCCTGAGGCTTTGCTCAAGCAGCTTTACAAGAAGTTCGATGCGATCGCCTCGCCCTTCCGCACTGCCGAAAGTTTCTATGCAGAGGAAATTATTGATCCGCGCGAGACACGGCGCATGCTCGTCGATTTCGTCCATCATGCAAGGCGGGTGCTTGAGCCCGGCAAGGTCAGTTTCGGGCCAAGGCCTTAAGGAAATGACAATCAGCATACGCGCATATTTGCCAAGTGATTACAATATTTTGTTGGAAATTACCAAGCGCAGCTGGGCCCCTGTGTTTGCAAAATTAAAGCCTGCTGTTGATGGCTTTGTCTACGAGAACTTTTACCCAAAAGGGTGGTGGGTGCGGCAAGAAGCTGATGACAGCGCGCTGCTATCTGATGGCGAAACGGATGTTTTTGTCGCGCAAATGACCGCTGGAATCGTGGGCTATATCGGTACACGTTTGCACCGTGATGATAATATGGGCGAGATCTATATTCTCGCTGTCGATCCGGATGCGCAGCGACACGGGGTCAGCACCGCACTGATGGAGCATGCATTTGCTCAGATCGCTGCGGCAGGCATGAAAATGGTTATGGTCGAAACCGGCGGAGACCCGGGCCATGCGCCCTCGCGCGCGGCCTATGAAAGCGTAGGCTTTCAACGCTGGCCCGTCGCGCGCTATTTTAAAAAACTCTAGCTTATCGCGCAGTAGCCATTTCTTTGCCTCATTTCTACCCAATCATCCGGTCTATGAAATCTGTATTTAACGATGATGGGAGAGTGGGCATGAAGCCGATGTCAGGGTTTTTAATTGGATGTGTATTGCTTGCCAGTTGCGGCGGTAATGGAAACAACAGCGAGGTAGATCATTACGAGGCTGATGGAGCGCAGGCGTTAGTCACTGTGTCAGCTAAGCGGCTACGAACTGGGTCACCACCTCCACCGCCTCCGCCGCCACCTCCGCAGTCAGCGCCCAGCCAAGACCCCATCCCAAACGAAGACGGCGCAGCGCAGTTCATCGCCTATTCCTACAGTCTCGGTCTTGAATTTCCGCAAACCGCTGTTGAGCCGACCATGCAAGCCCATGTTGCCGCTTGTGAGGCGGCGGGCCCGCGCGTCTGCATCGTCACCAATTCCAGTATTAACAATCAGTCTGATGATTATACAAACGCTTATCTTTCGCTGCGCGCGATCCCAAGCTGGATAGAAACATTTCAGGCCGGGCTGGATGCTGAGGTTGATGCTGCAAACGGAGCAATCACCCAGCGCAATAAGCAATCTGTCGATCTCACGCGTCAAATCCTCGATACCGATGCACGTCTCAGCGCGAAGATCACCCTTAAGGGACGCTTGGAAGATTTGCTCGCCACGCGCGAGGGTGACCTTGGCGAGCTATTACAGGTCGAGCGCGAGCTTGCCCGCGTCACGGGTGAGATCGAATCCATCACGTCAAATCTGAAGGCCCTGCGCCTGCGTGTTTCCATGTCAGATATGACAGTGAATTACACCACCAAACGTAGCCTTGTGGCTGGCGGGCGCGCCAACCCATTAGCCAGCGCATTCGGTGACTTTTTCTACAATATGGCAGAAGCTTTCGCTGCGGTGATTACCTTCTTTGCAGTTGGTCTGCCATGGATGATCTTGATTGCTATATTTCTGTTCATTTGGCTGCGCGGCATCTGGCCATGGGTGCGCCGTAAACGCAACAAGACCTAGAGAGGGTTGCTAGCCTTTGGCCGCTCTGATTAAAGCGGCGCGCTCTTTCGGTGTCAGGGCGCGCCATTTTCCCTCGCGCAAGCTGCCTAGCTCCAGCGGGCCAATCCGTGTGCGGTAGAGGTCATAAACGCGCAGTTCCACCAGATCGCACATGCGCCGGATCTGGCGATTGCGGCCTTCATTCAGAATAAACCGTAAGCCGCGTTTCCCAAGCCGAGTCACCTTTGCTGGGCGGAGTTTGCGATTATCCAGTTCCAACCCATGACAGAGTTTGGCAATTTTGCGTTCAGTAATTTCGCCGGTCACTTTGACGATGTATTCCTTGTCGAGCCGGGATTGCGGCCCGATTAGCGCTTTGGCAAGTACGCCATCTTCGGAGAGCAATAAAAGCCCGCGACTATCCATATCAAGCCGGCCAAGCGCGGGCAGGCTGGCTGTCTTTTTCGGGGCGGCCCCTTTACCAATAAGGTTTTGCCGGGTCAGCAGGCGGGCCGCTGGAATTTGCCCTTCCTCGGGTTGGGCAGAGACAATTCCCTCGGGCTTGTGGATGACAGCGGTGAATTTGTTATCCAGCTTTGCCACTGTCTGCGCATTAAGTTGCAGGGTCTGTCCAGGTTCAATTTTATGACCGGGCGAAGAGATTTTAACACCCTCAATAGTGACGAGCCCTTTCTCGATCAGCGCCTCTGCTTCGCGGCGTGAACAGAGCCCGGCCTGTCCCATAAATTTGTTGACGCGCATGGGTTCGCTGCCGACATATTTTTTGGACAGACTCACAGGCTCAACCGCCTGGCAAGATAAGTAACGGCATAGTCTGCCTGAAATGTTTGTGTGCCAACTTGGCTAAACCCAAGTCGTTCATGGAACCGCATGGAGCCGGGATTGGGCGGCATGGTGTTGACTTCGCATCCGATCAGCAAGGCTTTACCCGCAAAATGCACAAAGCCATGCTGATAAAGCGCTGTGCCAAGACCACTCCCGCGCGCGTCTGGATGAAGCGCGATCCGGTCGACATAGACATAATCTTCAAAGCGTTCATCAAACCACTGATAGTTTTTGCTTCCATAGTCTGTCTCTGGTTGAAGGGCCAGCAGGAAGCCAACAGGCGTGTCGTCGCGACTGACCGCAACCAGGCAAATGCCTTGCGCGATGATCTGGCCAAGCGCGTCTTCTGTTACCGCGCCAACGCCCGGCTCGCCCGCACAATTGATCGTATACAGCCTATGTAGGTCAGCATCTTTATAAAGGCGGATCGTATCACTCATAGGGCTATTCTGTCACAAACTCATCGGCATGATAGCCTTGAAAGAAGAGGGCGGTTGTCAGGTCGGTATGTGTGATGGCCGCGCGGGCCTGAGTTGCTACAATTGGTTTGGCGCGATAGGCGATGCCAAGCCCGGCAGCTTTAATCATGGCCAGATCATTGGCGCCATCGCCTATCGCCAGCGCATCTTCGGCTTGCAGGCCTAGCTCTTTTGCCGCGGTCTCTAGCCGTTCCTGTTTGGCTTCGCGTCCAAGAATTGGCATCCCGACCTTGCCGGTCAGAGTTGTGCCATCATCATGCAACGTATTGCCATAATGGGCGTGAAAGCCTACCGCCGCCGCCACGCGCGATGTGAAGGCGGTAAATCCACCAGAGACAAGCAGGCAATGAGCCCCTGCAGTTTTCATCGTGGCGACCAGTGTTTTTGCGCCAGCATTCACGGTGATGCGTTCGCGATAGCAAGCCTCTATTTTTTCCAGGCCCAGGCCTTTAAGCATACCAACCCTTGTGGTTAGGGCCTCTTCAAAATTTAACTCACCGGCCATTGCACGTTCTGTAATCGCAGAGATTTCAGCCTTCAGCCCAGCAAAATCAGCCAGCTCGTCAAGGCATTCCTCGGCGATGATTGTGCTGTCCATATCACTGATCAGCAGGCGTTTCTTGCGGGTTTTTATCGGGAGAAGCGCCGTATCGGTCGTTAGCGTGGCAAGTTCACGCACGAGCCTCTTATAGCTCGTTTCGGTCAATTCAGGCAGGTCAACTTCAACGGCTTTAACGCCCTGATGCGCCCCAAGGTCTTTGGGCCTGCGCTGGCCTGCAAGCCCTGCCTTTTCAAGTATGTGGTCCATGTCTTTATCTGCAGACGTGCCAACGATGACAGCAACATAGGCAATGCCAGTTTCGTATTTTGCCACGCTTTTCATCCTTTGCGCTTTTCAGAAAGACTTTGAGCGTCTACGCCTTAATTATGACAACTGCAATCCTGATTCACGGCCCAACTGCGAGTGGTAAGACGGCTTTGGCCATTCAGCTTGCCAAACGCATAGACGGTGAGATTGTCAATGCGGACAGTATGCAGGTCTATGCAGACCTGGAAACGCTGACCGCCAGACCCAGCGCAGATGAATTGGCTGCGGCACCTCACCATCTTTTCGGGCATGTTGATGCGGCCAGCCATTACTCCACAGGGCACTGGTTAAAGGAGGCCCGGTCGGTGATTGAAGCTATTCGCCAGCGCGGTAAAACACCTATCATTGCGGGCGGGACAGGCCTTTATCTGCTCGCGCTTACGCAGGGGCTTGCGGAAATTCCACCAATTCCTGAAGATATTCGTGCAGATGTCCGTGCAATTTCCAGGGAAGAAGGTGGGGCCGGGCTAAAGGAGCGGCTCAGCGCTGTTGATCCGGAAAGCGCAGAAAGACTGAAAACAGGTGACCGCCAAAGGCTTGGCCGGGCTTTGGAAGTTTGGCTTGCGACCGGAAACCGCTTTTCCAGTTTCAAGGGAAAACGCGCAGCACCTATACTCGGCGAGGGTGAATGGATGGGGGTGGCACTCACCCCGCCACGCCCACGCCTTTATGCCCGTATTGATCGCCGCTTTAATGCTATGCTGGTAGAAGGTGCAATGGATGAAGCGCGCAGGCTTGTTGATCGCCGACTTAACCCGGGACTGCCCGTTATGAAAGCGCATGGCATGCCATGGTTGGCAGCTTATATTCGCGGCGAGATTAATTCTGATACGGCAGCCCAACACGCCAGCCGCGATACACGCCGCTATGCCAAACGGCAATTTACCTGGATCGGGCGGCAATTCCCATTTTGGCCGCGTATCCCATCAGAAGATATCGAAACACGGCTAAAGGTTATTTTTGCCCTTTACAGAGAGGTTGACGCTGGCTGAGAGGTAAGTTATGCCTTTTTCAAGTTAGGAATTATAAATATGTATCTGAATATTGTCGTGCTCGTGATTTAGCGTCTGCTTGGCCCAGTGAGGGGCTTGAGGCAGGCGCACGACATTTGAGGCTCCCAAGGGAGCCTTTTTCTTTGGCCGTAATTTAAGGAAGCAAACAATGGAAACGGCAGCCAAACCCAAACAGGACACGTCTGAAATGACAGGCGCAGACATCGTCATCCGTGCCCTAAAGGAGCAGGGCGTTGAGGTAATGTTTGGGTATCCGGGTGGCGCTGTGCTGCCAATTTATGATGCCTTACATCAAGACGAGAGCCAGGCGATCCGACATGTATTGGTGCGCCATGAGCAGGGGGCTGGCCATGCAGCCGAAGGGTTTGCGCGCTCAACTGGAAAATGCGGTGTCGCACTCGTCACCTCCGGGCCAGGGGCCACGAACATGGTGACACCGATTGCTGATGCGATGATGGACTCCATACCTATGGTTGTGTTGACCGGGCAGGTGCCAAGCCACCTGATCGGCACCGATGCGTTTCAGGAATGCGATACGGTTGGCATTACGCGCTGCTGCGCAAAGTATAATTATCTCGTTATGGATGTTGCTGATTTGGCCACAACCATTCACGAGGCTTTCCATGTCGCAACCTCTGGCCGTCCGGGCCCTGTTGTGATTGATATTCCAAAAGATGTACAGTTCGCCAGCGGTCCTTATCACGGTAAGGACAGCGTCAGCTTGCCAACTTATCAACCCAAGACCAATCCTGATCCGGCGGCTATCGCTGAGGCTGTCAAATTGATGCAAAATGCCAAGCGCCCGGTCTTTTATACCGGCGGCGGGGTAATCAATTCAGGTTCAGCCGCAAGCCAGGCACTGCGCGCGCTTCAGGCCGCAACAGGGTTTCCTGTCACCTCCACCTTGATGGGGCTAGGTGCCTTTCCCGCGTCTCATCCAGATTGGCTGGGCATGCTCGGTATGCATGGCAGCTTTGAAGCCAATAATGCTATGCATGATTGTGATCTTATGATCTGCGTCGGCGCACGCTTTGATGACCGGGTAACTGGACGCATTGATGCATTTTCACCCGGATCAAAGAAGATTCATATTGATATTGATCCTTCATCGATCAACAAAATCGTGCGGGCTGATCTGCCGATCATTGCAGATTGTGGCAAGGCGCTTGAGGCGCTCCTGGCGGGGTGGACAGCCTCAACAAAAGCCGCACTAGATCTTGGGCCATGGAAAGCCGAAATTGATACCTGGCGCGCGCGCAAATGCTTTGCCTATGACGCCTCCAAAACAGAGATCAAGCCGCAATACGCCATTGAGCGGCTCTATGAACTAACCAAATCTCGCGACACCTACATCACCACCGAAGTCGGCCAGCATCAGATGTGGGCGGCGCAGTATTATCATTTCGAAGCGCCAAACCGCTGGATGACCTCTGGTG